>CAJTXF010000080.1:9041-10562 GCA_910580045.1 uncultured Eubacteriales bacterium
GGAACAAAGATGATTATCTCTGTGGTTTGGACAATCCCCAGGATGACGGATGACAAAAAAACTAGCCCGCTGGCAAAGCCTGTTTCAGGTTTTGCCAGCGGGCATGCGGCCGGACCCAGCAGGAGGCTTTTCGGCGGAGTATTCTCCTCCGGCCCTGCTGGGCCCGCCTCTTTATGCCAGGCACGCAAACGCTTCCGTGCCGCTTGGTACTATTGTGGCCAGGGGGCGGCAGCTTATGCAGGAAAGAAAAAAATTTTTTTCGTCCCAGTTTTTCCAGGCGGGCGCAGGCAGAAACCGGCTGTGAGCCGGGCTGGGGAAAAATCCGAAAGACCCCTTGCAAATTTTCCCGAAACATGGTATACTATATTTTGTATGAAACGTGCCTGCCCTTGGCGGGCGTTTAGGAGGAAGACAAATGACGGCTGTTGAGATTATTTTTGCCATTGCCCTGCTGATTTTCTCTGTGGCGATTATCCTGGTGGTGCTCCTGCAGGAGGGCAACCAGAAGAACATGGGTGTTGTCACTGGCGGAGCGGATTCGTTCCTCTCCAAGAACAAGGCCCGGGATGTGGATGCTTTCCTGTCCCGCTGGACAAAGGTGATTGCCATTGGATTTTTTGTGCTGGTGCTGGTGGCAAACGCGGTGATGTACTTTGTAAAGTAAGCATCGCGGGCGGCAGAGTTCTAGGGCACAAAAAACGTCCTGGCAGAGCAGTGGTGCTGCCTGAAAAGACGCCTCGCGGTTTGCGGGGCTTTTTTCTTTGGGGAGGGCGGAACGGCGAGCGCATCCCGGGGCCCAGTACAGCCTTAGGGGTGGGCCGGCCATTCCGGGGGTCCAGGGGTGAGCAGTGTGCTTGGCGGCGAGCCAACTGCGCGGTCCAGGGGCGTAGAGTTGGCTTTGGCCAACTCTTGGCCCCTTGCGGGGGTGCGGGGGTGAGCGTCTGCCAGTGGCAGACAAGCTGCGAACCGACCGAGCCGGCAGGCGAGACCAGAGCCCCTGTGGCCTTGCCCTTAGGGCGGCGCTCCAAGAGAAAGGGGCGAGGCAGGATGTCAGTCGGCCCGCCCAAGTTGGAGCGTGGTACTACGAGCGCCGCCCACCATCCCAAGCGGCGCGAATCCGTTGACTTGGGAAATCGTTTATTTCCCAAGTCACGGAGAGCTGCGGACGGCTCTGACCAAGCGTTGGGCTGCTAAGCGCTCCGGCCAGATGCCGCTTGCGGTTGGGAAACTGTTGACGGTTAGGCCCTTACCGTTAGCTCCTGTTTTCTGAGTCAGCGGCAGTGTGGGGAAACGCTTAGCCTCCCAACGCTTCTGCTGGGCGTCCGCCTCTCAGAATCTTGCTATGTGCTGCGGCTTATGGGCGGCGCTCAGAGTGCGACGTTCAGACGCTTGGGGGCCGACTTGGATTCTGCCTCGCCCCTTTCTCTGTGAGCGCCGCCTAAGGTCATGCCAAGGTCGCCTCCGGCGGGGGGGGGGGGGGGGGGGGGGGGGGGGGGGGGGGGGGGGGGGGGGGGGGGGGGG
>CAJTXF010000081.1 GCA_910580045.1 uncultured Eubacteriales bacterium
GCAACTGTAAAATCGAATATAGGTAATATTTGATGGGGCGCCGTGTGACGGGAAACTGTCGCGCACGGTGCTAAGCGGGGGAAAATCTGGAGATTATTTCAAAGGATTACCTATCGCAAAAAATTCGCGTGGAGGGCCTGGCTCCCGGCGAGTACACCGTCACGGAGATCACCGACAAGGTGACCGCCCGCTATGAGATCCAGGAGGGCCAGACGGTTACCGTCACCGCAGGCGACCTCGCTGAAGTGAAGTTTCACAACAAGCTCCTTCGGGGCCAGATCGTGGGCCGCAAGACCGATACCGAGGGCAATCCTCTGGAGGGGGTGCTGTTCGGCCTGTTCCCCAAGGACGCCAAGGAGTTCACCAAGGACAAGGCCATCGCCACCGCCAAGACCGATAAGGCAGGGAAGTTCGAGTTCAAGGATGTGCCCTACGGCGACTGGCAAATCGTGGAGCTGGAGCCTCTGCCCGGCTATGTGCCGCTGAGCGATTCTATCAAGGCCACGGTAGACAGCAACACCGTCACCCTGGAGGATATCCAGAACACCAAGGCAAAAATCGTTATTTCCAAGGTGGACTCCGTCACCGGCAAAGAGCTGGCTGGGGCCAAACTGGAGATCCGGGACAAGGACGGCAAAGTCGTTGAAAGCTGGACCACCGACGGCAAGCCCCATACCATGGACCGGCTCCCCGCCGGGGAGTATGTCCTCCATGAGGTCAGCGCCCCCAACGGCTATCTGATTGCGGAGGACGTGAAGTTCACAGTCAAGGACACGGACAAGGCCATCACCGTGGTCATGAAGGACCGGCCCAAGGATCACCCTGGAACCCCCAACACCGGCGATATAGGTTGGCGGCTGGCGCTTACCGTGTTCGGCGTGAGCCTCGGCGGAGTGGTGATCTCGCTGATCCTCAGCAGAAAGAAGAAAAAGGAGCAGGACTGATCTAAATTTGAGGATTGCCCTTCGCGCTAAAGCGAGGGGCTTTCCATTTTTTCAAAGGAGGAAATTCAATGCAGAAAAAAAACAAAAAAACTGCTGTGCTTCTTGGCAGCCGTCGCACTGACGGTGTGCTTTTTCGCGCTGCCCGCCGCGGCAACCGGCGACGTGGCCGGGGCCGTGCAGTCCACCTGGACCACAGCTCAAGCCCAGATCAAGGCCATCGTGAACAACGTGGTGTTCCCCGTGATCGACGTGGTGCTGGTGATCTTGTTTTTCGTCAAGGTGTCCACAAGTTACTTTGAATATCGGAAACATGGCCAGTTTGAGTTCGCCGCGCCTGCCATCCTGTTCGCCTGTCTGGTGTTCACTCTGACCGCACCCCTCTATATATGGGGTGTTGTGGGAATATAAGCCTATGATGAGTAAAATGAGCGGAAGGGCCAGAGGGCCTCCCGATAACTTCAAGATCCCGCTCGAGAAGGAGGTGAGCACCATGAGTTTCTACGAAACCGAGCTGAAAAAAATGATCAAGGGAATCCCGTTTATTCAAAGCCACACCCTCGCGGGTAAGTCCATATTGGGAAAACTGGACCGGGACCTGCGAGTCAAAATCAGCCTTGTGACAACAGGCATAGCGGAGCATTACGACGCTCTAAAAGTCCATATCATCAACAGAACAGAGGGAGAAGTGGACATTCAGCTTGTTAAATTTAGGGATATTCTCTCCAATGGAAAGTACATCGTCATAGTCGAGGGCCGCGATGGCCCAACCTGGGGGCTGAATAACCCCCTACAGAGTGACTACATAAAAATCAACCAGTTCCTGCACAATTATCTCTCCTACTTCGCCCCGGAGCAGGAGCCGGAGGAAACGCCGGAAATGACCGGTCAAAGTATGTAACTATTTTAGAGAAAAGCGAGGTTAAAATCAATATGAATTTCTACGAAAAGGAACTCCGCGCCATGTTCGAGGGTGACAATACGATCAGTGAGAAGCAGTTCGCCGGGCGGGTGCTGCTGGGCCGTTTGGGGGACAAGCTGCTGGTCAAGGTCCAGTTCATCCCCTCCCTGGCAGCCGACCACTACAACGCCCTCCAGGTCATCCTTCTGAACCGGGGCAAGGGTTTTGTGGACAAAGAAAACTTCCTGTTTCGGGACCTGATCGGCCCCCAGCGCAGGGAGGATCTGGGCGAGGTGGAACCCCATGTATGGGAATACGGCGGCAAGCCCGCCTGGTTTATCCCCATCACCGAGGCCCAGCGCCAGAAGATTGCAGACACCGTCCTGGGTTACATTCGGCTGTTCCAGAGCGAGAATGGCTGATTCATGAACATACAGAAAAAAGGGGGCAATCAAAATGTTAGACTGGCTGGGAGGTCTCATCGGCAGCTTTGGCGGAGCCTTGGGCAATGTGTTCTCCACCTTTGGGGAGGGCATTGTGGACTCCATCTGGGACGGCCTCGTGGAGTGGATGCTCAAGTCCTTCTACGGTACCATTTCCGATGTGTTCACGCAGATCGGCGGCATGGGGGCGGAGATATTCGATTTGAGCTGGATCGTGGCGGCGTTTGACCTGGCGATTGAGTATCAGAATGGCCGGGCCAATGTGAAGTCCACGGCGCTCAATGTCCTCAAGGGCTTTTTCGCCGCGAATCTGGTGACACTGGCGCCGGTGGAGCTGTACAAGTTCTGCATCAACCTGCAAAATGTTTTTCTCAAGGATTTGGCCGGGAGCTTTGTAGGGACGGTGGATTTCAACCTGGGAGACGCGGCCCTCAAGGTGCTTATTGGAAAGTTCGGCGGAGCGACCGGGGTGGTCCTCAATGGGCTGTTTCCACTGGCCATGCTGATAGGTTTATCCTATTGCGTGCTTAAAGTCTTCTTTAGCAACATAAAACGTGGTGGCATCCTGCTGATACAGATGGCTGTGGGGACCCTCTATCTGTTCTCTGTCCCGCGGGGCTACACGGACGGATTCAACCAGTGGTGCAAGCAGATAATAGCGCTCTGCCTGACCGCGTTTTTGCAGACGACGCTCCTGTTTTTGGGGCTTCTCACCTTCAATGACAATATGCTTCTGGGGCTGGGCGTCATGCTGGCGGCGGGCGAGGTGCCGAGAATTGCCCAGCAGTTCGGGCTGGACAGCTCGGTCAAAGTCAACATGATGAGTGAGAGTTAACCTTTGGTTAACTCTTGTACATTGCTACCAGCACTGCCGTGAATATGACCCGGAACATTGCCAGGGCGATCGGGTAAAAAGCAGTGGATTTTTAGCCGGAAGTCTGGTATAATGAAAATGAAAAGGGGTGAGCTCTATGAACGATTATACAATTAGCGAGATGAAAGAAATTGTTGCGCCCATTGCGCACAGATATGGCGTAGAGCGGATATTCCTGTTTGGCTCCCGTGCAAGGGGAGATAATACGCCGGGGAGCGATATTGACCTTCGGGTGGATAGAGGAAGGGCACGGGGATTTGCCCTGGGCGGTTTGTATGAGGACTTATCCGAGGCGTTTCGTGTAGATTTGGATCTGCTCACCACTGGCAGCCTGGACGAGGACTTCCTCCAGAAAATCAGACAGGAGGAGGTGCTGCTCTATGACCAGCAGGGAATGTGAAATTCTGAAACATATTCTCTCGTATTGTCGGGAAATAAACGAAACTGTTGCCAGATTTGGGGATTCTCTTGAATTGCTACAGGCAGACTTAGATTACAGGAAGTCTGTAGCGATGAGTGTACTTCAAATCGGGGAGTTGAGTACGCATCTTTCCGAAGAATTCCGTTCGGAGCATCCGGGTGTGCCATGGAGAGATATCCGGGGGATGAGAAATGTAGTTGCCCATCATTATGGCAAAATGGACGAAACGCTCTTGTTTGAAATCGTCCATCAGGATGTTCCCGAGCTGGAATCGTTTCTGGAAAAGTTACTGGCCCAGCCCAACTTAATTGATTCCGAGCAGGAGCATAGCGACAGGCCATCTATGACAATTTAAGCTGCATACTATATGAAAAAAGGTGCTGGAAACAGCGCCTTTTTCTCATGCGGAAAGGAAGAAAAACATGACCCAATACATCTACCCGCAAAACCTCAAGGCCACGGCCAACCTGTGGCTGTGGAGCCTGCACGATTTCGCCACAGCCTGTGTGGGGCTGTTGCTTTCTGTACTGGCTCTGACGCAACTGGGGCTGATTTCGCCCTTTGCCCTGACCGTGGCCTATGCGTTTTTGTCCATCTGGCTGGAAGAAATCACGGTGCTGGACTATGTGCGCTACGCCGGGAACTTCCTGTTATTCAGTCAACAGGAATATACATGGAGGTGCGGCGGATGAGGCAGAAAAGAAAAAAGGGAACTCCACCCGCGCTCTGCTGGGCCTGGAGGGGTTCACAAACTATGGCATACAGACCGCTGGCGGGGAGTTGGCGGTTTTTCTTGTGCAGCCCACCAATATCTCGGTGCTGTCCCATGCCAATGTGGAGATTAAAATCCGGCATCTGCTCATGGTGTTCTCCGCCCATCCGGGCCTGGAGATCTCCTGCCTGGATTCCTGCCAGCGGTTTGACGATAACAAGCGGTTCATCAAGCAGCGTCTCCGGGAGGAAGAAAATCCGGCAGTGCGGCAGGTCCTGGAACAGGAGGGCGGCTACCTGGAATCCAAGCAGATCGAGATGTCCACGGCCCGGCAGTTCCTGTTCGTCCTGCGGTTCACCAAGGGAGAAAAGCCGGAGCAGGTGTTCCAGGCCATTAACCTGACGGAGAAAACCATCTCGGAGCAGGGCTTTGAAGTGCGCCGCATGGATCGGGAGGACCTCAAGCGGGTGCTGGGGCTGTACTTCGGCACCAGCATGACCGGCGAGGCGGTGGAGGACGTGGACGGCATCAAAAACTTTAACTTGGATAGGAGGCCCGATTCTTGAAGAAAGGTATCAAAGTACTGATAGGATTTGTGCTGGCCATTGCCCTGGCGGGTTCGGGATTCTGGCTGGTGCATCGGTTCATTGAGTCCAAGGAGCAGCAGGCAAGTTTCCGGGAGCTGGCGGAGTCCGTGCTGATGGAGGTCACCCCTCAGAAGCCAATGGACGTGACTACTCCCGAGCCAGAGGCCCCGGAAGTTAGCCACGAACACCATGAGCCGACCGCTGACCCAGCCCCACAGGTACTCCACGATATAGCAGCGCTCAAGGAGAAGAACGCTGAATGTGTTGGCTGGATTCGAGTGCCGGGGACGGACGTCGACTACCCGGTCATGTGGACGCCGGAGGGCCCGGAGCGCTACCTTCGGCGGGACTTCTACGGCGGCTATTCCGATTACGGCGTTCCTTTTTTGGACCACCGCTGTGATCTAGACAGTGACAACCTGATTTTGTATGGCCACAATATGTTCGATGGGACCATGTTCACCGATCTGCTCTGGTTCCGGGAGCGGGAGTACATGGAGGATCACAGTCAAATCATCCTGGAAACACCGGGTGGAGCCAGAGAGTACCGGGTGATTGCCGTGTGTCAGGCCAATTCGGTGGAGTCCAGGCTGTACCAACACATCAATTTCACCGATTCAGCTGGCAAAGACGTTGCTTTTTCTCTGCCGGAGGGTTGTATAACGGGCTTTATTGGCGTCAATGGCGCGGGCAAGACCACTACCCTGCGGACGCTCCTGCGGCTCACCGACAAAGAGGCTGGCAAAATTCAGTTTTTTGGGTTGGACATGGAGCAGAACGAGAGACAGATCAAAGACCGGCTGGGTATCGTTCTGGATGATGGCTGCTTTTATGAGGAACTTTCCCTGTCCGAAATGAAAAGCATTATTGCTCCTGCCTATACCGCATGGTCGGAGCGTGATTTCAAGCAGTACATGGATATGTTTTCCCTTGACCCCAAGCAAAAAATCAATACGCTCTCCAAGGGCATGAGGATGAAATATGCGCTTGCTCTGGCACTCTCCCACGAGGCCGAGCTACTGATTATGGACGAACCCACCAGCGGCCTTGACCCCCTGGTTAGAAGTCAGCTTTTGAAAATCCTGACGGAGTACATGAGCAAGGGCGGCAAAGGGGTGTTCTTTTCAACGCACATCACATCTGACCTTGATAAAATTGCGGATATGCTTATCATGATCGACAATGGGAACATCGTGTTCCAGGAGGAAAAGGATACTCTGTTGGACACCTATCGGATTGTCAAAGGTGATGTTCGGGCGCTCACCCCGGATTTGCGTAAGCTGTTTTTGAACATTTCCGAGACAGCTTTTGGATTTACGGGCATTACAAAGCAAGTAGCAGAAGTACAGCGTATGCTCCCGGACGCGATGATTGAGCGCCCCGCGATTGAGGATATTATGCTGGGAAACATTGAAGGGGGGAACAAATAATGCTGTTCCATCTGGTGAAAAAGGACTTCCTGATTGTAAAGAAATATGTGCTGATTATGCTGGTGGCGGCTATCGCCATTCCGCCAATCATGCTCTGGAGAGCGCCGGAGTACGGCGGGGTGATGGGCTTTATCCTTTCTGTCATTTTTGCGGTATTCATGCTGTTGCAGTATGTTTCGCTCAAAGAGTATCAATGCCCCAAAGCGTCCGCCCTGCTGTGCTCCGCTCCATACCCCCGGAGGCTTCTTGTTCTGTCAAAATACATTTTCTGTATGCTTATCTATGCGATCTGCTGCCTGATTTTCGGAATTGAAACAATGGTGGCTCCGCAGTTAGGGGCGTTGCGCCTGGATGCGCTGGCGCTGATGTTCCTGATAACGGCTATTGTTGTTGGTCTTTACCTGCCGACACAGTATAAGCTGGGCTATGAAAAAACGAAATTTGCATTTGTTGTCATTATCATGGCCTCCCCCGTTCTCACAGCGGCACTACTCAAAATGGAGGGTATGAATTTTGATGCCCTGCTTACGGCCCCGCCGATTTTCGTATATGGTGGCATGATTTTAGCCGGGATTGTCTTTCTTATCATATCCGCCTGCCTATCTGTAAAATTTTATGACAAAGTGGATTTAGCATAGGACGAAAGGAATTGAGTATGGGAAAAGACACTGTTTTTCTTTACGCTATCGCTGCTGTCGCTGTTTGCTTTGCTTTGGTTAATGCGCTACTGCTTTTGGTGAAGCGCGGGAAAACGGCGCAGACCATCGGGACTATATCATCTATCAAAATGCCAAACGCGGAGACGGCGAAGGCCCGCAATTCAAAGTGGGCTGAGATCACATACACTGTGGACGGAAAGACTTATCGTTCAAAAAATCGTATTCAAGTATCAATGGCATCACAGATTGGGGATTCGGTTACTGTGCGCTATGATATGGAACACCCGGAAAAACTGTATAGTTTTTCTGATTCCCGGATCATCGCTTCACTTTTGGTCGCCGCTATTTGTGTACTGGCCGCATTTTTCAAATTAGTATGAGAAAGGAGGAAGATCAATGCCGCATTTTCCGCAATGGTTTGTAATCATTTGTATTCTGCTGCCCGTTGCCAATGCAATCTACAAGGCGTGGAAGAACCGCAAAAAGTAGCGATTGCCGCGTAGGAGGTTATTATGGGATGGGACATTTCTGTAAGCGAGCGGATTTATCACAAGCTGGCAAATGAACTGCTTTTCAAAATCATAAATGGGACTATTCCGATGGGAAGTAAACTTTCCCCCTGTGAGGGAAGTTAGCACCAGCCAGGACACAATGCGGAAAGCTCTATGCGTACTTATTGAGCGTAGAGTAATCTTAAAAACATATCGGGGCTATTTTGTTACCGATGATAGGCAGATCATTTGCGATGCCCGTCAGCAGTATATTGAGCAGGAAACAGCGCACTACCAAGCTGCCCTGCTGAAAGTAAACTGCAAAGCGGAAATCAAGTTAAAAGCACTGGGGGGATGACCTTATGGGAAAAGAGAAGTGGCTATTATGCCCTGTCTGCGGCAACAAGACACGGCTTAGGCTGCGCGTAGATACAGTCCTGATAAACTTCCCGCTATACTGCCCCAAGTGCAGACAAGAAACTCTAATCACGGTTCAACAACTGAATATGTCAATTATAAGAGAGCCAGACGCACAGACGCAGAGCCGATAAAATCGTGAAAAATCGCGGTTTATCGGTTCTTTCTGTTTCCACGCGAAACCGCTTTTTAAGTCTTTGCGCCATGGGTAAACGGCGGTTTTGAAATACATAATTTCAACCGCCGTTTCTTTTTGAAAAAGAGGATACGGAGGGCGTGTTAAAGTCGCCCATTTTTAAGGACACGGCGGTATCTGGGAGGTATCGTCATGTCCTTTTTTATCCTGGCTCCCCCTAACTCGTCAAAAAAAGCATAGCCCCTCCGCCGGGTTACTCCGACCACAAACGCGAAATATGTAAGTATATAGAGAACTATGTCACTTCACGCGCCCGCACAGTACAAAACGGCCTCTTTCCAGGGCCGGACGATTACCGTTGAAAACCTGACCCCCATTCTTGCCCCCAAGGTGCGGGACAAGCGCAAGCGGGAGATCGAAACGGGGCTTTATTCCGTGTTCCGCAAGTACGCTCCAGGCCGCGCGGAAATGCGCTGACCGGGTGACATCCTTGTGATTTGGGGCTGTCTTTGGTATAATATACTTGTAAAGGTTGACAGCTCCATTCCGATACGGAAAGGAGCCGACAATGGAAAATCGCATCGACGCTATCTACGCAAGGCAGTCTGTGGACCGCAAGGACAGTATCAGCATTGAGAGCCAGATCGAGTTCTGCAAGTACGAGCTGCGGGGAGGGAATTACAAGGACTACAAGGACAAGGGCTTTTCCGGCAAGAACACGGACCGCCCCCGCTTCCAGGAGTTGATGGCCGACATCAAGCGGGGCCTGATCCGCCGGGTGGTGGTTTACAAACTGGACCGTATCAGCCGTTCTATCCTGGACTTCGCCACTATGATGGAGCTGTTCCAACAGTACAATGTGGAGTTCGTTTCCTCTACGGAAAAGTTTGATACCTCCACCCCTATGGGCCGGGCTATGCTGAACATCTGCATTGTGTTCGCCCAGCTTGAACGGGAAACGATTCAGAAGCGGGTAACGGACGCCTACTATTCCCGTTGCCAGCGCGGATTTCACATGAGCGGTGCGGCCCCCTACGGCTTCAAGCTGGAGCCCACCACCATCCAGGGCATACGCACGAAAATGATGATCCCGGACCCCGACACGGCGAATATTGCCCGGTTGATGTTTGAAATGTACGCCGAGCCGTCCACATCGTTCGGGGATATTGCCCGGTACTTCGCCCAGGAGGGCATCCTGGTGTATGACAAGGAGCTGCGCCGGGGCTTCATTTCTCAAATGCTCCGCAACCCCATTTACGCCCAGGCGGACCTGGAGCTGTACGAGTTCTTCAAGGGGCAGGGGGCCGTGGTGGTAAACGAGGCGGCGGACTTCGCCGGGACCAACGGCTGCTATCTCTACCAGGGCCGGGACGTGCAGGAGCGGAAAAACAAGGACCTGAAAAATCAGATCCTTGTGCTGGCCCCCAGCGAGGGCATTGTTCCCGCCGATACCTGGCTGCGGTGCCGGAAAAAGCTGATGGCAAATATCACGTTCCAGGGCGGGCGCAAGCCGAAAAATACCTGGCTGGCCGGGAAAGTGAAGTGCGGCCACTGTGGGCGGGCGCTGAAAAGCATGGGCAACCGGGCGGGAACGCAATATCTTCGCTGTACCAAGCGGGCGGACAACATGAGCTGCGAGGGCTGCGGGACGCTTCGGACGCCGGAGTTTGAACAGTTCGTCTATGAGGCTATGGTGCAAAAGCTGTCCGAGTTCCAAACCCTGACCGCCCAGGCGGAGACGGTCAATCCCAAATTGACCACCTTAAACGTGGAGCTGGCCCAGGTGGAGGACGAGATTGAAAAGCTGCTGAACACCCTGACCGGGGCCAGCGCGGTTTTGATGTCCTACGCCAACGGGAAGATTGAGGAGCTGGACGCCCGCCGTCAAGGGCTGATAAAGGAGATTGCCGCGCTGAACGCCGAAAGCGTCTCCCCGCAAAAAATCGAGTACCTGTCCTCCCACCTGGGAAATTGGGACAACATCGACTTTGACGACCGGCGGCAGGTGGCCGACATCATTCTCTCCCAGGTCCACGCCACGGCTGACCGTGTGTCGTTTGAGTGGAAAATCTGATTTCTTACCCCCAGCGCCTTATTCAATGGTGTGTTTACCATTGTCAAGCGATGTTTGCCACGAATTAGGAAAAGCAGGCTTCATGAGATGTTATGGTTCTGGCAGTATCAAAGGATACTTTGTGTGTCTCAGTGAGCAGGGTGTAGCCTATATGGATAACCGGCTAAAAAGAAACTTAAAGGATGCCGCAGATTTAATTTCACCATTTATTCCTTAAGCACCTCACAGTACGCTGTTCCGTCATAACCGCAATCCTCGAAATTCACAGCGTGTCTAATATCCGTTGTGAACCGGCAGGGCTCATCTAGCTCATGTAAGCGAAAAATAGATCCGAACCTACGCAAGA
>CAJTXF010000082.1 GCA_910580045.1 uncultured Eubacteriales bacterium
CCGCCAGGCCCCCCTCGCCCGCCCCCCAAAACTACACCACAAGGAGTATCCAGCCATGACCATCAAAGAAGTCAGCGAGCAATACCACATCACCCAGGACACCCTGCGCTATTATGAGCGCATCGGCATGATTCCCCATGTCACCCGCGCCCCTTCCGGCCACCGGGACTATCAGCCCGCTGATTTGGCCTGGGTCGATTTGGCAAAATGCCTGCGGGGCGCTGGCCTTACTGTGGAGGCCATTGTCACCTATGTGCACCTCTACCAGCAGGGCGAGGACACTGTCCCGGCCCGGCTGGAGCTCCTCCGCCAGCAGCGGGAGGCCCTTTTGGAGCAGCGCCGCCAGATTGAGGCGGCCCTGGCCCGCCTGGACGGGAAAATCGCCTGGCACGAGAAGATGCTCCCTTGACAGGGGCCGGGAAATCTGCTATACTATTTTTACTTAAATATCTTTTTACCTAAATATCCACAAAACCAATGCAGCCGGGCGCCGCGCCCGGTGAGGCAGGAGGGTTGAAATACTACAGGATGTGCACCAATAACGCTAAGTTGAGGAAACAATAAGGGCCCGGTAAAACTCTGGCTCTGACAGGGGCTCCCTGGTCAGGCTGTGTTTGCCGTTCCCTTCTTTCGTGTTTATCCTTACACTTTGCGAAAGAGGTGCTTTTTTCATGTCCAAAAATCCTGCCAACCGGCGGCCCAAGCAGCGCCCAAGTGGGCACTGCCCGCAAACCCCTGCCCCCCTGTGGGCCAGCCAGAACTTTCTCACCAGCAGCCGGACCATCCGCCGCCTGCTGGCCTGCACGGACATCAGCCCCCAAGACCTGGTGGTGGAGATTGGCCCCGGCAAAGGCCATATTACCCGGGAGCTGCTGCCCCGCTGCGGCTCTGTTCTGGCGGCTGAACTGGATTCAGCCCTCTGCGCCCGGCTGAGAGAGCGTTTTGCCGGTGAGGCCCGGCTGCGCCTGTGGCAGGGGGATTTTCTCACCATGCCCCTGCCAAAGGGGCACTATAAGGTGTTTGCCAACATCCCCTTTTCCCACACCACGGATATCCTCCGCCGCCTGAGCCAAGCCCCCAATCCCCCTGCCTGCGCCTGGCTGGTGGTGGAGCGGGGCGCGGCCATGCGCTTTGCCGGACAGGGCAGGCCCGGGCTTTCCGCCCTGATGCTGGCCCCGTTTTTTCAGGTGCGCATCGCTGCCTCTATCCCCCGGGAGCAGTTCCACCCTGCCCCCCGGGTGGACGCTGTCCTGCTGGAACTGCGCCGCAGGCCTCAGCCGGATTTGCCCCCCAGCCAGCGCCAGTCCTTCCGCCGGTTTTTGGAGCAGGGCCTGAGCCGGGGCGCCCTATCCCTGCTGAGCAAAAAGCAGCTGGCCTCTGCCCTGGGCCGGGCGGGCCTGCCCCTGCCTGCTGACGACTCCAACATGAAATACGTCCAGTGGCTGTGCCTGTTCCGAGCCTGGCGGCTGCTGGGCCGCAAATAAGAAGCTCCTTGGCCCTTCCGGTCAAGGACGGCTAAGGCTCCTCCCGCCTGCACCTCCCTTCCCGCTGAGCAGGAATACGGGTTCTCCCCCAAAAGGCTGCATACCCGGGCGCCCTTTGAGGAAAGACGTGGAAGCCATAGAAAGCAATATAATATTAGGGCCTGCACTCACAGACAGTGCGCAAGCTCTTATTTCAGAAAAAACGATTTTGACGAGGTATCAATATGGCTGCGCTTCATTTGATGGTAGGCTTGCCGGGCAGCGGAAAAACTACTGAAGCAAGAAAACTGGAAAACCAGTATAAGGCATTGCGGTTCACGCCGGATGAATGGCAGTATTTCTTGTTCGGCCACGACATCTCAGAGCCGGAGCATGACGAGCGCCACACAAAAATTGAAGAATTGATGTGGGAAACCGCGGTAAAAGCCCTTCAGTCCGGCGTGGATGTTATCCTTGATTTTGGATTCTGGACAAAATCAGAGCGGGATGGATTCCGGCAAAAAGCCCATTCCTTGGGCGCGGATTCCAAAATCCACTATATGGACGTTCCCAACAGCATAATCTGGCAGCGGCTGTCTGCCCGGAATAAACTGGCCGGAAAAAACGCTGTATTCTATGTGAGCAAAGAAGATTTTGAGCAGTGGTCAGGGTTATTTGAAATCCCCACAAAGGAAGAATTGGAGCAGTAAGGGCCTGATAAGGGAAACCTGTTCAAGCGCAAGAAAAAAAGGGCCCGAAATCCCTAAGAATTCCGGGCCCTTTTTGGGGCCTTGCTATGCTGAAAAGGAGCCCCTATTCACACCGCAGAACCGCTCAGCCAGAGCCTACCCCAGCAGGTTTCAGCTGAACGCAAGCCACTGATACTGGTTCCCGGACTGGATGAACCTAACCGGCACCGCTCCGCCCAAATCCTTTTCCAGCCATTGGGCCATATACTCCATGCCAGGCTCCTCCCAGTTGAAGTGGCCCGGATTCAGCAGCGCCAGCTTCTGGCCCAGGAACAGCCCGTCCTGCACATATTCCCCCACTGTCCAGTCCACCACCTCACCGGGGATGATGACCTGCACGTCATGCTCTCTTACGAACCGGAGGCACTCTCTGTCCATATCCCCGCCCAAGAAATGGAACACCACAGCCGCCCGCTTAACCTCCATGTCCGGCTCCCCAATCACGCGGATGCCGTCAATGTGCATGGCCCAGGCCAGCTGCTCTGCCACGCCCTTTACCGTAGTGGGCGGCAGCTCGAAACAGCAGCCGGGCATATATTCATCGCTCAGGGCATATGCCTCCCAGCCCAGCTTTTTGGCTACACCCGTAAAAATGCCGTCCGGCCTGTCGCTGTGCAGATGGTCGTGGTTCCGGTAGACCGTCATTGCCGTTTCTTCCAGCAGGGCCTTTTTCGCCAGGTAGACTGAATCCCCCTCCAGCCAATCCGTCCTGTCCCATCCGTCAAAAAAGGTGGGCTCATGGCAGATGATAAAGTTACAGCCCTGCTGCGCGGCCTGGCGGATGACCTGGGCCGTGGGGCAGCAGGTCAAGGCCACGCCGGTACACTCTTTGGAAGTGTCCCCTGCAATGACCCCGTCACAGGTGGGCTGGGCGGGCTCAAAGTTTTTGTGATGGGCCTCCATGATTTCAATCACTTTTGCAATGGTCATCGTGAAATTCCTTTCTTGCTTTACGAAAGCAGGCACGCATAATGTTGCCGGGCAATCCTGAATCCTGCACTTCATTGCTCCTATTATAGAATAAATCCACTTGGAGAAGACCGATGCTTTTGCAATGCAAAAGAGAAGCGCTTCGCGCTTCAGGGCTTCTCCGGATGTCCGCTTGCGGACATTATAGCATAAATCTATTTGGAGAAGACCGGTGCTTTTGCTTCGCAAAAGAGAAGCGCTTCGCGCTTCAGGGCTTCTCCGGATGTCCGCTTGCGGACATTATAGCATAGCTGCAAGCCGCTTTGCGCCTTGCCAAATCGCCTGGGCGATTTGTAGCTCCGCTGCGCGGACTCGGCTCTGCTGAAATATCCTGCGGATATTATAGCACATGCATAAGGCAATGTCGAGGATTGTTTCCACATGTCAATGCTGCCAAAAGTTTGAGAAAGAAACGCCCTGGCAAAGGGCCTGTTTGTTTCTGTGCGCCCAAAGAATGCGCGGGCTTTCCTCTGGGCCGGAGCCTTTCTTTCAGCTCCCTGTGAAAGCCAGGTTGATAGCGAAAATTCCCCGCCCTCTGACGAAAAAAACCTCGCCCCTGCGCTATCCCCCACTATGAATGCAGGTTCTTACAATGGAGCAGGAAGCATTCAACCAGAAGCATGGCCTGTCACCCCCACATCCTTTGTCCGGGCAGCAGATGGCAAGAGCATCTCTGCTGAGGAATGTTGGGGCGATGATGTCCCCGCTCCCCCATGGCGGCAGGATAAGCATATTGGAAGAAGAAAGAGTAAGGAGCAATTTGCTATGAGCATCATCCATGATGAACTGAATAAGCTGGGTATCGCCTGCGATGGATTCACTGTTTTGCAGGACAAGGATGGCATTACTGTTGCCAGAATCGCACGCGGGAAGAACTCCTATGTTCTGAAATGCTTTCAAAAAGATGAGCATAAGCGGGAATTGGAGAACTACCGGCTCTTGGCTGCTCTGGGCATTCCCACAATCCGGGTAATTGCTTCCACGGGTTCCGCGCTTCTTCTGGAGGACATTGGATGCAGCTCAATCTATCGGCTGGGTATGCAGGAAGATATGTCCGCTCCAGATGTGGCACGCCGGATTGCAGTGTGGTACAAGCTGCTTCACTGCCGTGGATATGGTTATATTTGCCGGCAGGGAGAATCCATGTATGACGAGGCAGACTTCTTCACTCTCGAAAACATTGCTTTCATCAAGGAAAAGATCGGATGCCAAGACGCACCGGCATGGGTGCTTTTGGAGCGGCATTATGCTGCCATCAATAATCAGCTTGGCAAGGCAAGACGGACGCTGACCTACAACGACTTCTACTATACGAATCTGGTGGTCGCCAAAGATAATTCCTCTGCGCTGATGTTTGACTACAACCTGCTGGGCAAGGGCTATGCCTATACGGATGTGAGAAACGTGTTGTCCTCTCTGTCAGAAGAAGCAGGGAAAGCGTTTCTTGATGAATACGGCGGGTTTGAGCCGATAGAGAAAGCGTTGGACGATGTGGTGAGCGTGGTTGTCACTCTGTACCAGGCCTGTCTGCGTGATGAGATGCCTTGGTGGGCGCAAGCGCTGCTTGATGAAATTGATACCGCCTTTATCGAGAAAATTGAATACTTAAAGAGTATAATTTGAAGTGTTATAAATTAGATTTGCCGCGGCGGTGGGCAGCAATCCAGAAGAATCACATCGTACTCATTTCGGATTGCTCTATAGTATTCCCTCAGAATGGTTCCCGGCTCATGATGTTCACCAGCGTGACCTCCATGGCGGCCAGGTCGATGCCTAAGTTTACAGTAGGAACAGTCTTGCCCACACCACCTTTTTGGCTGCAGATGGTTTGTTTGAATTCTGAACCTGTTGCCCTTTATGTGGTATCACCCTTTCGGGCGAACCATTTTCACCGGAAAAAGAATCAAGACAAACCGATCCCCCTTGATTTTCCTAGGGATTTCCGACTTGTCTCTATTATATCTTGTGGGCACACAATGGCATCTATGCCCTGCTTTGCCGGAGTGGACAGCGTAAGTATCTACGCTTGCTTGGGCTACGCACAGGTCAGCACCACCGCTGATATCTACGCCTATCTGATAGAAACCGCCAGCCCGAAATCAGCGGACATCCTGGGAAAAAATTTTCCAGAAAAAGGCGCGGGGGTTCGGAGATTCCGTTGAACTCGGAGGTGAGCGAACCGCCAAAAATCCCAAAGTTGAATTATTGTTGAACTCAGGGGCCAAACCGAGCCCTAAATTTTTGCTGTCTGCAAAAAGAAAAAGTCCCTAGAAACTTTGGAGTTTCTAGGGACTTGGGCTGGTGGACCATCAGGGACTCGAACCCCGGACCGGCCGGTTATGAGCCGGCTGCTCTAACCAACTGAGCTAATGGTCCCCGTAGGGCACAGAGCACTTACCCTGCACACTATCATACCACAGTCAGCCGAAAATGGCAAGTACTATTTTTCCTCCTTCTCAGAAAGCTCCTCGTCACTCTCCCCCCACAGGCTGTCCAGCCAGGCACTCAGCTGCTGGATTCCCTCTTCGGTGAGGAGAAACGCCTTATGCTCCTTAGGGTTGGCCCGCTCAAAGCACAAGTCCTCCTCCCAGACCCAGGCCAGCAGCTGCCCGTTCTCCTTATCCGGCCGGGCCAGATAGCGCAGAAGCCGCTCCCCATGGGATTTGCTGCCGGTAAACGTGTTGCCCTCTGTAAAAAAAGTCAGGTTCTGCATGTCGAACATGGTTGTCGTTCCTCCGTTTTCTGGTATATTCACGCCCCGGGCGGCATAGGGATGGGATGCGGGGCGGCGCCAAAGCGCCCCCCCCACTCCGCCTTTGGAAAGGGGTACTCTTATGGTCATCTATACGGTCCAGCCCGGCGACACCCTTTACTCCATCGCCCAGCGTTTCGGCGTTTCCCCTCAGCGGGTCATCCGCACCAACAGCCTTGCTGAGCCCCGCTCCCTGCCAGTGGGGCAAAGCCTGCTCCTGCTCACCCCGGCCCTGAGCTATACGGTCCGCCAGGGTGACAGCCTCTCCGCCATCGCGGCCCATTTCGGCGTGACACCCATGGTGCTTATGCAGAACAACCCCCAGCTGATTCTCAGCCCAGCGCTTCAGCCCGGCCAAGAACTGACCATCCATTTCACCGCGGGAAAGCGCCGCCGAATCATCACAAACGGCTATGCTTACGACTTTATCGCCCCTGGCACCCTGCGGCGGGCCCTGCCCTATCTCACCTATCTCACGGTGTCCGGCTACGGCTTCACCCTGGAGGGGCGGCTGATTCCCCCCAAGGATTTGCCTCTGCTGGCCCTGGCCAAAGAGTACCGGGCCGTGCCTGTAATGCTGCTATCCCCTGTCACGGAGGGGGGGAATTATGACAACAGCCGGGCAGCGCGGCTGTTTTTGGACAGCACCCTGCAAAGCCGGGTGCTTGCCAACGTCCTGGCAGTGATGGAGCAGAAGGGGTACCAGGGCCTGGACATTGACTTTGCGTTCATCCCCCCAGAGGGGGCTGAGGGCTATCTGGACTTTCTCCGCCAGGCGGCCCAGCGGCTTCACAGCAGGGGATATTTCCTCCATGTAGACCTGGCCCCCAAAACCGCCTCAGAGCAAAAGGGGATGCTGTATCAGCCCCATGACTACAGCGCGGTTGGGGACATTGCGGACAGGGTGCTGCTGATGACCAATGAGTGGGGATACAGCTATGGCCCGCCTATGGCAATGGCGCCTATGGGGCCGGTACGGCAGGCGGCGGAATACGCCGCGTCGGCAATTCCCAGGAAAAAAATCCTGCTGGGCCTGCCCAGCTATGGCTGGGACTGGATACTTCCCTTTGAGCGGGGCGTGACCCGGGCCACAGCTGTCGGCAGCGAGCAGGCCGTGGAGACAGCCCGGCGGCAGGGGGTGCCCATTGCCTATGACGGGCAGGCCCATGCTCCCTGGTTTGATTACAACCGGGATGGGTTGGAGCATGTGGTCTGGTTTGAGGACGTGAGGAGTGTGGAGCAGAAATACAGCCTGATGGATGAACTGGGCTTTTTGGGCGGCGGATATTGGAGCATAACCCGGGGGTTCCAGCAGAATTGGTCGTTTGTGGCAGCCAGGTATAATATTGAGAAGGGGGAATGAGAGGAAGGCGGGTCGATGACAGGCGGGCCTGACGGCTCGGGGCAGAGGCTTGCGCCAAGAAGACAAGTACAGACGGAAACGGGGTCAAGGGGGCGACTGCTCCCTTGCGGGTTCTTAGGGCAGCGCCCTAAGCCGCCGGAGGCGGCCTTGACCATAGGGCGGCGCTCACCAAACCCACTGCGGGGCACCACATCCGGCGGCAAGCCCAAGTCCGTCAGTGGCAGCAGACAGCGCCGCCAGAGAAGCTGAGCCGCGCGATTCCGTTGACTTGGGAAATCTGTGATTTCCCAAGTCACGGAGAGCCGCAGGCCGTCTTCCAAAGCGTGGCGGCCCTAGACCCGACGGTACAATGCTGCTATATGGCGCCAGAGAATGGGAGAGCAAAGGAACGCTTAGCAGCCCAACGCCTGTGCGTACAGTCTGCGGCTCTCCGTGAGTTGGGAAAGCAGAGCTTTCCCAACTCAACGGAATTGCGCGACTGGGATGGTGGGCGGCGCTGGTTGACGCCACTGCCGGACGCTGTCTGGCCGACTGACGTGGTGCCTCGCAGAAGTTTTTGTGAGCGCCGCCCATACTATGCTCCGCTCTTGGTTGGAGCGCTCTTGGAACAGCGCTCCTAAGACCTTGGGGGCTTTGCCCCCAAACCCCTACCAGGGCGGACTTTTTGAAAAAAGTCCCCCTGGACCCTTCAAAAACTTTTCACACCGTAAACTGAATCATCGCTCGCCGCCGTCAGGCGGTGCTTTTGCCGCATCTCCTGTACAGGTACGCTCTGCCCCTATTCCCAATCCGCTCTGCCGCCCCCATCGCCCGCGCCGCGCTCAGCGCCAGCGAGCCCTGCATTCTTGAAAACCTTCCCCACTGGTTAAACTCCTTTGCTGTAAACTCCTCCGGCAGCCCTTCCGGCAACAGTTTACTTCCTTCCTCCGGCCCTACCCAAATCTCATCCAGCAGCCGCACCGGCATCTGCTCCCACCGGGTATACCCCCGCCGCCCCTTCCCGTCCTTCAGGCGGTACTCCTCCACCTCCAGCACAGGCACCAGCAGGCGCAGGCCCTCCCGCCCCAGGTGCTCCCGGATGGAGTACAGCTCCGGCAGAATGCTCCAGGGCCCGCCCCGTTTGGGGCTCCGCCGCCGGGGAGACTGCTGCCCGTCCATGTCCACGCTCACCAGCCATTTTACCCCCGCCACCGGGCACACCACTGTCACCGGGTAATGCTCCAGGAAAAAGGCCAGCTTTTCCCGCAGCCTGCCAAAGCTGCCGGTCTGAATTTCAATGATGCCCTGCCCGTTGACGATATCCGCCACATAGCGGCCCACGTGCACCTCCCGGCACAGGGGGTCCGGCTCCAGCCAGAGCTTCAGCGCCGCGTGGAGGGACTTCTCCCCCAGGGTGCCGATGCCATTCCGGCGGGCGTCCCCCTCCATCACCTGGCGGCAGGCGCTCAGGAACCCGGACTCATCCACAGGGCGGCTCCTCCAGGCCGAACAGCGCCGCAAAGGTACCGCAGAGGATTTGGGCATTCTCCTCCCGGCTTAGCCCCAGGGCGAAGAACCGGGCCAGCTCCTCCTCCACAGGCCACATGGGGAAGTCCGTGCCGAACATCACCCGCTCCGGGCCGAAGTGGGCAATGCTCTCCCGGGCCTCCTCTGGGGTGAGGAAGCTCAGGGAGCTGGAGCAGTCTGTATACACCCGGCCTCCTTTCAAGCACTCCCGGGCGGCTTTCCACTGGGTATAGCCCCCCAGATGGGCCGCGATGCAGGTGAGCTCCGGCACCTTGTCCAGCACCCGGGCCAGGCGGATAGGCGCGGAAAAGTCCGTGCGGCTGTCTCCCATGTGGAACAGGATGGGCAGGCCCCGCTCTGCCACGCCCCGATATAGAGGGAGCATGGCCGGGTCGTCTATATGGAATTCCTGGAAGTCCGGGTGGAGCTTGATGCCCCGCAGGCCCAGCTTCTGGATGCTGTCCAGCCCGGCGGGCACGTCCTCCACCTCCTGATGCCAGGCGGCCAGGCCCAGGAATTGGGGATACTGGGCGCAGGTTTCGGAAATGAAGCGGTTGATGGAGGGGACCTGCTCCACCTTTGTGGCCACAGAACACACCAAAAACCTGTCAATGCCCGCAGCTCTGCCCCGCTCAGCCAGCACAGAGGGCAGGCCCACATACTCCATGTGCAGGCCGTAGAAGCCCCCCACCGAGGCGGTGGCCTTCTCCGCAATCTTTTCCGGGTAGATATGGGCGTGGGCGTCTGCCAACCGATAGCACACCCCGTTATGCGTCACTGGCATTTTCACTCGTCCTTTCCTGTTTATCCCGCTCCCGCTGGGCTTTGGAATACACGCACCCGCAGTAATCCTGCCGGTACAGGCCGTACTCCCTGGACAGCCGGATGGAGCGCTTATAACCCTCCCGCTTTTTGAAATCCCCGGGCAGGTGCCTCACCCCGTACTGGGCGGCCAGCTCCTCCCCAATGCGGTTGAGAGCCTGGGCGTTTTTCAGAGGGCTGATGCTCAGGGTCGTGGTGAAATAGTCCAGGCCCAAACCCCGGGCCATCCGGGCGGCCTCCTCCAAACGCAGGCGATAGCAGAGCAGGCACCGGGCCCCGCCCTCGGGCTCCGCCTCCAGCCCTGCCGCAATCCGCCCAAAGGCTTCGCTGTCATAGGCGCAGGGCGCCAGCCGGGGCGGATGCTCCATAGGCATTTGGGCAATAAGCCGTTCCAGCTCAGCCAGGCGCTTTTGATACTCAGCATAAGGGGAGATGTTGGGGTTATAATACAGCAGGGTGACATCAAAATATTGGGTGAGATATTCCAGCACCGCGCTGGAGCAAGGGGCGCAGCAGGCGTGGAGAAGCAGGCTGGGGCGGGGCGCGTCCTGGGGGATGGACGCAATGAGGGCGTCCAATTTTTTGGCGTAGTTGATAGGTGGCTGCATAGGGGGCCTCCGGGGAAGATGATGGGATTATTTTAGCACAGGCGGAGAAGGAATGCAAGGGGGCGGAATTCGGTGGG
>CAJTXF010000083.1 GCA_910580045.1 uncultured Eubacteriales bacterium
CGTCCACAATCGGCAACTACTACACTTCCCTTGTCGCCCATGACATGGCAAGCGGCGCACTGTCACCGAAAAAGCCGCAGTAGAAATAATGGATCTGGTCAGTTTTCGTGGATACATGATGCATCTCCTTCCATCAGATAACGTTGCAGAATACAGAACGTCCGCTTCCGAAAAGCCAGCGGACGTTCTGCGATGTGCTAATTACGGCGATTGTCAGCGCTCCCTCAAAATCAGGGTTTCGTTCCCAGCAAAATGGGCCACTAGCTGGGGATGAACTTCTTGAAGGTTTCCGTCTTTGTCACGCTGTCGGCGGTTTCCACATCAGGCCACTGCTCGATATTGACCACGTCATCACTGCCCTCTGCCTCATAGACCACAGCTTTCAAGCAGCCGCAGCGCTCGATCAGCTCGGCGAGAAACGCCTTGCTCACGGCAATATAGACAATGTCAGGATAGCTGCCAGAGGAAAGGCATCACGCCGTACTTATCGCCAATCTCCTGAAGGCCGACAGGAATCCAACTGATATGGACGTTGGTCAGCTCTTCCATCTTCTGAATGCCAGCTACCTGGTTGATGTCAGATATCACCGCACCGCTGTACTGCAGCCAAATGGAATGCTCTTCCTTCTCTTCACACAGGGGCAGGGTCAGCTCGCCAGGCTCAGCCGGAGCCTCTTCGTCACTGCTGGCTTCATCTTTAGGGGCAGAGTCTGCGCTGGAATCGTCCAATGCGCTAGATTCACTGGAAGGGGCGGAGGAACTCTTATCCTCGCCTGCGTTGTTTCCGCAACCTGCAAAAACAGCAGCCAATACGGCTATGCTGAGCAGCAGAGCCAAAGTCCTCTATGTAGTTCTTCTATGCTTGAAACTGTTACGCTTTCACGGCGCCAATGGTCATGCCGGTGACAAAATATCTCTGCGCAAAGGGATATACCAAAAGAATGGGTAGCGTTGACACCACAATAGCCGCGTACTCTACGCTGCGGGCATAGACTGTGGCGTTGGAAGCACCGGATGATGAGGTAATCTCCTTGGAGGACTGCCCCGGTTGAGTTTTGATGATTTCATGGTTTCTCCATCCCCTTGGAACATGGCTGTACCAGACAGCTTTTTGGTAATTTGGTTGGTGGTAATCAACAGAACCGTGCCAATTACAGAGTTGAACAATCCCACAGCCGTGGACAAGCCATAGTCGGCTTTGGTCATGCCCATACGGTACACATAGGTGTTGATTACATCGGAAAATTCGTAGTTTGCCGGGCCGTAAAGCAGCAGGATCTTGTCCGCGCCCATACGCATGATGAGCATCATGATGATCATCGTGGAGATACCAGGGATTGTCACATGCAGCAACTGCTGCCATCGGTTGGCTCCGTCTACCCGGGCTGCCTCATACAGTTCCTGGTCCACTGAGCTGAGCGCCGAAAGGTAGATGATAGAGCCGTACCCCAGTCCCTGCCATCCATGCCATACCTCCGTTGTAGTTTGTTTTATCATGTTCATATATTATATCATATGCAAAAAGTAAAAGTAAGGAAGCTTTATCGTTCCAGCCTGCCGCCCTGCCTTTCAATCTTCTGCTGCATTTTTCTTTTCTCGTCTTCGGTGATAGCATGATGTTCGTACAGATAGTTGTTGTAGTAGTTTAACCCGTTTCAAATCCAATCCCATCCTCTCGGGAAAGGATGGGATTGGATATATCTATATTTATTTTATCTTTACTTTGTTTATCTTTATTTAGTTGCGTGCTGTTTTCCATCGGCGGTTTTCCTGTTAGCGGGTTATCCGTTGTCGGATTTTTGCATACCGGCTGTTCATAAACATTGTAGACAATGTTCGCCAGCTTGCCGCCGCTGCCGCGCCCCTGTACTCGTTGCAGGTAGCCAGCCCCGCAACGGAATAATCCCAATCATCCGGCAAGGCCAGCATTTGCGAGAGCAGTCCCTTTGCTTTGAGGGAGAGCGCCGAGTCGCGCAGGTGGTGATTGCTCATCACCGTGTAATCTTTGTCGTGCCGTACTCTGAAAATTGCCATAGCATCACTCCTTAAAAATGTTTATGTGATGGGGCAAAACCCCTAGTCACCCAAAAAGCATGAAAAAAGCGGCGTTCAGCCGAAGCTAATACGCCGCTTTGCGAATTTGGGAGTACCAAGGCTACTCCCCTCTAGTTATCTTACCACTAATATTATACACTTGACAAAATTCAAAATATCACTTTTTTCTACTCGCCGCTGTTGAAATAAATTTTTTAACTATATCAAATTGAAATTATATAAAAACAAACCAAGTTCGCAAAAAATTTACATTTGAGAGAATGGCCATGGTAGTGGCGCTAAACGCCGTGAACTCCATAAGCAGATGTGCAAGTTGCACACTTGCTTTTTTGTTCGGTATCTCTAACTGTTGGCAGCAGAAAAAATCAAAAATGCAAAATGTAATTTTGATTTGAAAGAGGTGCCAGCCAAAATGTCCGCCACCTCTTTATTATAATGTGAAGTGCATGTTACGCTCCGCGTTTCAAACGACAAAATGTCGCTCAAAAACCATAACGAAATATTTGCGCTCTGATGTTGTCCTCCCGTTCACAGACTTTTCACATTTGAACTACTGGAATAGTGTTGACAAAGGGAAACGATTGTGATAGTATGAGCGTGTAAACTATTGCAGTAGTTTCAAGGAAAGGATGAACCCAAATGTCAGTCAAACTATTTGATTCCGAGCTCAAGGTGATGAACGTGCTCTGGCGGGGAGGCCAGCGCACGGCCAAGGAGATTTCTGACATCCTCAAGGCCGAGACCGGCTGGAACATGAACACCACCTACACGGTCATTAAAAAGTGTATTGCCAAGGGCGCGATTGAGCGCAGCGAGCCGGGCTTTGTCTGCCATGCCCTGATTCCCAAGGAGGCGGTACAGGAGGCTGAGACCGACGAGCTGATTGGCAAGCTGTTTGACGGGTCGGTGGACCAGCTTTTTGCGGCTTTGCTGGGACGGAAGAAGCTCTCGGCAGAGCAGCTTGCCCGGCTGAAGGAGATGGTAGAGAGCGAGGTGGAGTCGTGAGCCTTTTGCAGATGAGCCTTTCTGGCGGGGCGATGATTCTGGCGGTGGCCCTGGTGCGGGGGCTGGCCCTTCACAAGCTGCCCAAGCGGCTGTTTCCGGCCCTGTGGGCTTTGGTTCTGCTGCGGCTGCTGATTCCCTTCTCCCTTCCTGCGGCGTGCAGTGTGTACTCGCTTTTCAGCCGCCCCGTGCCGGTGGCGGTCTATGCGCCTGGCCCGGTAGGTCCGTCCCCTGCCCCGCCGTCCGCCTGGACGGACGGGGTTGGGGCCGGGGCTGGGGAGGCCTTTGTCTCTGAGGGCGCGGCGGCCTCTGGGGCTGACCCTTGGGGGATGATTTGGCTGACCGGCTTGGCTTTGTGCGCCGGGTACTTTGGGGTGGCTTATTTTAAGTGCCGCCGGGAATTCCGGGAGGCCCTGCCGGTTCACAACGCCTATGTGGAGCAGTGGATTGGGGCACACAGGCTCCGGCGGCCCATTGCTGTCCGGCAGTCGGACAAAATCACCGCGCCTCTCACCTACGGCATCCTGCATCCAGTTATCCTCCTGCCAAAGTCCACGGATTGGATGGACACGGAGACCCTGGACTATGTGCTGACCCATGAGTGGGTGCACATCCGGCGGTTTGACGGGCTGTTCAAGCTGCTTTTGACTGCCGCGCTGTGCGTGCACTGGTTCAACCCCCTGGTGTGGGCCATGGTGGCCCTGGCCAGCCGGGATATGGAGCTGGCCTGTGACGAGGCAGTGCTCCGCCTGTTTGGCAAAGACATCAAAGCCGGGTATGCCCTGGCCCTTATCCGCATGGAGGAGAGGAAAGCGGGTATGCCGGTGATGGACAATTATTTCAGCAAAAATTCCATTGAAGAAAGGATACAGGCTATTATGAAGCTCAATAAAAAATCCCTGGCCGCGCTGCTTGCGGCTGTGATACTGATGGGCGGGACTGGAGCGGTTTTCGCCACCTCCGCAAAGGCCGAGAACCAGGAAGCCCCCCTTCACCCGGGAGCCGCGGCGGAAACCACTTATTCAACGGAAAACAAAGACAGCCTTCTCTCCTACACGGACGGGGACGGCACCACCTACTACAGCTGGGACGAGGGCAAGACCTGGGCGCCCATGACAGACGAGGAGTTTGCCGAAGCCTACCCTGACCCGGATGTGGAGTGGTGGACTGCCGGGGAATACGCCGCCTGGCTGGAAAACGAGAAAAAGGAGCTGGAAAGCATGATTGGCTCTAAGGGCTGGACCAATAGCACCGGCTGGTTCACCTGGACTCAGGAGATGGTTGCGGAGACCATTGCCGGGTACGAGGAAACCCTTGCCATGATTGAGAACGGTTATCTGGTGTCCAAATCGGTGGACGGGGACGAGAACACCATGCTGGTGATGAATCCTCTTGACCGGGTGGTTGGCAGCGGGGATTGGGAAAGCACCATGGAAGAAAAAGAGTGTTCTGATGGGGATGATTTTGATTATACCAGCCTCTTCGACGACTACAAACGCTGCGGGCTGACGTTTCAGAACAACGACGGCATTTTGTACTGGAAGGACCAGCGGGTGCGTATTTTTGTGGACGGCGCGGAGTATGGGGATGGCTATACCTCTCAATATGAGCACTATGACCCGGAGGGGACGGTAGATGTGCACACGGTCCGGGAGCGGGTGGACAACGGGGATGGCAGCTACAGCCTGATGGGGCCCTTGGTGCGGCTGGAGGAGTTTGAGCCTGACCAGATGTTTTTGGACGCTCTGGAGGGCCAGCGGTATGTGGGCGCTGAATTTCAGTACGAGGCTGAGCGCACGGCCCAGGAGCTGGAGCGGTATACCCCCTTTGGTCTGACCTTTGAGAGCAATGCCAATAGCCCCACAGGCAGTCTCGCCATGAGCTGGAACGGGCGGCCGGTGCGCAGCCTGTTCGACCCGGAGCGCCAGCTTTGGGTATGCAACAGCCTGGGCACAAAGGGCCTGAACCTGGAGGCAGTCTATGAGGGAGGCAAGCTCATCGGCCTACGGGAGAGCGGCGAGAAAAGCAGTGAGGAGGCCGCTATGGTGATGGCAGGAGAATCCACTGCCGAAGACGATGGGGACGACGGCTCCGGCCAGACCATCGCGGAGCGTATGGAGCCCTTTGCCGCCTATGGCGTGAGCTATCAGGAGATAGGCGGGAAGAAGGTCATACGCTATAACGGCAAGTCGGTGAGCAGCTTTGCCGATGTGAGACCGGACGGCAGCGTGTTCTCCGTGGGGTCTACCGATGGCGGGGAGATTGATTTGGTAACGGTTTATGATCAGGCTGGCAGGCTGAGCGGGGTTAAAGCTGTGGAAAGCTGAGAACTCTATTAGCAACAAGAGCGTGGGGAGCATTCCCCACGCTCTTGTTCTTTTTGAATATTGCAGATATCGCATTGATATCCCAATGCGATGCCTGCATTTATTGTAATTTAGCCGTATAAACAATATGTTTATTTTAATGAACAAGCAATTTTAAGATTTATTGCAGATTTTTGAAAACGCTATTGACTTTTTTGCGCATAGATGATACTATATATGCAAGTCAAATGCAAGAAGGAGGTCCCATACTTATGGCTATTACCAGTTCTCAAATTCAAGAGGCGATCCTCAACTGCCTACGCAGCGGAACATCCCGCACAACCCGTGAAATCAAACAGTACCTGGAAAGCTCTGGCATCAGAGACTATACCCCCGGACAGTTTTCAGGCTCCATCAACACTTTGTGTCGGCAAAAAAATATCAAATGTGTCAGTCGCGGCACCTACCGGATAATGAGCCCTGGCGATAGACCGGAGAAAAAGGTCTGTTTTGTGGTGTCGCCTATTGGTGATGACGGCAGCCCTACAAGGGACAATGCGGACAAGCTTTTCCGGCATATTCTGGGACCAGTTTGTAGGGCTTGTGGATTTGAGGCCTTACGCGCTGACCAGATCAACGACACAGACTCTATTACCCAGACCATTATGGACAAACTTGCCTCTGCCGAGCTTGTTATTGCCGATATAACCGAACATAATCCAAACGTATTTTATGAAATGGGGTATAGGAAGTGTTTGGCAAAGCCCCTGATCCATCTGAAGCGAAAGGGAGAGGTTATCCCTTTTGACGTAAATACGATACGTACCATTGAGTATGACTTGACTGATTTAGATGGGGTAGAAGCGGTAAAAGAACGCATACAAAACACAATTCAGACATTTTCTTTCGGCCAAGAAGATACATCCTCACCAGAACAGGAAGTAGATTCTTCCTTATTTTCCAACATACTCCCCACCCTGTATCAGATACAGGATTCACTGGAAGAACTGAAAGGGATGGTGAGCAAGCGTGAAAACGAGGTTATAGAAACCATCATGCAGACCAGCCTGAAAAATGTGCCAAGGGAGGAGGATCCCAATTTGGCCATGATGAAACTCCTGCTGCCAAAGCTGCTTGAAAGCCCGGAAATGTTTCAAAATCTTATGAAGCTCTCTGACGCTGTCAAAAAGGTAAATTGACCATACGACACTTGTGCTTGGAGGTGTGAATATGAAAGATGAATTTCAGTTTTTGTTGTATAAAGCCGCCGACGAGAGCATTTCAGTGGATGCTGTTATTAAAGATGAAACTATTTGGCTGACACAAAAATCAATGGCAGAATTATATGGTGTTGATAAGTCCGGCATCAGCCGGCACTTAAAAAATATCTTTTCCGAAGGTGAGCTTGAGGAAAAAGTGGTTGTTGCAATTTTTGCAACAACCACTCAGCACGGCGCTTTAGAGGGGAAAACCCAGACCAACCCGACCCGTTTCTACAGCTTAGATGCCATCATATCCGTGGGCTACCGGGTTAACTCCAAGCGGGCCACACACTTCCGCATTTGGGCTACCAGTGTGCTGAAAGAATATATGATAAAGGGCTTTGCCATGGATGATGACCGGCTAAAGCAAGGAAAAACCGCCTTTGGCAAGGACTACTTTCGCGAGCTGCTGGAACGCGTCCGTTCTATCCGGGCTAGTGAACGCCGCATCTGGCAGCAGATTACCGACATCTTTGCCGAATGCAGTATCGACTATGACCGGGATTCTCCTACCACCCAAGACTTCTACGCCATGGTACAGAACAAATTCCACTATGCCATCAGCGGGCAGACTGCAGCAGAGATCATCTATTCTGGCGCTGACCATCAGAAGGAGCATATGGGCCTAACTACCTGGAAGATGAAACCCATACGAATTTCAAAATATGAGCGCGAAAACCGCACAGCCATGGGACATAGCCAACTGGTGGAGTACGGAATAGTGAGTGCAGTATAAATAGCAAAGAACCGGCATGAGCAAGGCGTCTATTGCCCTGCATGCCGGTTTCTTTATCATCAAATTCTTTTGTAGTGCCTGCTATTGCGGTGTCTTCAGCAGCCTCCTCCTGCTTAGCTTTCTCCTAGGCCTGCTTTCGTGAAGCCCTTCCCTTGTCCCGCAAAATATCATACCGGCGAAAAGACAGGAACTCGTTCACGCTGACGGCGAATCCCTCCATAGTGAAGGTGTTTTCCTGCTCGATCAAGTCCTCGATATAATCGAAATATCCAGTGATAGCCCGCTCCAACTGGCGTATTCTTTGTTCCGGCAGATAGTTCTTCGCCACGGTCACGTCTGACTTTAGGATACGTCCTTCAGGAGCATTCTTCCGGAACAAGCTGCGGCTCATCGCGCTGGAAAATATGCTGGTGGAGCTTCGTAAGCGCAGTAACCATGGCAAGCTCGTGCAGGAGGCGACCGTGCAGAAATATTTAACAGTGGTGTCGGCGGTGCTTAGTGACGCCAAGCGCAACGAGATTATCCCAGAGAATCCCGCCCATATGATTGACCTGCCTGACACTGAAAAGCGGGAGCAGTTTATTCCCAGCGAGGAAGATGCAAACCGGTTCCTCAATGCCCTCCTGGATGAGCCGCAGGAGTACAAGATTTTCTATGTGCTGGCGCTCTACACCGGGTGCCGCCGGGGAGAGTTATGCGCTCTGAAGTGGCATGATTTTATCATGACGGACAAATATCGCTGTGTACTTACGGTCAGTCGCTCCCGGAGCCACATACCGGGACAAGGCGTAATGGAGGGGCCAACCAAGAATGGCCCCAGCCGTACTATCGTTATTGAGGAAGTATCACTTCGCTGTTTCTGGGATATCGCGGTTACAAGACCGTCCAGGCTGAAAAGGTTGGGCGCGAGGTTAGCCCATATCTGTTCGCTGACGAGTACGGCAATTTTATCCACCCGGACACGTTCACAAAGCATCTGCGTTAGATTTTTAGGGAGAGCGATTTTCCAGAATCTTTTCATCTTCACACTTTGCGCCATTACGTAATTTCATCCTTGCTCCATCATGGTGTGGACAAGCAGACTGTCGCTGAACTGGCAGGCCATGCCGATACTTCTTTCTTGGAGCGTACTTACTGCTACCCGTAGATGGAATTGAAGAAACAGGCCGCAAATATCATGACAGATGTGCTTCTGCATACCGCCTAACGACAAAATGATGGACATAGAAGCCGCCACAGCAAGAGCGTTTTGTTGGGTAGGTAGAAAGTGAAAAAGCCCCTGGACTTCCGGCAGGTAATGTGGTATTGTGAGGTTGCCTCAACAGGGCAAATCGCAACAGGAAAGAGATTATTTCAATGGCAAGCATCTACAAGCGAGGAAACAGCTACCTGCTGGTCATTTCCATGGGCTATGATTTTGATGGCAAACGCCGCAAAACCCGGCAGAAAACCGTCCATCCACCAGACGGTTTAACTCCAAAGGCCAAAGAAAAATGGCTTGAGGAAGAAACTGCTCTCTTTGAACGCCAATGTCACAACGAGCCGCTACCAGTCGATAAGTCTATCACCTTGGCAAGCTATACTGAGATATGGCTCAGGGAGATTGCTCCAATCAAGCTGGCAAAGTCCACCTTGGCCCGGGACAAGCAGGACATCGACAGATTTATGCCGTACCTTGGCGGTTATAAGCTGACCGACCTAAAGCCCGAACACTTCCGAGATCTCTACGCCGAACTTCGCAAACAGAAAAATTCTGTGACAGGAAAACCGCTCTCCGAATGCACCGTCGAGGGTGTCCATGCTTGCTTGTGTGGCATTCTCTCAGATGCGATGGAGGGCAGCTTTTTTTCGCATAACCCGGCGTGGCGCACCTATAAATACACTGGCAAAAAGAAGAAAAAGTAGAATGAATGTAGCCGGTGAAGAAACTACGCAGAAGCTCATTGCCGCCCTTGAAGAGGAAAGCATCAAATATGAAACTTATTTCAAACTGATTATCGCCACGGGTATGCGCTGGGGCGAGTGTTGTGGATTGAAGTGGTGCGATGTGAATTTCAAAGAAAAGTCCATTCATATCTGTCGGAATGTGGAGAAAGTCACCGGCGAGGATATCATCGTCAAGGAACCTGAAACTGCCTCGGGTGATCGTTATGTTTACTTCTCCGCTGAGACGGCAATCCTGCTGAAAGAGTACCGAAAATTTTGCCAGCAGAAAACTGAAACCTATGACGAGCGCGAACTGTCCGCCGATGATTATATCTTCCGCCGGCATGGGCTGGAACTTCCTATGAGAGCCTGTCCCCAATCTTGTGTAAACCTCCAAAGTGATGTAGAATAGGGACATCA
>CAJTXF010000084.1 GCA_910580045.1 uncultured Eubacteriales bacterium
CGTCGTGCGCAGCTCACGCACGACGACGCCTCCCCTGTCCGTTGACAAAGAAAACCTGCCCACCCATCCCCCGGACTTTTCCGGCCACCTGAAAGGAGAGCGTTTATGCCACTGAATAAGGATATCAAAAAGGTACTTGTCATCGGCTCTGGGCCCATTGTGATTGGCCAGGCCGCTGAGTTTGACTATGCGGGCACCCAGGCCTGCCGGGCCCTGAGAGAGGACGGCATTGAGATTGTGCTGATCAACTCCAACCCGGCCACCATTATGACGGATAAGGCCATGGCCGACCGCATCTATATCGAGCCCCTGACCCTGACCACCGTGAAGCGCATTATCGAGAAGGAGAAGCCCGACAGCATCCTCTCCGGCTTCGGGGGCCAGACGGGCCTGACCCTCAGCATGCAGCTGGCCAAGGAGGGCTTCCTCCAAAAGCATAACGTCCGCCTGCTGGGCGCGGGCCCGGAGACCATCGACAAGGCCGAGGACCGGCAGCTCTTTAAGGACGCCATGGAGCGCATTGGCCAGCCCTGCGTGCCCAGCAAGGTGGTCACCACCGTGGAGGACGCGGAGGGCTTTGCCGGGGAGATTGGCTATCCGGTGATTATCCGCCCCGCTTTCACCCTGGGGGGCACTGGCGGCGGCATTGTGGAGAACCAGGCCCAGCTGCGGGAGGTCACGGCCAACGGCCTGGCCCTGTCCCCCATCACCCAGGTGCTGGTGGAGAAGAGCATCGCGGGCTGGAAGGAGATTGAGTTCGAGGTCATGCGGGACGGCAGGGGCAACGCCATCACCATCTGCTCTATGGAGAACCTGGACCCAGTGGGCGTGCACACAGGGGACTCCATTGTCATTGCCCCCACAGTGACCCTGTCGGACAAGGAATACCAGATGCTGCGCACCGCCGCTCTGAACATTGTGAACGAGCTGGGGGTAGAGGGGGGCTGCAACTGCCAGTTCGCCCTGCACCCGGAGAGCTTTGAATACGCGGTGATTGAGGTGAACCCCCGGGTGAGCCGCTCCTCTGCCCTGGCCTCTAAGGCCACCGGGTACCCCATCGCCAAGGTTGCCACCAAGATTGCCATTGGCTATACCCTGGACGAAATCAAGAACGCGGTCACAGGGGTCACCTACGCGGCCTTTGAGCCCACTATTGACTATGTGGCCGTGAAGTTCCCCAAGTGGCCCTTTGACAAGTTCGTGTACGCCAAGCGGGATTTGGGCACCCAGATGAAGGCCACCGGCGAGGTAATGAGCATTGCCGACACCTTTGAGATGGCCCTGATGAAAGCGGTCCGGGGGGCGGAGATTTCCTCGGACGGCAAGAGCATGGACACCCTGAACCTGCCCAAGTTCTCCCACGAGAGGGAGGAAGCCCTGCTGGACATTGCCCGGCGGGCCACGGACGAGCGCATCTTCGCGGTGTATGAGCTCTTGAAGCGGGGCCGCACCGTGGAGGAGCTCCATGAGCTGACCATGATTGACGAGTGGTTCCTCAGCAAGCTGCTGAACCTCCTTGCTTACGAGGGAGAGCTGGCAAAGGGCCAGCTGACAGAGGCGCTCTACACCCAGGGCAAGCAGCTGGGCTATCCGGACGCGGCCATTGCCCGGCTCTCCGGCTGTGAGGTGAAGTGGGAGCGGCGGGGCAGCTTCAAGATGGTGGACACCTGCGCCGGGGAGTTCGCGGCCCACACCCCCTATTTCTACGCTGCCTACGACACCCCCGAAAGCGGCGGGGAGGACGAGGCTGCCCAGTTTATCCAGGGCAAGGAGGGCAAGCCCACGGTCATCGTGCTGGGCTCCGGGCCCATCCGCATTGGCCAGGGCATTGAGTTTGACTATGCCAGCGTCCACTGTGTTATGTCCCTGCGCCAGCTGGGCTATCAGGTGGTTATCATCAACAACAACCCGGAGACTGTTTCCACGGACTTTGACACCGGCGACCGGCTGTACTTTGAGCCCCTGTGCCCAGAGGACGTGATGGACATCATCAGGATAGAAAAGCCCATTGGCGTGGTGGTTGCCTTTGGCGGGCAGACCGCCATCAAGCTGACCAAGACCCTGGCCCAGAACAGCATCCCCATCCTGGGCTCCTCCGCGGACACCATTGACATGGCCGAGGACAGGGAGCGCTTTGACGCGCTCTTGGAGCGGGCGGGCATCAAGCGGCCCCGGGGCTCCACGGTAAGCAATGCCCAGGAGGCCCTGGCCGTGGCGGAGGAGCTGGGGTATCCGGTGCTCATGCGGCCCTCTTACGTGCTGGGGGGCCAGAACATGATTATTGCCACCTGCCGGGAGGACATCCAGGAGTATATGCGGATTATCCTCAGCAACAGGCAGGACAACACGGTGCTCATTGACAAGTACCTCTCAGGCATGGAGATTGAGGTGGACGCCATCTGCGACGGGGAGGAGATTCTGATTCCCGGCATTATGGAGCATGTGGAGCGCACAGGCATCCACTCTGGGGACAGCATTGCCGTGTACCCGGCCTCTGACATTGACGACGAGCTCAGCGCCCGCATCGTCTCCACCACGGAGACCCTCTGCCGGGAGCTGCGGGGGATTGGGCTTATCAATCTGCAGTATATTATCATGGACAGGGAAATCTACGTGATTGAGGTGAACCCCCGGGCCAGCCGCACCGTGCCCTATATCAGCAAGGTGACCGGGGTGCCCATGTGTGATTTGGCCACTAAGGTGAGCCTGGGCTATAGGCTGCGGGATTTGGGCTTTGGCACAGGGCTGTATAAGCCCTCCCCCTATGTGGCGGTGAAGGTGCCTGTGTTCTCCTTTGAGAAGCTGACAGACGTGGACACCCACCTGGGGCCGGAGATGAAGTCCACCGGGGAGGTGCTGGGCATTGGCACCAGCGTGGAGGAGGCCCTGTATAAAGGGCTGATTGCCTCGGGCCACAAAATGCACAAGGGCGGCGGAGTGTTCATCACTGTGCGGGACCAGGACAAGAAGGAGATTGCGGAGATTGCCAAGAAGTTCGACAGGCTGGGCTTCCAGCTGTTCGCCACGGGAGGCACGGCCCTGCTGCTGTTCAAGGCCGGGCTGAACGTGAGCGTGGTGGACAAGATTCACGAGAACCCGGCCCACAACACCATCACCCTCTTGGAGAGCGGGCAGGTGAACTATGTGATTTCCACCTCGGCCAAGGGCCGCAACCCGGCCCGGGACAGCGTGAAAATCCGCCGGAAGGCAAGCCTTTTGGGCATCCCCTGCCTGACAGCCATTGACACCGCCAACGCCCTGGCGGACTCCCTGATGAGCCGCTATACCCCGGAGAACACGGAGATTGTGGACATCAACGATTTGAAGCCGGAGAAGCACCGCATCCGCTTTACCAAGATGTCTGCCTGCTGCAATGACTATATCTATGTGAACTGCTTTGAGCAGGGGAACCGGGTGGCCTCGCCTGAGTCCCTGGCGGTGAGCCTTTCTGACCGGCACAACGGGGTGGGCAGCGACGGGGTTATCCTCATCGAGCCCTCTGACACCGCGGACGCCCGGATGGTCATGTTCAACCGGGACGGCAGCGAGGGCATGATGTGCGGCAACGGCATCCGCTGCGTGGCCAAGTACCTCTTTGACAACGGCATCGCCAAGGGGGAGCCTCTGGGCGTGGGCCGGGCCCTGCTCCATATTGAAACCAAGAGCGGGGTGAAGGAGTGTACGGTCATCACCAAAAACGGCCTGGTGAGCAAGGTGGCTGTAAACATGGGCAAAGCGGAGCTGGCCCCGGAGAAGGTGCCGGTCAGTCTGTCCGGCGGGCCGGTGGTGGCCCGGCCAGTGGAAGCGGCAGGGGGGAATCTGGAAATCACCTGCTGCTCTATGGGCAACCCCCATGTGACCGTGTTCGTGCCCTCAGCGGACAAGGCCCCGGTGGAGGAGCTGGGCCCTAAGCTGGAGCAGGATTCCCTGTTCCCGGAGAAGGTGAATGTGGGCTTTGTGGAGGTCATAGACGAGCGCACCCTCAAGGCCCGTATCTGGGAGCGGGGCAGCGGGGAGACCATGGCCTGCGGCACAGGCACCTGCGCGGCGGTGGTGGCCGCCACCCTGAACGGCTACTGCAAAAAGGGCGAGGACATCCGGGTCATCCTCAACGGCGGGGAGCTGACCATCAATTACACAGACGAGCGGGTGCTGATGACCGGAGAGGCTGTGAAGGTCTATGACGGTGAGGTGGAGGTGTAAGAACTTCCCCGGAAAGGATTGGAGCATGAAACGCGGAAGAACAGTACAAGGGTTGATTGCCGGTTTGCTGTTGGCTTTGCTGGGGCTGGCTGGGTGCGGGAACAATGCCCAAACCCCTTCCCCGGAAGGGGGAGAAAGAATAGCCGCAGAGGAGTCCTCCGGCGCGGCTGGCTCAGAAGCCGGCCCGGAGGAGAGCGCTGAGGCCAGCTGGGAAGGGGCTTCGGAGCCAGTATCTGGGCCAGCGTCCGAGCCAGCATCCGAGCCAGCGTCCGAGCCAGCGTCCGAGCCGGGCGGCTCTAATGCGCCGCTGGAAGATTTGCTGGACGGCTTCCTGGAGCAGGAGCCCATCCCCGTGCCCGAGGGCAAGCCGGTTCCCCTGCCAAAGACGGGCGCCGCACCCAACCTGGACGAGTACCGCCCCAATGACGGGAAGTCGGGGGTGCCGCTGTTCAACGCTTTTGGGGCCTACTCCGGCCAGCAGGCGCTGCTGGAAAATGAGATTTCCGGCTTTGGGGAGATTTGGTGGTTTAACGACGCCCCTGTCACCGCGATGTACACGGATAGGGTCTTTGCGGACGGGGCCTGCTATGACGGGGTATGCCGGTTTGAGTTCCAGGACCGGCGGAGCCCTGCCGAAATGGCGGCGCTCTACGGGGTGACCGAGGAGGAGCTGCAATGGAGCTGCATGGACCAGTGGCCCTGGAACAGCTGGCAGAACCTGACGTCCGGCTGGGTCTTCTATGTGACCCTCCAGCCCATGGAGGGGGAGTGGTTCTGCCCCAGCGGCTGGGTGCTCTCCACGGAAGACGAGACCTTTGAGGACTATGCCCGGCGCGTGGGAGGCACCGGGGACGGTGAGAACAAGATGCTGGAAATGTACCTGGCGGGGGAGCTGGGCCCCAAAAACCCCCAGCCTGCCAGCCAGTACCAGTACCCGGCCTTCCAGCCTGTGGAGGGCCATGAGGGCTTAGAGATGGCCTTAGTGGCAGAGACCCCCTCCGGCCTGCCCCTGCAGGTGCGGTTCCGCTGGAAGACCGAGGACGGCTTCGGCTGCTGGGCAGAGGTGCCCGGCTGGGCGGTGGAGCGGTTCTATGAGCACCTGGGCCAGTGGTTTGTCAAGGTGGACACAGGCACAGAGGCGGCGGAATGAGGCGGGCCGTGGCCTGCGGCCTGGCTCTAACCCTGGCCCTGCTCCTCAGCGGCCGCGGCTCCTTCCACACAGGAGGCCCGGAGAGCTATTTTCCCCTTTGGGAGGAGCCCTCGGCCTGCCGGGAGGGGGGGCTGTATGTGGTTCCCGCTGGTGGATAGACTACTATTACCAGGGCGCATGGCATACGGTGTACCGGGAGGGGATATTCGACACTTCCTTCGCGGAACGGCTGGTTACCCGGGGCCGCTGTGCCGGGCTGTCCAACGCCTGTTTCCTCATGCCGTCCGTTGTGCTGGAAACAGCGGGGCGGTACCAGCTGTGCCAGGGCGTGTTCACATAAGCGTTCGTACGCGTCTTTTGGGCAAATTTTTGCCATCTTCCATGTTGAAAATTCTTGAAGTACGCCAGTACATCTGCGAATTTTCGCCTTGAATCTGACAAAAATTTACTTCAAAATCCGCATGCTCAGCTTATGTGAACATGCCCTATAAAAATCACGGCACTTTCCAATTCTGCATTCTGGGGGTACACAATGAAATTATTATTTAAGCAAAGGTTCTTCTCCTGGCTGGACAGCTATGACATCTACTATGAGGACGGCAGCGTGGCCTATACTGTGAAGGGCCAGCTCTCCTGGGGCCACTGCCTGAAAATCTTTGACAGCTATGGCCGGGAGGCGGGCATGGTGAAGGAGGTCGTGCTCACGTTCCTGCCCAAGTTCGAGCTGTATGTAGGGGGGAGGTACATTGGGTGCATCAGCAAGGAGCTCAGCTTTTTTAAGCCCAGGTACAATATTGAATGCAACGGCTGGCATGTAGAGGGGGATTGGCTGGAATGGGACTACCGGGTGGTGGGGCCCATGGGGGACTTGGTGGCGACCGTTTCCAAGGAGGTTTGGAATTGGACGGATACGTATACCATTGACGTGGCTTTCCCGGATGACGGGCTGTATGCGTTGATGCTGGTGCTGGCCATAGACGCGGAGAAGTGCTCGCGAGATTAACCGCGTTGCCTGGCGGCTCGGGGCAGAAGCTGACGGAAAGAAGACAAGTAGGAGCGGGCAGAAAGTTTTTGAAGGGTCCAGGGAAACTTTTTTCAAAAAGTTTCCCTGGCAGGGGTGTGGGGCGACTTGGCGAAGCCAACGTCAAGAGTCCCCAAGGTCTTGACCTTAGGGCGGCGCTCAAAAGGCAAAATGCGAGGCAGCACGTCCGGCGGCAAGTCCAAGCCGGTCAGTGGCACAAGGATAGCGCCGCCAAAGATGCCAGCCGCGCGATTCCGTTGAGTTGGGAAATCACAGATTTCCCAACTCACGGAGAGCCGCAGACCGTCTGTAGGAGCGTGGCGGCCCTAGAGTTCCCCTCAGAGATGCTGCTTGCGGTTGGGAAGCTGCTGACGGTCAGGCCCTTGCCCCAGAGCCAGCAGCAGTGTGTGGGAACGCTTAGCCTCCCAACGCTGGTGCAGTGCGTCCGCCTCTCTCCGCAAGTTAGGAAAGCTCGGCTTTCCTAACTTGCGGAATCTTGCTGGGTGCTGCGGCTTATGGGGCGGCGCAGTTTGGTGCTTCTAACGGACTCAGGATGTAGGAGTTCGGTAGTGCTTCTCTCTGAGATTTTTGGCGCCGCCCTAAGGTCAAGGGCAAGGTCGTGGGGCGCTGCCCCACACCCTGCCAGGGGGCAAGCCCCCCTGGACCCCGGTCGGGGCTTGCCGTTAGGTATGCGCTTGGCCTGCCTACACCCCCGCCAGCGGGAAAAACGTCACCAGCACATACACAAACGGCGCGGTGAATATTACGCTGTCAAACCTATCCAATATACCTCCGTGCCCTGGTATTACCTGCCCAAAATCCTTGATATGGCAGCTCCGCTTAATCAGCGAGAAGCTCAAGTCCCCTAAAATCGACACCCAGGCCCCCAGCAAGCCTATCACTGCCAGCAGCCAATAGTTTACCGTCACTCCGCCTGCGTAAACCACCCGGGAAAAGCACAGCCCGCACAGCAGCATCACTGCCGCGTCTGCCACAGTGCCCCCAATCGCGCCCTCTACAGTCTTTTTGGGGCTGATTTCCGGGCACAGCTTGCGCTTGCCGAACAGGGTGCCCGCAAAATATGCCCCCATATCCGCCGCCCAGGCTGACAGCACCGCAATCAGCACATAGAACATCCCGTGGACCCGGTTCAGCTCCCGCAGGGAGACCAAGGTCTGCAGGGCACAGGGGATGAGCACCACCATACTGTACAGCACCGCCACCTCTTTGAAGCTGGTCTCGTGGTGATACACTATCATGGCCGCAAAGGCCCCAAAGGTATACAGGCAGTAGATAAGGAACTGGTACCTTGCCTCGCAGAAGGGCACAGCCCCTGCCGCCAGCAGAGAGGGCCCATACAAAAACCACTTGCGCTGCAGGCCCAGGGCTCTGGCCAGCTCGTCCACCGCCGCGGCTGAAATCAGCGCCACGGCAATATTCAGCGCCAGAGGGAAAATCTGGTCAAAGACGACGATGGCCGCCGCGAACAGTGTCAGCACCACGCCGGACAGGACACGCTGCTTCATGGTGTTTCCCGCCTTTCTATAAGGAAAAAAGTTGTGGAGCAGGACAGGTTCCCCGTCAAACGCCCCCAAACCGCCTTTGGCGGGAGTGGTACACGGCAATGGCCCTATCCAAGTCATCTGTGGTAAAGTCTGGCCAAAGGATGTCAAAATACACAAACTCCGCGTAGGCGCACTGCCACAGCAGGAAGTTGGAGACCCGCTGCTCCCCGCTGGGGCGGATAATCAGGTCCGGGGCAGGCTGGCCCGCTGTGTAGAGATAGCTGTCGAACAGCTCCTCAGTCAGCTCCTCCGGCCTATGCTGCCCGGCCAGCACCTCTTGGGCAAAGGCCCTGGCCCCCCGAAGGATTTCCGCCCGGCCGCCGTAGTTCATGGCCAGGTTCAGCACCATGCCGGTCTTGGGGGCGCTGGCCTGTTTCACCTCCTCGATAAGCTCCCGCAGCTCGGAAGAAAAGGCGGAGGTGTCGCCAATAAACCGCACCCGGATATTTTCGTCCATAAAGTCCCGCAGGGCCTCCTGGAGATAGTCCTTGAACAGCTTCATCAGGGCCCCCACTTCCTCAGCGGGGCGGGCCCAGTTCTCGGTGGAAAAGGCATAGACCGTCAGCACCTTCACCCCAATGCGGGAGGCGTACCGGGTGATGGTGCGGAAGTTCTGGGCCCCGGCCCGGTGGCCCAGGCTGCGGGGCTGGAAATGCTTTTTGGCCCAGCGGCCGTTGCCGTCCATAATAATGCCGATATGGGCAGGGGGCGGAAGTATCTTTTCAGGCATGGTCAAATCTCCAGAATTTCCTTTTCCTTATCCGCCGCGCAGGCGTCCACATTCTTGATGCTCTTGTCCGTCAAATCCTGCATTTTCTTTTCCGCCTGCTTCAAATCATCCTCTGTAATCTCGGACTTTTTCTTCATGTCCTTCAGCTTCTCAATGGCGTCCCGGCGGATAGAGCGGACAGCGACCTTTGCCTCCTCAGCCAGCTTGCTGGTCTCCTTGACCAGCTCCCGGCGGCGCTCCTCGTTCAGGGGCGGGAAGGTAAGGCGGATGAGCTTGCCGTCATTCTGGGGGTTCACGCCCAAATCAGAGGTCTGGATGGCCTTCTCGACAGCCCGCAGGACAGAGGCGTCCCAGGGCTGGATGGTAAGCACCCGGGCCTCGGTAACAGCCACAGCGGCCAGCTGGTTGATGGGGGTGGGGGTGTCGTAATAGTTGACGGTAATTTTATCCAGCACGGCAGGGTTCGCCCGTCCGGCGCGGATGGCGGCATACTCCTCCAGAAGGTGGGAGACAGCCTTTTTCATTTTACTTTCAGCCTTGTCGAATACGTCTTTCATTTCCGGCATGATAAGCATCCTTTCTGGGATTTATTTTAAGATATTATAACATATTTAAGGAGGCAGTTCAACCGATACCGCGCCGCCCGGCGGAGGGCCAAGCGGAAGTTTTCGTCCACCTTTTTCAAAAGGTGGCAGGGGTGCGGGGGCAG
>CAJTXF010000085.1:0-233 GCA_910580045.1 uncultured Eubacteriales bacterium
GTTGTATCGCTATTTGGGCTGCTATTCGTGCTTAACTCATGTAGACACTATCTAATACCAAGGTGAAAATTATTCGCAGAGGGAAAAGCCGGGAACCTGCATATTTCAAAAAAAGTTCCAGGAATCAAAGATTCCTGGAACTTAGAGCGTAAGTGCGAAGTGCATTGCTTTGGCACCCCCTGCGAGAATCGAACTCACAACTAACCCTTAGGAGGGGTTTATTATATCCATTT
>CAJTXF010000085.1:243-9337 GCA_910580045.1 uncultured Eubacteriales bacterium
GGACTCGAACCTGTGACCTCCTACGTGTGAAGCAGGCGCTCTAACCAGCTGAGCTATACCCCCACGGCTTTTTTATTATAGCAGGCTCTGCTTAAAAAGTCAAGTCCTAATTTTGCAAATCTTACACTTTTTTGGCAGAAGCCTGCTTGAAAAGCAGGGAGCCGCTCTTTTTGAGACGGGGTGGTGGGAAGACCGCTGCTATCTGGAATTGGTCACACTGCAATCAGCAGCCGCGAGAGTCAGCGGCCAGAGGTCTTGAGAATAGGCCGGTGGGGCAGGGCCTCATTTGCCGAAGGCAGCCTGCTCCTGGTTGGGGCTGCCCCGCCGCTCTAAGTCGGGAAAGCGGTGCTGAATGGCGGCCAGAGAAATTTCAATATCCTCCTGGGCCTCTTGGGGGGTGAAAGCACCCACAGTGACCATGTCCTGGGGCCGGATGGCGTTCCAGGCAAAGGTGAGGCCCACATAGGGAGAGCAGCGTCCCGCGGCCATGGCCTTGATGGTCATCACCGGCTTTTTGGCGTTATGGATAATGGAGGCCACGCTCTCGATTTCCACCTGCATCAGGAAGCCCATGCAGTTGAAAATCTGAATGTAGGTCTGTACGTCATAGCCGTTCTGGTCAGAATAGACCACCAGCTCCGGCATATGGGCAGAGAGGCCGGGCACCATGCCCGCGTCCCGAATCATTTTGGTGTAGTCGTCCAGCCGGACGATTTGGCCCAGGTTCTTGTTGACCAGCTGTTCCGCGGATGTGTGGTGAATGAGGCAGAGCTTCGCGCCCCGCTGGGCGGATTCCCGGATGGTCTTCTGGGCCGTCTGCCTGCCCTGGGCAGAATCTGACACGTCCAGGGTGGGGGTGTCAATCATGATGATTTCCCGGCCCAAGTGCTGCTCGGTCTCCTTCACAGCCCGCGTCAGCTGGGGCGACAGGCCAAAGGGGGCCATGATGCTGTCCACCCCCTGGCGGAGATAGCTCTCTAAAACCGGCCGGAACGCCTGGGCGCTGTCATACCGCTGCTTTATCATCTCGTCTGCCGAGGCGCTGGTGTGGCTCCACCCAAGCAGCCAGTTGGTGCCAATCAGCATACGGGATAGGGATACATTTTCCACCTGCGTGCGGGGGAATTGCAAATCCATAGGAAGGACTCCCTTCTTAGCTTTTTCCTATTATACCAGAGCCAATCCCCAAAGGCAAGAGATGTTTTTCCCCGCAAAGCGCCAAGATGAAATTTTTACCAGTAACACACAAGCGTACACCCTGTATGACGCAGAGTGTACGCTTGCTGTGTGAAAATGGTCAGCATACCGCTGCCAAACCAACCCAGGAAAACAGCAAATTCCAGCCAGGCGCTGGCTGTTTTGCGGACTAAAACCCTTGACGGCTGCAGATAATAGGAAGGAGTATCAGCAGAGCTTGGGAGGTTTCTATGAAAACAATTGTGATATATTCGTCTAAAACCGGATTTACAGAAAAGTACGCCCGCTGGCTCCAACAGGATTTGAACTGCGACTGCGTAGATTTTTCTCACAGGGCAGAGGTCTCGTTGGCGGACTATCAGGCCATTGCCTTTGGCGCGGGAGTCTATGTGGGCAGGATACGCAAGCTGGCCTGGCTGAAGCGTCAGCTCCCCGCCATTCGGGGGAAGCGGGTGGCTGTATTCTTTACCGCTGCCATGCCCCCAGACCACACAGATATCCGCAGGGTGGAGCGGGAGAATTTTCAGCCGGAGGAGCTGCGGTTCATCCGGCCTTTCTACTTGCAGGGCGGACTGAACTACGCTGCCATGAGCCCTACAGACAAGCTCTTGATGGCAGTGTTCCGCAAAATGCTGAAAGCCCGGGCCAATTCCCCTAAGGAGAAGGTGATGCTGCAAAACGTGCAGTGCTCTTTTGACAAGACCGCCCCGGAAAATCTGAAGGAGCTGAAAGAGTTCCTGACAAGCCATCAGTAATACCGCACCACAGCCACCACCCGGCCCAGCAGCTGGACCTGGTCTGAGTAAATGGGCTCAAAGTCCGGGTTCTCAGGCTGCAGGCGGATACAGTGGGGCTCGCGGAAGAGCCGCTTTACCGTGGCCTCATCTTCAATCATGGCCACCACAATCTCCCCGTCATCCGCGGTCTGGGCCTTTTCGGCCACGACAAAGTCACCGTCCAAAATGCCCGCGTCCCGCATACTGAGGCCCACCACGTGCAGGGCGAACAGCTCCCGCCCGTTGTGGTGGGGGAAGGGGATGTATCCCTCAATATCCTCCACCGCCAGAATCGGCACCCCTGCCGTCACCCGGCCCAGGATGGGCACCTGGGAGGAGGGGACCATCCCCTCAACGCGGATGCTCCGGTTCAGTCCCCGGTCCCGGGAGATATAGCCCAGCCGCTCTAAGGTTTTGAGATGGCTGTGGACCGTGGAGGTGGAGGACAGGCCCGTGGCGGCACAGATTTCCCGCACAGTGGGGGGCACGCCGCTGGGGGCGGTCTGCTTGATGTAATCCAGGATTTTCTGCTGGCTTTTGTTGAGGTTTGGCATAGAGGGAACCTCCCAATCAAAAAGGTATAGAGATGTAGTTGGCAGTGCGCTGTATCACAGGGATCTGGGCTGCGCGCGGCCCGGCAGTCTTTTTCCCATTGGCCTGCCGGGCAGTGCGGTATACTGTTTGTCTGGAGATATGAGGGCTTGGCATGACATGAATCAACCCCTGATTCATGGCCAGATAAATTTTGTCCGAACAGCTGGGGTGTACTGTGTACATTATAACACACTCTTTTCAAAAATGCAAACGGACGTTTGAAATATTTTTCCTTTTTTCATAGTTTTGCCGGAATTTGTTTTCCCTTTATTCACAGCCCCTTAACACATCCTGAGGGACAGAGCGGTATAATATACCTGTACTTCAGAGAAATGGACCGCACCTTTCTTAAAAGTACATGTTCTACCCTCCTCAATAATACCCCTCAAGTTCTAAGGGAAAGGGCTGGTTTTTACCGGCCCTTTTTCGTTTGTCTCTGCATATTCCTTTTCCTTTCAGGCCAGAATAGCCTTGCAGGTACAGTAAACCTTTTTGAAGCCAATCCATGCTGGGTTCAAAGGGGCGGCTGGATTCTATACTGAGAGCATACTGAAAGGATGATAACCCAAATGATAGGAAAGCGTTTTTCTGAGAGCAAGGCCCGCAGAAACGGGTTTTACCTGGCCCTGGCTATCTGTCTGGTGGCAGTGGGCGTTGCTGCCTGGAGCACCTTTGATGCGGTGCAGGGCTACATGACTGCCACAAACCCTGAGAGCGCTGCCAGGGACGATGACCCTGAGGCCCCGCGCACACCGGCCCCCAGCGGAAGCGGCACCAACTCTGCCGCAGCGCCTGTACGGCCCGCGGCCACGCCCGCGCCCTCGGCCAAGCCCGCCAGGCCCACCCCCGCGCCCAGCGCCCCGCCCAGTGCGGCGCCCAGCGCCTCGCCTCAGGCTGAGCAGGAGCAGCCCGACGAGGAGGAGGCCCCCCAGGTTCCGGCCAACGCGCCTCTGTATGAGATTACGGACGAGCTGATTTACCCTGTCAGCGCCAAGGAAGTGGCCAAGGCCTACAGCTCAGGCGCGCCCATGTACTCAGCCACCATGCGGGACTGGCGGGTACACACAGGCACGGATTTGGCCGCTGAACCAGGTGAGCAGGTGCTGGCCTGCGGCAACGGCAGGGTGGAGGAAGTGTATACAGACCCCATGCTGGGGAATGTGGTGGTAATTGAGCATGGGGACTACCATTTCTCTTACTGCGGCCTGGGTGAGGACTTCACCGTGGCGGCAGGGGATGTGGTGACCATTGGGCAGGCCATAGGCACTGTGACCGCTGTGCCTATGGAGTCCGCGGACGAGCCCCACCTGCATTTGGAGGTCCGCAGGGACGCGGCTTATCTGGACCCCCGCTCTGTGCTGGAGGGGGAGAATTAACCCCCGCTGACCTCAATGGAGCCAGCCAAGGGCAGTGCCGCCCAGCGGCGTTTTCCAGGCATTTCTATATTCAGTAAAACCAGCCGGGCAGAGCCTGCCGGCTGGTTTTGCTTTAGAACCTGCATTGGGTTTAGCCCAGCCATGCCATCTCTTTCTCGCTTACGGAAAAACCCAGCTGCTGGTATACCTCTGCCATCCCGTCCTCAATATGGGCAAAAGGGGCCAGGCAGTTTTCCAGGCACCAGCGGGTCATTCCCGCTATCAAGGGCGCGCACAGCTCCTCCCGGCCAGGCATCAGGGCAGGCATAGCAATGCCCCCCTCAGGATACAGGCCGATAACTCCCAGCAGCTCCCCCTCTAACAGGCAGAGGCCCGTGCCGCCGCGAAGCATCTCCTCCAGCTCAGCCGCGGAAAACGCCTCTGGGAAGCGGGCCAGGGCTTCCTCCAAGTGCTCCGCGCTCAGGCTTACAAGCTCCTGGCCAGGGGCCAGCTCCAGGGGCGGGGGGGCCGGCTCCAAATACGCTGCTGCCCGGCAGACCATCATTTGCTCATAGCCCAGCTTATCCGCCACCAGCCGGGCGTTGTCCAGATTGTGGACAGCCACCTGTCCCCGGGACAGTATGGCCGCGCACAGGGCCTCCGCGGCCAGCAGGTTCTCCGCGGCCAGCAGATAGGCCCCGCTTTTCCCCACATAGATTAGAGCGCCATCCTCCCGGACTGCGGCCACACTTCCGCAGCCCCGCCGCAGGGCCTCCAGCATATCCATGCGCATCACGGGGGCACGCCCCAGGTAGGAGTATGCCCGCTGCTCCAGCTCCTGCATACTACAGCCGCCCCAGGGCCTTTGCCAGCAGCCGGGCTGACTTCTCCGCGCACTCCTTGGCAAAGGCCGGGAAGTCCGCGGGCGAGTCGTCGTTGGCGTTGTCAGAGATAGCCCGCAGCACCGCGAAGGGCACCCCGTTCATAGTGCAGGCCTGGGCTGTGCTGGCCCCCTCCATCTCCACGGCCTTGGCCCCAAAGGTCTCGTTCAGCCAGCGGTTCTTCTCCGGGTCAGCCACAAAGGTGTCCCCTGTGGCAATGACACCCAGATGGGCATGACCGTAAATACCCGCTGCCTCCTGGGCCAAAATCCCCGCTGCCCGGCGGTCCGCGGGGAACATGCGAATCTCCTGCTCCTCCTTGCCCCGGCAGATGGAAAGCTCGCCCAGGGGAGAGCCCAGGGCCGTGCCGTCAAAATCGTGCTGGACCAGCTCTGTGGCAATGACCAAGTCGCCGATGCCCACGCCCACGCCTCCGGCCACGCCCAGGTTGATGACCAGCCTGGGGGCATACTCCAAAATCATAATCTGGGCGCACACCGCGGAATTTACCTTGCCCGGGGCGCATTTGGCCGCCACACAGTCCACCCCGCTGAGCCTGCCCCTGTGGAACAGGAGCCTGGCAATTTCTTTGGTCTGGCAGTCCTCCATCTGGGCAATCAGGCTCTGCACCTCCACGGTCATGGCCCCAATTATGCCAATGGGACGATTCTCCATATTCTTGTTCCTTCCTTTCGTTGTATTAACTGGCACTTCTTCAAAAAACGAAAACGCTGTCTTTTGTCCTGGGCGGAGGGCTGCCCCACCCCAAATTCAGCATTTTCTCTGAGCCCTGAGGAGCCGGACGGGTTACTTCTTCCCTGTCTTCTCCCGGATAAACTGCTGGAATTCCTCGAACTCACCCTGGGTAAAGCCGTACTGGTCCACCATATAGGCATTGTCCGGACCATAGTACAGATAGAGATACTGGCCCCGGCGGCGCACGTCCGTAATCTGGAAATAGGGCACCACGCTGGTGGACTGGATGCCGGATACCCGGAAGACCTCTGGATAGAAAATATACTGGGCGGTCTGAGAGGGGCCCCGGCCATAGACTTTCAGCTGGATTTTTTCCACCGCGCCGGGCATGGCGATAATTTTATAGGCATAATACACAGTCACCCCAGCGGCAATCAGCTTAATCCACCATTCGGCGTCCAAAAGGAAGGAGGTGCCAAGCATTACCAGGCACATCATGGCGCCGAAAATCAGCTCACCCATGTTTTTTACATAGGCCTGGAAATAGCTGAAGGTGTGGATGGCCTCTTTGGTGCAGTCCGTGCGGTTCTGGAACAGGATTTGGCCCTCTGCCTCATTGGCGCCGTGGGTGCGGTGGTATTCAGAGAGCTGCTCGGCCAGCCGGGCCTTCTCCCTTTTGTCCCGCTTGGATTTGACTGGCACATACACCAGGGGCACAAGGATGGACACCAGCAGAAGGGCCAGCAGCACAAGGGTGCTGGTCAAATCCATGGGGTCAGGCAGAGGCTTCTCCGTGATGTTCGTGAACTGGATGGACTTTACCAAATCCTCCATCATGGCTTCCTGCTGGGGGGAGATAGGCTCCTCGCCCCCAAAGATGTCAATATTCAGGGCATAGCCATTGATGATGGTGCCGTAGAGCAGCTCGTGCATGGGGCTCTCCCCGGCCATGTCCAGCCGGACCCGGTAGAACAGGATATCCCCAGCGGGAAACCAGTCCTTGGTTATGGTCAGGTCTTCGTTGTTGGACTCTGCCAAGTCAGCCAGCACCTGGGCCTTTTTCTCCTCGTCCAGCAGGGCCAGGCTGTGGATGTTGACAGCATAGTCAGAGGTCCGCTGCATAATAGAGATGCTGGTGCCCTTGTCCTGAGAGACGAAGTTGACCAGTACGCCCATGTCCACATAGTCCTCTATTTTCGCGGCAGGGTCCGCCACACCGGCCAGGGCCCAGGCCGGGTCGTCCTGGCTTAAATCCGGGGACAGGCGGTACATGCCGTCTGGGATTTGCAGGGTGAAATCATCTGCCTGCCAGGTCTCGGCCAGGGCCGGTACAGCCAGGGAGAGGACCAGGGTCAGGGACAGGAGGAGGGAGATAATCTTTTTCAAAAAGAGAGCCTTCTTTCTTTTGTAAGGTTTGGGGATACCGGCAGGGCAGAGAGGCCCTGGGCTTTTTTCACGGCCGCAGATTCAAAAAAATTGCCTGTACAGCAAATTGCTGTACAGCGCGCCTGCGGGCCGCAAAAGAGGTGATACCTCTTTTGCACTGCGTTGACTATATCCGCGGGCAGGCTGTCCGGGTACATTATATCACATTTCTCCGCTGATTCAAAGGCGTATTTGTAAATATTTCTCCCTTGGGGAAAACTCGTCCCAGCTTCCCTCTTGACGTATCCCGGCGAAAGGCGTACAATATAGCTGTAGTTATCCAAGGATACAGTATAAAAGGAGGGCGGTTCCCTATGGTCACAGCTGTTATCACCGGCGCGTCCAGCGGTCTTGGCAAAGAGTATGTCAATGCCATTATCTCCCAGTTCCCCACTGTGGACGCCTTCTGGCTGGTTGCCCGCCGGAAGGATTTGCTGCGGGAGATTGCCGAGGCCCACCCGGATAAAACCATTGCAGCTATCTCCCTGGACTTGGGCAAGGAAGAGAACATCACTCTCTTTGAGCAGCTGCTGAAAGAGAACAGCCCGGAAATCAAGGTTCTGGTCAACAACGCGGGCTATGGCCGGTGTGAGGACTTTTTCTCCTCTAACCGGGCAGCCCAGACCGGCATGGTGGATTTGAACTGCCGGGGGCTGATGGCAGTCACCCGGCTGTGCCTGCCCTATATGCTGGACGACAGCCTGGTGCTGAACATTGCCTCTATCGCGGCCTTTGCCCCCACCCCCCGCATGTCCGTGTACTCTGCCACAAAAGCCTTTGTGCTGTCCCTGTCCAAGGCCCTGCATGACGAGCTGCGGCCCAGGGGCATCAAGGTGCTGGCTGTGTGCCCTGGCCCTATGGACACCGAGTTCTGGAAGGTGGCCAATGTGCCGGAGGGCAAGTCCCGGCTGATTGACAAGCTGCCCCGGGTCAGCCCGAAAGAGGTTGCGGAGGGCTCTCTGCGGGCGGCAAAGCGGGGCAAGATGGTGTATACCAAGAGCTTCTTCTATAAGCTGTACCGGCTGCTGGCAAAGCTGCTGCCCCACGGCTTTATTATGGAGTTTACGGAGATATGACAGAGGGGTTCCCCGCTTATGCGGTATGAAATCAAACTGAGGGAGGGGCCTGTCTCCCTGCGCCCCCTGACGCCGGAGGACGCGCCTCTGCTGCTCCGCTGGCTGACAGATTCCCGGAACCTGGAATACTGGGAGGGCCCGGGCACAGTGTTTACCCCAGAGCGCATTCAGGCGGATTTCTACCAGGACGGGTGGAACGCCTCTCGGTGCATCATCCAGTATGAGGGCCGGGACATTGGCTATATGCAGGCATATGAGCTGGACGAGGAGATGTTCCGGGAGTACCAGTACCCCTATACCCCGGAGCGGGTGTTCGGCATCGACCAGTTCATCGGCGAACCGGAGCTGTGGGGGAAGGGCATTGGACGGCGGTTCATTGGCCTGCTGTGCAGGTGGCTCCATGAGGCGCGGGGCGCGAAAGCGGTGGTGCTGGACCCCCACGCAGATAACCCCAGGGCTATCCGGTGCTATGAGGCCTGCGGGTTCCAAAAGGTGAAGTTTTTGCCAAAGCACGAGCTCCACGGGGGCGAGATGGTGGACTGCTGGCTGATGGCAAAGGAGTGGGAAGAGGAAGCCTGACGGCTCGAGGCACTGCCTTTCGCCAAGCACAGCCCAAAGTCGGCGGCCGGGGTCCAGGGGGGCTTGCCCCCTGGTAGGGTTTGGGGCAAAGCCCCAAGGTCTTGCCCTTGACCTTAGAGGCGGCGCGCAAAGCGATTAGAGAGGCGCAGTGCTTCTCTTTCATCTGTTGAGTCCGTCAGAGGCAGTCATTTCGCGCCGCCAAAGATGCCAGTCGCGCAACTCCGAACAGCGCGAAGCGCTGGAGGAGAGCTGCAGGCCGTCTGCGCAAGCGTAGGGCCCTAGACGTATCCGGCAGATGCCGTTCCCCAGAGAAGGGGAGGTATCTGGAACGTCTAGGGCCCTACGTTTCGGAAGGCCAGTCCGCCCTCTCCGCCAAGTCGGGAAACAGGACGTTTCCCAACTTGGCGGAATCTACTGCTCGGGTTCTCTGGCGGCGCGGATGGGTGCCTCTGACAAACTTAGGTTATGGGAGTTAGGCGGTGCTTCTCTTGGGGACTTGGTGGCGCCGCCCTGAC
>CAJTXF010000086.1 GCA_910580045.1 uncultured Eubacteriales bacterium
CGGCGAACTATGAGAGGTTCATGCAGGAGAAAGCCGACGTGTTCCAGGTAACAGAGGGAAAAGAACAGGCCATGTTCTGGGCCATGAATTGAGAGCAGATTGAGCGGAGAAGGAAAACACCCCGAAGATTGAAAGGAGAAAAAATATGAAAAACTATACATCCAAGAAAACAATGGGCAAGATTCAGAAAAATATTCACAAGTATATGTCCCGGCGTCAGGCGGCGAACTATGAGAGGTTCATGCAGGAGAAAGCCGACGTGTTCCAGGTAACAGAAGGGAAAGAGCAGGCCATGTTCTGGGCCATGAGTTAAAAACGCCTACAAGTTTTTCGTCACTCCAAATAAACAAAAGGGCCGCGGGGATAAACGCGGTCCTTTTGCTTTCCTATTCGTTCAGCCGTGGAAAACCAAAGTAGCTGAGGAGCCCATAATAGATGCCCCTGGCAAATCCCCGCTGGTCATCCCGGAGCTTGGCGGCATCAGCAGAGTTGGTGAGATACCCCAGCTCCACCAGCACGGCGGGCATAGAGGTGCGCCGCAGCACGTATAGAGAGGGGTTCACGCGCACGCCGTTGTCCCGGGTGCCGGCCTGCTGCACCACCCCGTTTAAGATGTGCTGAGCCAGCCAGTAGGACTGGGTCCCCTCCTGGTAGACATAGACCTCGCTGCCGTTAATGGCAGGGTTGGGGTTGGCATTGCAGTGAATACTGATAAAGTAGTTTGCGGGCCAGCTGTTCGCCATGCTGACCCGGGCCTGCAGGCTGGTGGCATTGCTGGTGCCCAGAGACTCTGTGGGGGAATTGCGGGAGAGCCGGGCAGTGAAGCGGGGGTCAGAGTTCAGCATCTGGGCCAGGATAACGCCCACATTGTATGTGATATCCTGTTCCCGCAGGCCGTTGCCCTCTGCCCCGGCATTCACGCCCTGGGGATTATGGCCTTGATCGATAAAAATCCGTATCGGCATACCATGCCTCCTTCCAGGGGAACAGGGGAGGAAGCCTGCCCCCTAAGGCAGTATATGCCCGCATTCCCGGCCGGGTGAGAGGGCAGGGAACTGGAAGGGCCTGAAAAATTTTGCCCAAAATGGGATTTTTCAATGCCCTGAAGGGTATATGCAGTGAAAAGCTTTTCAACACCGGCAAAGGAGGCCCCGCATGACGCCCGAGGAATTTACCCAATACGCCGCCCAGTATGGCGACACCGTCTACCGGGTGGCCCTGAGCGCCTGCAAATGCCCTGCCGACGCGGAAGACGTGATGCAGGCTGTGCTCCTGAAACTCTATCAGGAGAAGAACGGCTTTGAGAGTGAGGAGCACCTGCGCCGCTGGCTTATCCGGGTGGCGGTGAACCAGTCCCGTAAGCTAACCCGCTCCGCCTGGTGGAGGAAGCGAGCCCCTTTGGAGGAGTGGTCCGCTGTGGGGGAGTTTCAGGCCCCAGAGGAGAGCGGGCTGTTCCTGGCCGTGTCGGCCCTGCCGGAAAAGTACCGGACTCCGCTGTATCTCTGTTACTATGAGGGTTATTCGGTTAAGGAGACAGCCGCTCTGTGCGGCCTCAAGGAGTCCACCGCCCAGACCCGCCTGCAGAGGGCCCGGGAGAAATTGAAGCGGATGCTTGCAGAACAAGAGGAGGAACCATAATGGAATTTGACAGGGAACTCTACCGGCGCGCCTTTTCCAGAGTGAAGGCCTCCCCGGAAATGCTGCGAAACTTACAGGAGGTGACTGATATGACAGAGAAAAAGCGGCCCTGGCTGGGCAGAAAGCTGCTGATTGCCGCTGTTATCACCGCGCTGATGGCCCTTGCGGCCCTGGGCGCCAACGCCGCTATGGGCGGGGAGGCGTTCTCCCGGGTAATTGGATTTTCCCCCGCCCACACGGAAGCCGCCCCGGGCCAGAACTACATGGTTCGGATGGAGAACGGCTTTGGGAAGACTGTGGAGTTTTTGGCCAAGCGGCTGGAATACGACCCCAAAGCGGGCGTTCTGACCGTGTGGATGGACACCCCCGAGGGCGAGGAGGTGCGGCTCGGCCTGACCGTAGGAAAGAACATGAAAGCCTATTCCAGCTTTGAGGAGATGGACGCGGACCGGCCCATCACAGGCACTACGGAGGACGGGCAGGAATTTTCAGTGGAGAAAAGACCGTAGCCCCACAGCGCAACAGCAGAGGCCGGACGTTCCCTTTCGGGGAACGCCCGGCCTTTTTGTCATTCGCTTTGGGTATTTGTATATTCTCCCCGCCCTACAGGCGGGGAGAATATACAAATTTCATGATACCACGGCCCGCAGGGCCTTGGTCTTGATGCCTTGGGCGGTGAACATAAGCTCGTGCTCGGTGAGGATATTCTCCGGGTCCTCCAGGGCATGCAAATCCTTGGCGTCAAAGGTGATTCGAAACCCGGCCTCCCCCAGATAGCGCTTGGTGGCCAGATACAGGTCGTCGTTGTCTGTCTTGAACCACAGCTCGCCCCCCTCCCGGAGCAGGGGCTTGTACTGTAAGAGCTGCCGGGTGTGGGTCAGCCGGCGCTTGTGGCAGCCTGCGGCGGGCCAGGGGTTGCAGAAGTTGATATACAGTCTGTCCACCTCCCCTGGGGCGAACAGCTCCGGCAGGCGCTCAATATTATAATAGCAGAGCAGCACATTGTCCGGCTTTTCCTCCCCGAACAGGGTCTGGATATTCCGCCTGCCCACGCCCAGAATGTCATAGCTGATGTCAATACCCACAAAGTTTACGTCCGGTTGGGCATGGGCAGCCTCTGCCAAAAACACGCACTTTCCGCAGCCCAAGTCCAGGTGCAGGGGCCGGGGCTGGCCGAACTCCCCCTGCCAGGCCCCCTTCTTCTCCTCCGGATGCTCTATGTAATAGCCGCAGGACGCCAGCTCTGGCCGGGCCCAGGCCTTTTTTCTGATGCGCATATTGCCGCCTCCCATTGTGATTTGTCCCGCGCCGGGAGAGCGCGGTTCAAAAAAGGTTCTTCTATTATACCTGGAAGCCCCGACAAAATCAACCCGGAAAGGCTTGAAAGTTTCCACTAGATAGTGTAAAATAAGAGAAAAATAAAAATGACTGAATGGACAGAAAGGACAGTGATTGCTTGAGCAAAAAGGCTTTGGCTTTAGAGGGCGGCTCTCTGCGCTGCCTGTTCTCTGCCGGGGTGACAGATGTAATGCTGGAGGAGGGCCTGGGCTATGACGGGGTGTTCGGCGTGTCTGCCGGGGCCTTTACTGGGGTGAACTTTGTGGCCGGGCAGAAGGGCCGCACGGCCCGCATTAACCTGGACTATGTGAACGACCCCCGCTATATGGGCCTGCGCAGCCTGGTGCGAAACAAGAGCATTTTTAATTTTGACTTTCTCTTCGGGGAAATCAGCGACAGCCTGGACCCTCTGGATAGGGAGGCCTTTGAGAACTCCCCCTGCCAATATACAGCAGTGGCCACCAGCTGCCGCACGGGACAGGTCATGTATTATGAAAAGAGCCAGGTGGGGGACTTATATGCCTCTATCCGGGCCAGCGCCAGCCTGCCCCTGCTGTCCCCCATCGTGGATGTGGACGGGGAGCCCTGTCTGGACGGAGGCCTGTCCGTGTCCATCCCATACCGGCGGCCCCTGGAGGAGGGCTATGGGAAGGTTGTGGTGGTCACCACCCGGGAACATGGCTTCCGCAAAAAGCCTGTGGCCAGAACAGCCGCCCGGGTCTATGCCCGGCTGTATAAGAAGTATCCCCAGCTGGTGCAGGCGATTTTGAATGTGCCCAGGCGCTATAACGCCGAGATGGACGAGATCGACCGGCTGGAGGCCCAAGGGAAAATATTTGTCATTCGTCCCCCTGAGCCTGTGACCGTGAAGCGCACGGAGAAGGACGTGGAAAAGCTCCAGGCCCTGTATAACCAGGGGGCAGAGACCTGCCGGGCCGCCCTGCCCCGGCTGCGGGAGTATCTGGAGGGCTGAGGGCTATCCTCCCACCAGCTTCTTCCACAGCTTGGTGAGCAGGCCGGGCCTGCGTTCCGGGGCGGGACATTTGACCAGTACGATGTCACCGCCAATCATCTCAATATCCCGCCAGGGAATCACCGTGTCCTCCTCCTGGCCCAGCAGGCCGAACAGGCGGGCGCGGCCGTAGACCACCAGGGCAGTGATGGCGGCGGTCTCAGTGTCCATTTCGATATCGCAGACAAAGCCCAGGCGGCCGCCGTCCTTGACGCTGATAACTTCTTTGCTGCGGAGCTCAGCCATTCTGCATGACATGGTAAACCTCCCAATGGTTTGCTTTTTACAAGGTATGCAGGAGGGGGCAGGAATATGCCAGCAAAAGAGCCCGCCTAACGGCTCGAGGCAGCGGCTTTCTCCAAGTAGAGCCAAAAAACGGAAAGCGCGGTCCAGGGGCGTTAGGCCCCTGGCAGGGTTTGGGGGTGAGCGAGCGCCAGTGGCGCTCAAGCTGCGAACCGACCGAGCCGGCAGGCGAGACCAGCGCCCCCAAGGTCTTGCCCTTAGGGCGGCGCTCCGAAGTAAAAGAAACGAGGCAGAGCTTTCCTAACTTGCGGAGAGCCGCAGGCCGTCTATAGGAGCGTGGCGGCCCTGAACTTATCCGCAAGATGCCGCTAACTCTGGGGGAAAGGCCTAACTCCTACAATCCCGAAGCGCAGCGGTCGACGGCTGAGAGAAGCCGCCAGCGGACGGAGCTCTTCCTCACTGCGTTCGGTCGGCTCCGCTGGTCAGCGGCATCTTGCGTTTTGCTCACGTTGTTTAAGGGAAAGACCTTGGGGACTCTGTCCCCAACCCTCTGCCACCTTTGAAAAGGTGGACGAAACTTTTCGATAGGCTCGCCGTTAGGTATTCAGTATAGAAAGGTTGGAGATGTCCATGTGGTTTGATTGTTTTGCCGCCAGACTGCCTGGCAAAGAGTATACTCCCTTTTCAGAAATCTGCAAACAGCTCAAGGCCGAATATGGCGCGGAGTACTTGGAGGAAAGCCGTATCCCGAGTATCAAAATGATGCACCAGGTGAACGTGGCTAACATAGCGAAAGAAAAGGGCCTGCCTGAGAAGGAGCTGCAAATCCGCGGGCTCTCTATCCCAGTCACGGAGAAAACCTTCTGTTATACACAGGGCGATTTTACGCCGGAACGGGACGGACTGCTCTATCTGGCCTATGAGGAGCGGACAGGCTACCAGAGCTCTAACAGCAACCAGCTGTTTTTGGAGGTGCTGATTGCCAGAGGCATCACCCAAGAGGACATAACAGGAAATACGGAGCGCTTTCGGACCTACAGGAAATGGGGCGCGTATTATTGGGAAACCTATGGCGGGAAAGCGGCAGGAGACATAGACCGGCGGAAGCCGGTGGATACAGACGAATAGCCAATCCGGCCCCACCGGGCCTGATGATAATCTTTACCAAAGAAAGAAGGTACCTACTATGAACATCTGGCACGACATCTCTCCCAAGCGCATTAAGTCCGACGATTTCTACGCGGTCATTGAGATTACCAAGGGCAGCAAGTCCAAGTATGAGATGGACAAGGAAACCGGCCTCTTGAAGCTGGACCGGGTCCTCTATACCTCTACCCACTACCCCGCCAACTACGGCTTTATCCCCCGCACCTACGCCAACGACGGGGACCCCCTGGACGTGCTGGTGCTCTGCTCTGAGAACATCATCCCCATGTCCCTGGTGCGCTGCTATCCCATTGGGGTCATCATTATGGACGACAACGGCGCGGAGGACGAGAAAATCATCGCCATCCCCTTCGATGACCCTACCTACAACAGCTATAAGAGCATTTCCCAGCTGCCGCCCCATATTTTTGAGGAGATGCGCCACTTCTTCAAGGTGTACAAGCAGCTGGAAAATGACAAGTACACGGAAATCAGCGAGGCCCGGGGCCCTGACGAGGCCAAAGAGGTCATTGCCGCCTGCCTGGACAGGTATCTCAACGACTTCTGCAAGGCGTAGGGGGCGGGCATGATGGGGAAAAGTTTTTTCCCAGCCTTGCTCTGTGTGGTTTTGCTGTGCTTATTGACTGCCTGTGAGGGCCGGAGCCCAGTGGATACTGCTGCTCCATCCCCTACAGCGGCCCCTCCCCAGAATTCGGCCCAGTCCCCTGCTCCGGCGGAAACCGACGCCCCTGCCGCCCAGATGAAGCCCTCTAAGATTATTGGAATCAGGGACGGAGGCCTGGTGGTGGACTTCCAGGGCCAGGGCTGTACCATACTCCCTATGCCGGAGGAGGTGGAGTTTGCCACAGAGGAGTGGGGAAAGGAGCTCAAGCCCGGCATGATTGTGGAGCTGATTGGTGGCGGAAGCCTGCGGATGTCCTATCCCGGGCAGACTGCGGCGGACAAGCTGGTGGTGACGGGGTATGACGGCGGGCTAATCAGCCTGTACCAAGAGGTGCTGGACGATTTGATGGCTCGCTCCCCGGAGCTTTCCCAGGAAATCCAGTATGTCAGCTATGACGGCAAAGGCGTCTGGAACCTGACACAAAGGGAGTGGGATTCCCTGATATGGCTCCAGCGCACCGGCGCGCAAATGCTGACCTATTCCTTGGGTGAGCTGGAGGAGCAAGGATATGTGCAGAAGCCGGACTATGCCTGGCCTGACGGCGTCCTCCTCCAGCTGGCCACCGAGGACGAGAACGAGGACAGCTTCACCCTGAACTGCACCAAGTGGCGCAGCAAAGAGCGGTCCATCAAGGTGCAGTATCAGGCCAAGCGGGAGAACGGCGTATGGATTTGGCAGGAGGCGGAATGAGAGATTTTGCGGAAGTTCCGTGACCTTTCCTACAGGTTTGCCGTTATGTAAGGTGAATCCCCTGAAAACGAAAGGAGCAGATACACATGAAGAAAGGCCTGGCACTGGTTCTGTTCACCTTGTTCTGCCTGCTGGCGGCCTGCGGAAATGACGATATGGCCCCCTCCGTCTCTGCCGGAACTGCTGATACTGCTGATACCGTCAGTACGCCCAGCAACACTCCGCCTGCCTCCTCTGCCAGTGGGGAGGAGCACCAAGAGGATACCTCCTCTGCCAGCTCTACGGTGGCCACTTATATAGATGGCATTGGAGAGTATATTGTCTCCGCAGAGCATTTCTTCCATGTAGGCAGCGAGGACTATGAGGGCGTGTGGGAGACCATGAAGCTCATTGCCGTGGAACAGTTCCCCCAGGGCGGACAGAGCCTGACCGCTGTGGGAGAAAACGGCAGTCTTCTTACCTTTGCCGCGCCCAAGGCCGTGGCCTGTCGCGCGGAGCTGGAGGACGGCTTCTCCCTGCGCCCGGGCATGACCGTGCAAGTGGGCTATGACGGCGCTGTGCTGGAGAGCTATCCCGGCCAGATTACCCCGGAGTATCTCACTGCCGAGGAGTATGACGGTGGGCTGATTTCCCTGTACCTGGACGTGCTGGAGGAGCTGTACGGCCAGGATACCGGCCTGAACGATGGGTGCCGCTGGTTTGGCTTTGACCTGACCGGGGCCCCGGGCCTGACTCCCGGGGAGCAGCAGGCAATCGGCTGGGTGTTCGCCTCTTCCCACGGCTGCGAGCCCCTGTACGGCACCATAGAGGAGCTGGGCGAGGAGGGGTATATCGATATGGACGCTCTGTGCTGGGAAGATGGGCTGCACTATGAGCTGAAGGCCAGTGAGGCCACAGAGGACAGCTTTACTCTGAGCTGCACCAAGTGGAAAAGCGGCCTGGGGGCCATAGGCTATAAGCTGACCGTGGAAAAGAAGGACGGTGTCTGGACCATGGACGAAACCGGCGAGTCCTGGGCCCCCTGAGGCGTGGAGAGAAAAAAGCGGGCGCTCCCTGGAAAAGGGAGGCCCGCTTTTATTGTTTCTTATTCGGATTCTTGGGATTCTTCCGGCGCAAGGGGAGCAGGGCTGCTTTCAAAAAATCCGGCCAGGTTTTCCCCTGAACTGGCCTGCCGGGCCTTTGGCTGGATTAAGTCTTTGCCCTCCCGCACCTGTTGAATGAGCTTTACCAGCAAATCCCGGTCTATGCCACAGGATGTCTTGATATATTCCTGAATCCTGTCCTCCAGGGTCTCCCGGTGCCATTTGCTGAAGGCCTCGATTTCCTCCTGGGACGCGCCCCTGGCCATCAGCTTATCCCGCATTTTTTGGGTATTCCGAAGCACGGCCATAAGGGCATTGCTGCGCTCAGCCCGGCTGGTGACAGCCTCGGTGTATTTGTTCAGCCCGGCGTTCAAATCGTCATACTCCTGCTGAGAAATCTCCCCGGCGGAAAAGGCCTCGTCAATCTGCCGCCCAACCTCCCCAAAGTGCTGGGCCAGCTTATCCCGGTCATAGGTCAGCCCGAATCCCACCTGGGAATGGACAGCTATATCCCGCTCGTCCATCAGCAGGGACAGCTCCTGGGCCTTTTCAGAGACCTGGCTGTTGGTAAAGACAGTGGATAGCTCCGGCTTGCTAAAAGGATTATAGTCCAGCTCCTCCAGCGGCCGAATCCCGCAGCCCTCCTCGGGCTCAAAGCTGTCGAAGCGGTGCTCTCTGACGGCAGCCTCCAGCTTCTCCAGGGCTTCCTGGGAGATGGAGGGATTGGCGCTTGGGCCCTGGTTCTTGATATGATTCTGGACAACATGTATGCTGGTGCTGCCAAAGGGATTTATGTTCATATATGCCACTCCAATCTGGTAGGTTGTTCCTTTATATTTACTATATCGGCAGGGATAGGGAGAAAATTAAGGGGAATCAAAAAAGGGCGCTCCCTGGAGAAGGGAGGCCCGCCTTGTTCCTTTGTCTTTATTTGTAGGCCTGGTACAGGAAGGTCACGATTTCCTCCCGCTTGCAGTTGTCTTTCGGCTTGAAGGTGCCCGCGCCTTTGCCAGAGCTGACGCCGTTCTCAGCGGCCCAGGCGACAGCATTATTATAGTAGTCGGTAGGCTTCACGTCGCTGAAATTCTTAGAGCCGCTCACGGCAGGCTTTCCCTGGGCAGCGTACAGGAAGGTCATAATCTGGCCCCGGGTCACATTGCCGGTGGGGTCGAAGGTGGTGGCGCTCTTGCCGCCGGTGACCCCCTTCTCCTTGGCCCACAGCACGGCCTTATAATAGTACGCGCTGGAGCTCACGTCCACAAAGGGATTCTGGGTCAAGCTGGGCTCTGGCCTGCCCTCGGCGGCCCAGATGAAGAACACAGCCTGAGAGCGGTCGCAGTTTTTGCCCACGCCGAAAAGGTTTGTGGCCATGCCGCCCGTAATCTTGTTGGCCACGGCCCAGTTGATGGCATTGCGGGCGTAG
>CAJTXF010000087.1:0-8935 GCA_910580045.1 uncultured Eubacteriales bacterium
GGGGCTCTGCCCCCGCACCCCTGCCACCTTTTGAAAAAGGTGGACGAAAACTTCCATTCCGTCTCTAACTTGCTCGTTCCGCCTGGCACTGCCCCGAGCCGTCAGGCGGCATTCCTTACCCCCGTTTTCCACGGGGGCTATTTTATGCGGAGGTGTTTCTCATGGCCCGTCTATGCCCCCTGTTCTCCGGCAGCTCCGGGAACAGCTACTATATCGGCTCCCGCAGCGGCGGCGTACTTATCGACTGCGGCCGCAGCGCCCGCCAGACAGAGGGGATGCTCCGCCTCTGCGGCATTGACCCCCTTGCCCTCCACGCAATCTTCGTCACTCACGAGCACACGGACCATACCAGCGGCATCCGGGTGTTTGCCAAGAAGTTCGGCCTGCCTGTGTACGCCTCCCCAGGCACCCTGGAGGCCATTGCCCCCGGCCTCCCTCAGGCTGATTTGCGGCCCCTTACCGGCCCGGTGGAGGCGGCTGGCATGATTCTGGAGGCTTTCCCCGTGTCCCATGACTGCATCCAGCCTGTGGGGTACCGGGTACATACTGGGGATGGCCGGAGCTTCTGCCTGGCCACGGACTTGGGCTGCCTCTCAGAGGAGGTGAAGGAGGCCCTGCGGGGCTGTGACGCTGTGGTGCTGGAGTCCAACCACGATGTGGAGCTGCTGCGCAGCGGCCCCTATCCCTATCACCTAAAGCGGCGCATCCTCTCTGACCAGGGCCATCTCTCCAATGAAATCTGCGCGGCTTTTTTGCCTGAGCTGCTCAGAAGCGGGGTGCGGCGGTTCATTCTCGGCCACCTGAGCCGGGAGAACAACCGGCCCCAGCTGGCCCTGGACGCAGCCCTGTCCGCCTTGAGCCAGGCGGGATACCGGCGGGAGGTGGACTATCTGCTGGAGGCCGCGCCGGTGGAGAATACCCAGGCCAGGACGGTGATTTTCTGATGCTGAATGTGCGGGTGATTTGCCTGGGCAAGCTCCAGGAGCCCTTTTGGCAGGCAGCGGTGGGGGAGTACCAGAAGCGGCTGGGGGGCCTGTGCAGGCTGGAAATCCTCCAACTCCCAGAGGAAAAGCTGCCCCAGAACCCTTCAGAGGCCCAAATCCAAGGGGCTTTGGACAGAGAGGCCCGGCTGATTCTGCCCAAGCTGAAAGGGGCCGTGTATCCCCTGTGCATTGAGGGCAGGCAGCTGGATTCGCCTGGCATGGCTGACCTGCTGGAGAAGGCCATGCAGTCCCCTGGGGCGGTGAGCTTTGTGGTTGGCAGCTCCCACGGCCTGGGGGAGCAGGTCAAGGCGGCGGGCCAGGGCATCTCCATGTCCAAGATGACTTTTCCCCACCAGCTGGCCCGGGTGATGCTCTGCGAGCAAATCTACCGGGGCTTTCAGATTCTGCGGGGCAGCCCCTATCATAAATAGAAACAACCGGACGGTGGAAACCATCCGGTTGTTTTTGCGTTTTGGGGAAATCTCTTACACGTCCAGCTTCATGTCCCCGGGCTTGACCCAGCCCAGCTTCCGCAGGCCCAAGTCAAACACAAAGGACAGCGCCGCCGGGAGGAGGAAGCACACCAGGACCAGGCCCAGCCAGTCGAAGCCGGTAATGGCCGCTTTCGCGCCAGTAGCCACGTCGTTTACCCAGCCGGAGTAGACTCCAATCTGGCCCACCAGGCCGCAGGTGCCCATGCCCGAGGCCACGCCGCCGGAGGGGTCGTTCATCCGCAGGCCGAACAGGCAGGTGGCAATGGGCCCGGTAATGGCCGAGGCCAGCGTGGGGGCAATCCAGATGCGGGGGTTCTTGATGATGTTGGGCACCTGGAGCATGGAGGTGCCCAGCCCCTGGGCGACCAGCCCGCCCCAGCGGTTCTCCCGGAAGCTGATAACCGCGAAGCCAATCATCTGGGCGCAGCAGCCCGCCACGGCGGCTCCCCCGGCCAGGCCCGTCAGCCCAAAGGCCGCGCACAGGGCCGCGGAGGAGATGGGCAGGGTCAGGGCAATACCCACCAGCACGGACACCACAATGCCCATCCAGAAGGGCTGCAGCACAGTGGCGTCCTTAATCAGCTGGCCAAAGGCCGTGGCCACTGAGCCGATGGCCGGGGCCAGCAGATAGGCCAGGGCAGAGCCCACTCCAATGGTCACCAGGGGGGTGACCAGAATGTCCACCGGGGTCTTTTTGCTGACCAGCTTGCCCAGCTCACAGGCCGGGATTGCCAGCAGCAGCACAGCCAGAGGGCCTCCGCCGCCCCCCAGGGAGTTGCAGGCCGTGCCCACAGCGGTCAGGGAGAACAGCACCAGGGGCGGGGCTTTCAGGGCCGAGCCGATGGCAATGGCCATGGCGGGCCCGGCCATGGACTTGGCGAAGCCGCCCACGTCCACCAGCACCTGGATGCCCAGCTGGGTGCCCAAAGTGGAGATAATGGTCCCCACCAGCAGGGAGGCGAACAGGCCCTGGGCCATGGCGCTCATGGCGTCCACAAAGTAGAGCCGTAAGTAGGACTTGGCGGCCTCCCAGCCAGTGGGTTTGGCGGGGGCCGCGGGTTGCTCTTTGGATTTTTTGCTCAAAGGGAAAACTCCTTCCAAAGCCGGAAGGGACAGGCCCCTCCAGCTCATACATTTTAAGAGTCAGGGAGGGAAAATCTATATTCGCTATGTTGCGCCGCCCTGGCGGCCGGGTTGGGCTTGGAAAATCGCCGCCGGTCTTTTCCGGCATAGTGGTCGTCTTCCGCGCCTACTGGCGGTTCTGCCTGGGCAGGGCCGTATTGGGTTCAATGCTATTGATACTATTATATCGGTTGCGCGGGATTTGTCAAGAGGGAACTGGGGAACGCAAAAGAGAAAGCCCTGGGGAGAACTTGACGTAACGATGGCGCTGTGTTATAATTTCTTTAAAATAAAAATAATATAGGAGTGATTTTTATGGATCGATTTGAAAAGATTTCCAGCAAAGGGAAGCTTACTGTGACGGAGGTTTGGAAGGATCGGGAAACCGGCGTCCTCTATCTGTTTCACAAGGATGGATACGCGGGAGGCCTTACGCCGCTGTTGGATAAGGACGGAAAGCCCATGACCGCTGAGACGGAATAACCGACTATCTGGGGTATTGCCGAAAGAAAAACCGCCGCTCAGCTGAGTGACGGTTTTTTCTTTTGCTATAACATCAGGGGCAGAACCTGCGCAGGGAAATCAAACCACACCCTGGGCAATCATGGCGTCCGCAACCTTCACAAAGCCCGCGATGTTGGCGCCCACCACATAGTTCTTGGCATGGCCGTACTTCTCTGCCGCCGCGTCCGCGCTGGCAAAGATGTTCTCCATAATGCCCTGGAGCTTCTGGTCAACTTCCTCAAAGGTCCAGGAGAGGCGCTGGCTGTTCTGGCTCATCTCCAAAGCGGAGGTGGCCACGCCGCCCGCGTTGGCAGCCTTGCCCGGGGCAAAGAGCACGCCCGCCTGCAGCAGCAGCTGGGTGGCCTCCAGGGTGGTGGGCATATTGGCGCCCTCTGCCACGGCGATGACCCCGTTGGCAATCAGCTGCTTGGCGTCCTCCGCGTCCAGCTCGTTCTGGGTGGCGCAGGGCAGGGCCACATCACACTTGACGGACCAGACGCCCTTGCCCTCGTGGTACTCGCTGTTAGGACGGTACTTCTTGTACTCGGTCAGCCGCTGGCGGTTGACCTCCTTAATCTCCTTGATAGCCGCCAGGTCAATGCCCTCGGCGTCGTAAATCCAGCCAGTGGAGTCGGACATGGTGACCGGCTTCGCGCCCAGTTCGTAGGCCTTCTGGGCGGCGTAGATGGCCACGTTGCCCGCGCCGGAGATGACCACAGTTTTGCCGGAGAGCTGGTGGCCGTTCTTTTTCAGCATAGCGTTGGTGAAGTACAAGAGGCCGTAGCCTGTGGCCTCGGTGCGGGCCAGAGAGCCGCCGTAGGTGAGACCCTTGCCAGTGAGTACGCCCTCGAAAGCGTTGCGCAGGCGCTTGTACTGGCCGAACATGTAACCAATCTCCCGGGCTCCGGTGCCGATGTCGCCAGCGGGCACGTCGGTGTCCGCGCCGATATGGCGGAACAGCTCGGTCATAAAGCTCTGGCAGAAGGCCATAATCTCATTGTCAGACTTGCCTTTGGGGTCAAAGTCGCTGCCGCCCTTGCCGCCGCCAATGGGCAGGCCGGTCAGGCTGTTCTTGAAAATCTGCTCAAATCCCAGGAACTTGATAACAGAGAGGTTCACAGAGGGGTGCAGCCGCAGGCCGCCTTTGTACGGGCCGATGGCGGAGTTGAACTGGACCCGGAAGCCCCGGTTCACCTGGACCTTGCCCTTATCGTCGACCCAGGGCACCCGGAAGATGATTTGGCGCTCAGGCTCAGTGATGCGCTCCAGAATGCCGTTCTGCTCATACTTGGGGTTCTGCTCAATTACAGGGGCAAGAGAGGTGAGCACCTCTTCCGCGGCCTGAAGAAACTCTGGCTCGTGGGAGTTCTTCTGCTTCAAAAGCTCCAGCTGGGCGGATACATAAGACATAAGTTTTACCTCCAAAATGCAATTTTGGTACCGCTGTCCTGCAAATTACACATTTATATTACCACAAAACTCAGGCTAAAACAAGGGGGAAGGAAAAAGAAATTAAAAAATTTACAAATTTAACAGAAGGAAATTGCAGAACCGGCCTTTCCCTGGTATAAATTTCCTTGACAAGCAGAGGGTTTTCAAGTAGAATAAATTCGTGTGTGCAGGGTTGTGTCCCCAAAGCCGTTTTTTAGAGGCACACACGCCAAGACAATAAAAAGGAGCGGTTCGCCAATGAACAGCAGAGATGTTTACGAGTCCCCCCTGTCAGCCCGGTACGCGGGCAAAGAGATGAAATATCTTTTCTCTCCGGACAAAAAGTTTTGCACCTGGCGGCGGCTGTGGATTGCCCTGGCCCAGGCGGAGCATGAGCTGGGCCTGCCTGTGTCAGCAGAGCAGGTGGAGGAGCTGCGCGCCCACCAGGAGGACATCAACTATGATGTGGCCGAGGAGCGGGAGCGGGTGGTCCGCCATGACGTGATGAGCCATGTGTACGCCTATGGCCAGCAGTGCCCCAAGGCGGCGGGCATCATCCACCTGGGCGCCACCTCCTGCTATGTGGGGGACAACACGGACATTATTATCATGACCGAGGCCCTGGAGCTGATTCGGGGCAAGCTGGTAAAGGTGCTGGGAATCCTGGCCAAGTTCGCAGAGGCGTACGCGGATTTGCCCACTTTGGCCTTCACCCACTTCCAGCCCGCCCAGCCCACTACGGTTGGCAAGCGGGCCGCCCTGTGGATGCAGGATTTAATCATGGATTTGGAGGACGTGAACTGCCAGCTGGCCAAGACAAAGCTGCTGGGCTGCAAGGGCACCACAGGCACCCAGGCCAGCTTTTTGGAGCTGTTTGAGGGGGACCATGAAAAGGTCAAGGAGCTGGATAAGCGCATAGCCCAGCTGCTGGGCTATCAGGAGGTGTTCCCGGTCTCCGGCCAGACCTACTCCCGGAAGCTGGACAGCCAGATGCTGAACATCCTCTCCGGCATTGCCCAGAGCGCGGCCAAGTTCAGCAATGATATCCGGCTTCTGCAGCACTTAAAAGAGGTGGAGGAGCCCTTTGAGAAGGGCCAGATTGGCTCCAGCGCCATGGCCTATAAGCGCAACCCCATGCGCAGCGAGCGGATTGCCTCCCTGGCCCGGTATGTGATGAGCGACGCGCTGAACCCGGCCCTTACCGCCGCCACCCAGTGGTTTGAGCGGACCTTGGACGACTCGGCCAACAAGCGCATCAGTGTGGCCGAGGCATTCCTGGCCACGGACGGCATCCTGAACCTGTACGCCAACGTGGCGGACGGACTGGTGGTCTATCCCAAGGTGATTGAGCAGCGGCTGCTGAAAGAGCTGCCCTTTATGGCTACGGAGAATATCATGATGGACGCCGTCAAGCGGGGCGGCGACCGCCAGCAGCTCCACGAGGCTATCCGGGTCCATTCCATGGCCGCGGCCAAAGTGGTGAAGGAGCAGGGGGGAGAGAACGATTTGCTGGAGCGCATTGCCAATGACCCTCTCTTCGGGGTGAGCATGGAGGAGCTGCGGGACATCCTCAAGCCAGAGAAGTATGTGGGCCGTGCCCCAGAGCAGACGCGAGAGTTTTTGGCAGAGGTTATCCGGCCCCTGCTGGAGAAATATAAAGATGATGAGACACCGGCTGAGGAGGTTTCTGTATGAGCAAAATAGAGCTGTATGTGCCAAAGCCGGAGGACCTGTGGTTCCGGCAGAGCCTGCTGGGCGATTCGGCCACCATGAGCTATAACAAGGGTTATGAGCTGGGCTTTCCGGGGTATCATAATGATACCGGCTGCATAGACTTTCCGGTGGAGGCTCATTCCGGCTGGTATGCCCGCTGGATAGGGGCGGAGCCCCAGCGCTTCTACGCCTATCTGCGGGAGACGGAGACCGGAGAGTTCCTGGGCGAGGTAAGCCTCTATGAGACCGAGGGCCCGGGCGTGTATGAGATGGGAATCGTGCTCCACAGCTCCCAGAGAGGAAAGGGGTACTCCAAAGAGGGGATCCGGCTGCTGCTGGATTATGCCTTTGGGGAGCTGGGAGCCAAGAAGGTTACCAACTGCTTTGAGCCCACCCGGAAGGCGGCGTTGAACATTCATAAAGAAGCGGGCTTCCAGGTGGAGAAAGAGGAGGACGGCCTGCTGCATCTGGCAATAACCCAAGAAACCTAACGGGAGCACCTAACGGTCGAGCGGCAAACGCGGCGTTATCACAAAGTTTGGAGACGATAAAGGGGTCAAGGGGGCGACTGCCCCCTTGCGGGTCCAGGGCAGCGCCCTGGCGGGGTTTGGGGCAGAGCCCCAAGACCTTGACCTTAAAGGGGCGGCGCGCACAGAGATAACTCCAAGGCAGCGCGTTCAGCGATATGCCAACGTCCGACAGTGGCACCAGTTCGCGCCGCCCACCCTCGCTGTCGCGCGAATCCGTTCAGTTTGGAAATCACAGATTTCCAAACTGACGGAGAGTCGCAGACCGTACGCGCAGGCGTTGGGCCCGAAGCGTTCCGGTACGCTCCCGGTCCCTGGCAGATGGCGGCATATGGCGGGAACGCTTAGAGACTGAGGCTTCGGAAGACGGCCTGCGGCTCTCTGTGAGTTAGGAGTCCGAAGGACTCCTAACTCAACAGATTTGCGCGACCGGCTGCTCTGGCGGCGCTATCCTGGTGCCAATGACGGACCCGTCTTCGCCGACCGGCGCGCTGCCTCGCAGTTGTTTTGGTGAGCGCCGCCTTTACTTTGCTCCGCTCTCTGTTGGGGCGCTCTTTTGACGCCGCTTAGGGCAAGGCCTTGGGGACTCTGTCCCCAACCCCCTGCCAGGGGCCTGACGCCCCTGGACCGCGCATTCCGTCTTTAGTCGGCTTCTGGGAGCTGGCTGCTGCCTCGAGCCGTTAGGTCCTTTTCAATAAAAATCATCAAGATAGAATATATCACTTTCAGAAAGGCAAGGAGAAAAATGGTTAAAGCAATCGTGGGCGCCTGCTGGGGCGACGAGGGTAAGGGAAAAATCACGGACACCATGGCCGAAAATTCCGACATTGTCATCCGCTTCCAGGGCGGGTGCAACGCGGGCCATACCATTATCAACGAGTATGGCCGCTTTGCCCTGCACCAGCTGCCCTCTGGCGTGTTCCGGCAGAACATCACCAACATCATCGGCAACGGCGTGGCCTTGTCGCCGGAGAATTTTATCAGCGAGCTGAAATATATTGAGGAGGGCGGCGTGCCCACCCCCAAAATCCTGATTTCTGACCGCTGCCAGGTGCTCATGCCCTATCACAAGGAGCTGGACGGCCTGGAGGAGGCAAGGCTTGCCGACAAGGCCTTTGGCTCCACAAAGTCCGGCATTGCCCCCTTTTATTCGGATAAGTTCGCGAAAATTGGCTTCCAGCTCAGCGATTTGTACGATACAAAGGAAGCCATTATGGAGCGCATCGACCATGTGCTGGGCCTGAAAAACGTGCTGTACACCCAGCTCTACCACCATGAGCCCCTGGACAGGGACGAGATTTACAATCAGCTCATGAGCTATAAGGAGATGCTGGCCCCCTATATCGCGGACACCACCACCCTGCTGTATAAGGCTGCCAAAGAGGGGAAGACCATCCTGCTGGAGGGCCAGCTGGGCTCTCTCCGGGACCCGGATATGGGCATCTATCCCATGACCACCTCCTCCTCGCCCCTGGCGGGGTACGGAGCCGTGGGCGCGGGCGGCATCCCCCCTTATGAGATTAAGCAGATTGTGGCGGTGGTGAAGGCCTATTCCAGCGCCGTGGGGGCGGGGGAATTCGTTGCGGAGATATTCGGGGACGAGGCAGAGGCCCTGCGCCAGCACGGCGGCGACAAGGGCGAGTACGGCGCGACCACTGGCCGTCCCCGGCAGGTGGGCTGGCTGGACCTGGTGGCGGCCCGCTATGGCTGTATGGTCCAGGGGGCCACAGACGCGGCCTTCACCGTGCTGGACGCTTTGGGGTATCTGGACGAGATTCCCGTGTGCGTGGCCTATGAGCTGGACGGCAAGCGCATTGACTATTTCCCGCCCACGGCCCAGCTGAAAAAGTGCAAGCCTGTGCTGGAGGTGCTGCCCGGCTGGAAGTGCGATATCCGGGGCATCCGGAAGTATGAGGAGCTGCCGGAGAACGCCCGGCGGTATGTGGAGTTCGCGGAGAAGCACCTGGGGGTGCCGGTGACCATGGTGTCCAATGGCCCCTCCAGGGAGGATATTATCTACCGGTAAGGAAAACAGGGCCTAACGGCTCGAGGCAGGCGCTTTCGCCAAGAAGACGGCCAAAGGCGGAAACGGGGGCAAGGGGTGCATGGCCCCTTGCGGGTCCAGGGCAGAGCCCTGGCGGGGTTTGGGGCGGAGCCCCAA
>CAJTXF010000087.1:8945-9194 GCA_910580045.1 uncultured Eubacteriales bacterium
CCCCCCCCCCCCCCCCAAGACCTTCTTGACCGTAAGGGCGGCGCGCACCAAGACCACTCCGAGGCACCACGTAACCCGGCCCACCCAAGTCCGACAGTGGCACCAACTCGTGCCGCCCACCCACCCTGTCGCGCTATCCTGGTGCCACTGACGGACGCTGTTGGGCCGCCGGATGTGCTGCCCCGCGGTTGTTTTGGTGAGCGCCGCCCTACGGTCAAGGTCAAGGTCGCCTCCGGCGGGGGGGGGGGG
>CAJTXF010000088.1:0-2089 GCA_910580045.1 uncultured Eubacteriales bacterium
GGTCTATACGCTGGCTTGCGTCGGGAAGAAGCCCTTGCCCTCCAATGGGACTGTGTGTTCCTGGATGTTCCCACCCCATACATTTCGGTACGGCGGGCATGGCGGGCGGAACACAACCGGCCGGTGATCTCTACGGTTCTAAAAACCAAAGCGGCCCGGAGAGACATTCCCATCCCCAAGTGTCTGGCTGACTGCCTGCGAGAAGCGAAAGTGACCTCTACGTCTGACTATGTGATTGCCGACAGCGAGGGCCAGCTCCTGTCTTACTCACAGTTCAAGCGAGTGTGGCAGTACATTGTTGTCCGTTCCACCAAGGAGCGCACCTATTATAAATATGTGAACGGACAGAGCATTAAGTACACGGTAAAGCCAACGCTGGGAACCAGCCAGAAAAACAATCCCAGGATTGTCTATACCCTGGATTTTGAAGTGACGCCCCATCAGCTCCGGCACACCTATATTACAAATTTGCTTTATGCGGGTGTTGATCCCAAGACGGTTCAGTATCTTGCCGGACATGAAAATAGCAAAACAACTATGGACATTTATGCAAAGGTCAAGTATAATAAGCCCGAAGAACTTTTCGATGTGGTGAACCAGGCACTTCGCCCATCTGACCTTGCGGAGAACGTTTGTGATTGATTGGGTTAAGGGGTAGGACAACCGAGGCCCGCTACCTCAAAAAAGCCCGTAAAATCAAGGAAAAACGGCGCTAAAACGATAGCAGTACGGCCTCAAGGCGGCTCGTCGCGCGCCTCAGTTCTCCAAGCGCTAAATACCGCAAAAAACCTCGGAGCCTCGCGGCTTGCGGGGTTTTTCTTTTGAAATGGTTTGTACTGATGTGGTATAATTTGTGGCGAATTTTTGAGGTGAAAAAGGGAAGGCCCGGCGCTTGCTGCGCCGGGCCCGCTGGATAGCTCCCCTCAGGAAAGAGGCTTGGAAATCTCTTTAGAGAATCGTCTCCTCTGTGACGTCCGCACTCCATCCGATGATTTCCAGGTCGTCCCCAGAATCAGACAGCTCTCTGCAGATGGCATAGTATGTTCGGCCATCGCTGCCCTCTGCCAGACCTCGCATGTCGTCATAAAGCAGGGTGATGTTGCTTTCCAGTTTGATGCGCCGGCAGAAATTCACCGGCTCGTTGGTTTTCTCCCGGATGGGAGAGATGATTTGATTGACAGCATTGTTTTTAGAGTACATGCTTGTTCGCCTCCTAAGTGTAGTAATCATATTTCACGTTATATTCTCAAAATTTTCAAGAGTCTTTGAGAATAATGAAGAAATTTTCTTTGAAAAAGCGAAGAAAAAAGCGATATCCAGGAAAAATTTAGCAGCTATCAGGGTGATAAAACCAAAAATCGCGCTTTTTCGATTTATCTTGACAGTTTTGTCCAGCAGGAGTGTAATGAGATAAATCCGATTTCAAAAGAGGAAAAATGAGGAAGATACAGATGGGTGGATTTATTGCAACATTGATTGGTGTTATCTGCAAGGCCTGTGTGGACACACTGGCCGGAGGGGACACAGGAGGAAACGCGCAGTTTGTCACCATACTTTTCACAGGCATTGCCGTGATTCTTACAATAATCGGCGTGCTGACGACGGTGATTCCCGCGCAGCCAGGGAAGAAAAAGCTCATAGTCCTGGGAATTCATGGGGCTATCTGGGCAGTAGGATACTTTTTGCTGGGCATCCTGATTCCCATTGTGATTGGCGGGGTGGTGCTGGTTATTGTGCTGACGTTCCTGGGTTTCAACCCGCTGGGGGCGATTATGGGCGCTGTTTCCGGCTCGTCAGGCCAGGAAGAGGATGTATTCCAGCTCCAGCAGCCTGCTGAGCAGCCAGTGGAACAGGAGAAAGTGGAGGTCTGGCGCAGGACAGAGAATGGCGGCCGGGAAGATTTGCGTGTAAACAGCTCTGGGGATATGTACTATGACCCGGATGACGGGGAATGGCATAAGATAAAGAAGCAAAGCATATAGATATTTAAGAGGGGAACCCGTTTCGGAAACGAAGTGGGTCCTTTTTTGTGTCGGGCCAAAACCTGGGGAGTGTCCGTTCCGAGGAGTTTTTCGTGTTCCCCCCCCCC
>CAJTXF010000088.1:2098-5071 GCA_910580045.1 uncultured Eubacteriales bacterium
ACACAAATGATTATCTCTGTGGTTTGGACAATCCCCAAAACCTGCCAACCCTTGACTTTTTCAGAATTACAAACTATACTTATCTGAAAGAAAATGTACCACTCATTCTGAAAAATCCATTTTATCAGACTATCTTATACAACATATAAGGAGAGCCTATGTATAGAAACCAACTCCGCAGACGCTATCTGCGTTTTATTATCATATCCCTTATCTGTGCCGTTGCGGTGACTGTCTGCGCCGCTATGGCTGTGCACGTGTTCGCCCAGGAGATTTCCGTCACTGTGGAGGACTGGGACAACACCTACAGCTTTTCCATGGGCAGCCTGGGCCGGGACAGCCTAAAACGCATTCTCAGCCAGGCAGAGAGCCTGGGCCTGGAGCCCTTGGGGCCAGACGATACAGCAGAGCTGGGGGAGGACAGCCGCAGCGTCCTGGTGCGCAGGGGGGTCGCCCTGTATGTGAAGGACAGGGATGAGACCAAAGAGTACGTGGCCTATAAGGGTGACACCATAGAGGCATCCCTGCTGCGCAATGGTTTTGTGCTGAAAGACACGGATAGGGTGGAGCCCAACCGGGAAATGACCATCTCTGCGGAATTGACTGTGGAGATTAAGCGCCTGCTGCGGGTGAATATCGCGGCGGACGGAGAGATAAATCAGGTGCAGATGAGCAGCGGCACTGTGGCCGATGCCCTGGAACAGGCCGGAATCCGCCTGGGAGAGCTGGACAAATGCTCGCATGAGCTGGATGAACCGGTGAAGGATGATATGCTGGTAGAGGTCACCCGGATGATAAGCGTGCGCATTGCAGCGGACGGCAGTACCCGGGCCTATCGGGTCTCAGCTCTGACAGTGGAGGAGGCCTTGGAGAAATGTAAAATCCAGCTTGGCAAAGAGGACAGGGTCACCCCCCTGCCAGAGACCCTGCTGAAAAGCGGGACAAAAATCACGGTTCAGCGGGTGGAGACCGTGGAGGAGACCGAGACAGAGGAGATTGACTATGAGACCAAGTACCTGCATACCAGAGACTTGGTAGAGGGCGAGAGCAGCGTGCTGACAGAGGGAATAAAGGGGAAGAAGGAAAAAGTTTATCAGGCAGTATATGTGGACGGGGTAATGGAGAGCCGGAAGCTGCTGTCTGAGAAGGTGACTGCTGAGCCAGTGAAAAAGATTGTCCTGCGGGGCTCGGGCTATCAAAACAAGGCCCCCCAGCTGGAGTTTATTGACGGCGGCACCACCCCGACCCCGGGCAGCACCCCAGAGCCTGGGGCTGGGAACACCAATAAGCCGGGAATCTCCGTGAACACCACGGCAGGCACCATAAAGGACGAGGATGGCCAAGAGGTTAAATATACCCGGGCCATTACTGGGGAGTGCACTGCCTACTGTATCCCTGGGGGCACCACGTCGATTGGGCTGGAGGCTGTGCGCGGGGTGATTGCCGTAGACCCGGACGTGATTCCCTATGGCACCAGGATGTTTGTGGCCTCTCCGGACGGGAAGATTGTATATGGCTACGGCGTGGCCGGGGACACAGGCGGAGCCTGCCTGGATGGGGACATTCTGGCTGATTTGTGCTATGACACCCTTGAGGAGTGCAGCATTATCGGCCGGCGGGATATGGTCCTGTACATTTTGGAGTGAGAGGGGACTGGACCATGGCTCCTTTCTGTGTCTGATTTGCTGGCCATCCGGCATAAGGACATAGCAGTGGCAGAGAAAATGGCAGAATATTCGCTTGTGCCGGCTATCAACGCCATGACGGATGGAAACCATCCCTGTGAGATTCTCTCGGATTTGTACGCCCCCTCCAAGCCCCGGCAGGACCTTTGGAGAGATAAGTTCCTTTTCTGCGGCGGACGGGGGAATATCGCTTTGACCTGGAAGGAGGCAGCCTGCTGTGGTAAAGAGAAGCGGCGGGAGATTATTTTGTGTAAGAGGGTGGAATTTTGGCTGAATTTTCAAAAGCCCAGTATAGAGGGCATCTTATTCGGGGCGACTTGTTGGGGGCAATTCGGTATATAAAGCAGTTCCCAGAGCAGGCAGAGCTGGCTGAGCGCTACAGGAAGCGCTTTGAGGGGGAGGAGTATGCCGCTTCTGGGGAGGATGCTGTCCTGGAGGCCATCCTCAGCGCGTATCGGAAGTATTACCGGGAGACCTTTTATCTGGGTATGGATAGGGAAAAGGCCGAAGACCGGCTGAGCGGCAGGCTGGCGAGAGTCCTGGGAGCTGAAAAAGGCACAGTCGAGCAGCTGGAGGAGAAGGTGGCTGAAACCGTCCGGGGCAGGGGTCTCTATTTTCTGGGGGGCAGGACCAGCGGCTGGTACGGCCCGTATATCTGGAAGACTATGGAGACAAAAACCTACCAGGTGGAGCTTCCGGAAGGGGTGCAGGCTTATTCCATCCGGCTGCTGGATGGATTCCTGTCCCGGAGCTGGCTGGATGATATCTCCTTTGGGAAGACCGGCACTGGCGGCTGGACGGACAAGGAGGGGACAATCCACTGTGTCCGTGCCGTTTACGATTTGGACAGTGAGGATTTCCAGGTGTCCCTGCTGAAGCACGAGGCTCAGCACGCCAGGGACTTGGCCAGGGACAAAAACATGCCCTCCGCAGAGCTGGAATACCGGGCGAAGCTGGTGGAGCTGATTTATTCCAATGAGCGGGATATGCTGGGGCGGTTCGCGCAAGAGGCGGACAGCCAGGATAGGCGCAACGGCCATGCGGCTGCCTCCGGCAGGATTGTGGAGGGCTTTGCTCAAAAGCTGGGCATGGAGCGGAAGGATTTCCATGGGCTTGCCCGGGCACGGGTACAGGCTGTAGCGGGGGAGCTGTTCGCGGAGAGCGGGACAGGAAAATTTTGAGAATGCAATAGGAGATGAGCAAACCATGGCCACATGGGTCACACATCTGATGATATAGTAAACGTGCTTGAAAATCGGTAAATACCGCTTTTCAAGCAGGGCGGCGC
>CAJTXF010000088.1:5081-8995 GCA_910580045.1 uncultured Eubacteriales bacterium
CGTGCCGCCAGGTTCAAAAGAGGTAAAACCTCTTTTGAACTGCGTTAACTATGGCAGACCAGCTGATGGAGCGGGTGGATGGGCTCTGCCGCCGGGAGTTCTGCGTGGGCAATATTGCCCCTGACTGCAATGTGGAAAATGAGGACTGGACCAGCTTTACCCCGCCCCGGGAGGTGACCCACTGGATGGGCGGCCCCCGGAAAGAGCCCGGGGACTGTGAGAGATTCTATAGGGAATACGTGGAAAAGCGGAGGGAGGAGGCTGTCACGCTCCAGGAGTGCTCCTTTCTGCTGGGGTACTATGTGCATCTGCTGGCGGACGGGCTGTTCCAGCAGATGGTCTGGGATTCAGAGCGGGTGCGGGCTGCGTGGAGCAGGTTATGCGCCTGCCCAGAACTAAGCAGGCAGGCAGCGGGGATGCCGGAGACCTGGGATTCCGTAAAGCTGCTTCTCCCCAAAGGAGAGAGGGGAAAGGGCATCGCCGCCCTGGAGCGGGAGTATCTGGACGGGAATCCTGGCTCAGGCTATTTCACGGAGATTATGGCTCTGCGCTCTTTCCTGGACTATATCAGCTATCTGCCAAAAGGGGCCATTGCCCGTAAGGGCAAGGTCATGGGACGGCTGCCGGAAAAGGCAGCCGGAGAGTACCCCTATATCGGGATATCCAGGGAGGAGTACACGGGCTTTGTTGAGCAGGCGGCAGAGTGGGCTGCTGCTGCCCTGAGGGAGAAATTGGCTGGAGCTTTCCAAATAAACAGAAAAAATGCGGGATCTTCGGGCCCCGTATTTGTTTTGTTTGCCGTATTTGCTTTTACCGGGCTTGTATTTGTCCTTGGAAACGGCTATAATAGAGGCGAAAAAATACCAGAGTACGTTCACATAAGTGTTTATACGGGCCTTCCCGGCAGATTTCAGCTGTCTTCAACTTTGCCGGGAACCGGCGCAAAATCCTCGTGCTCAGCTCATGCTCAGCTTGTGGGAACACACCCTGGAACAAAGGAGGAGCCATGCAGTATTTCTACGCAATCATGTGGTTTGTGGTGGGCCTGATTCTGCTGTTTGCCATGTCCAAGGAGAATAAGATTTTTATCCTGGCCGGGGGATTTTTCCTGGTGCTGGGAGGCTGGTGGCTGGCAGATGCCATACGGCCGGAGCTGAAAATGTTCGAGGGGGGCTGGGGCATTGCCCTCAAGTGTGTGACCGGCGCGGCCTTGGTGATTTTGACTGCGGCCTTTGTGAAGGAGTACCGCAAAAAGAGCAGGGAAGCGGCAGGCTCTCCGGAGGATGATGGGGACAGGCCAGATTTTTAACGGGACACGATAAGAGGGAAAGGAAGGCTGGCGGATGGAAGCAATCCTGGCAGTAGTAGGGAAGGTAGCAATCATATTGGTGCTGATTTTGGTGGGGTACATTATCACAAAGCGGGGGATGCTCACAGAAAGGGGCGCCTCTGAAATCACTGCCATACTCATCAAGCTGGTGACCCCCTGTGTAATTATCAACTCGTTTATCGGCTCTACAGACAGGCTGGGGGCATATGAGCTGGGCATGGCCGTGGCCCTGCCCCTGCTTTGGATGGGCATTGCCCTGGTGCTGAGCAGGCTGGCCTTTAGGAAGGAGCCGGAGGAGCGGCAGAAGGTGCTGCGCTTTGCGGCCCTGTTCAGCAACACGGGCTTTATGGGAATCCCCCTGGTCCAGGGCATTGTGGGGGACACAGGGGTCATCTACGCCTCTTTCGGGGTGGTGGTGTTCAATATCCTCTGCTGGACCTATGGCTACAGCATGATGAGCGGCGGGGCGAAAATGAACCTGAAAACCCTAGTGCTGAACCCCGGGGTGGTGGGCCTGGCCTTTGGACTGCCCCTGTATTTCCTGAAGGTGCAGCTGCCCCAGGTGGTCAGCGAGCCCTTGGGGCTGATTTCGGACTTGAACACCCCCCTTGCCATGCTTGTGATTGGCACATATATCGCCAAAGCGGACCTGCATTCTTTTATGTCGGACAAAAGCGTGTATACCGCGTCCTTTCTGCGGCTGATTGCCGCCCCGGCCATTTATCTGGCGCTGCTGGTGCTGATTCAGCCTGGAGAGGCGCTGTTCGTGTCAACTATGGTGCAGGCAGCCACGCCGGTGGCGGCCAACACAGTGCTGTTTGCCGTGCAGTACAAACGGGATTCAGAGCTGGCCTCTAAGCTGGTGGCGGTGTCCACTGTGCTGTCGATTCTGAGCATACCCGTGATGACCATTTTGGCGCGGGCGCTGTGCGGGGGAGGATAAGGAGAGCGGCCCACCGGATTCGCCCATTCAGAATATGATAGGATAGAAAGTTCTATTCCCGAACATTTTGGGGGTGGAGGAGACTACAAGCCCTATATGTACCTATATATAATAGAAAGCAAAAGGGATTGGGACAACAGGAGGATGATATGGTTTATATCGCACCGTCGCTGCTGGCGGCTGACTTCTCGGCGCTGGGCCAGGAAGTAGCCAGAATAGAGCGGGCTGATTTGCTCCACATTGACATTATGGACGGGCACTTTGTCCCCAACATCAGCTTTGGCCCGGCAGTGGTGGCTGCCCTGCGGGACAAGACCAAGCTGCTGTTCGACGTGCACTTGATGCTGGAAAAGCCCCTGGCGTATATCCCGGCGTTCCGGAAAGCCGGGGCGGATATCATCACTTTCCATGTGGAGTGCGGGGAGGACCCTCAGGAGCTGATTCAGGCCATCCGGGCCAGCGGGGCCCAGGCGGGGTGCGCCATCAGCCCGGAAACGCCGGTTTCTGCCATTGGCGAGTGGGGCAAACGCCTGCGCCAGGTGACGGTTATGAGCGTAAAACCAGGATTTGGAGGGCAGACCATGAAAGTGGAAGCCCTGCGGAAAATTTTTCAGCTGAAAGCCAGGTTCCCGGGGCTGCTGGTGGAGGTGGACGGGGGCGTCAACCTGGAGACAGCGCCCCTGTGCAAAGCGGCGGGGGCGGATATCCTTGTGGCAGGCACCTCGGTCTTCCAGGCGGAGGACCCCTATCTGGAGATGCGCTGCCTGGCAATTTAGAGGCGCAGGCACCGCCGGGCCCGGCCCTACATAGTATGGGATGTAATCAGCAGAAGTGTGTTTGCTGAATCATACTGCAAGGGGGGCTGCCTGTGAAAATGAAAACCCCTCCCCAGCCTCTGGTTTTTCGGCTGGAGGGGGTCACGGCGCTGTGCTCAGCAGTGGCGGAGCTGTATAGAAGGTGGCCGCGGGCCCCCTCTTGCCTGTGCATGTGGCGGGGGGCATACTTTTTGCAGGTGGAAGCAGGGCTTCGCCAGCGGGGAGAAGTGCGCCGGGCTGCCGGGCCCTTTGGCAAATGCCTGGGGGCCTGCCCGGTTTGGTTTGCTTTTTGCCGGGAACATGGGGAGGAAATCAGCCTGGACCCAGTGGCAAAACTGGGCCGGGCACTAAATACAGGTAAAGATGAGCCAGGAGACACAAGAAAGCACAAAAATTGTAAATAATAGCGCCTTAACGATTGCGTTGGGGCGCATTTTATGTTATAATCACCATGTACGATGTGGAATGCTGGCCATCCTCCGCAAAATGTAGGGCGTGGGGGAAGCGAAATCACTTTACAGGAAAGGGGGAAAGCAAAGGGCGGCGAGAGCTGAAAAAGCTATTTTTCCTGGTCGAAACTGCCAACAGCGGCAGATGGAACCAAGGTTAAATATGGGCAAACAGACAGAAAAAGGGTCAAAATGCACAAGCAAAAACCCGAAAAACCGCATAATACCGCCAAATTCTTTAGTTTGCCCACCGCGAAAAAAAATATGTAAAGGCGCAAAAAAGTTGAAAAAAAGGCTTGCATTTTCCGCGCGCAAAGGTTATTATATAGTTAACTTCCACTCTCCGGCCCAGGGCCGGGGAGAATCTAAAATTTTTA
>CAJTXF010000089.1 GCA_910580045.1 uncultured Eubacteriales bacterium
CGCCCCTGGACCCCGGTCTGGGCCCCCCCGCCAGGCTCTGCCCGCCCTTTCCTCCCGATACGCTGGTATTATACCACGTCTTTACCCCGGATTGCAAGAAAAGCCACAGTTTATTTACATTTCCGCCCCCCTCACCCTGCAAAAACCGCCCTCCCCACCAGGGGAGAGCGGTCTGCTTTTCTTTAATTCTAAGAACCTGGGCTAGATATCGTCCTCTTCCTCTACGCCCTTTTTGTACAGGTTGAAACGGAACAGCTTGGACTCGTCCGCCTCCCGCTCGCACATGACGAAGGCCTCAGCAATCTTGCCGCCCTCTATCAGGGCCGTCAGGCCCACCAGCTGGCACAGCTTGCTTTTCAGGTTCAGGCGGTCGCCGTCCCGGGTCATCAGATAGACCTCCCCCTCGCAGCTGTCAAGCACCTTTAGGAATGCGGGTACGTCTACATCGTGCAGTTCTACCATTTGTGGTGACATTGTGCTCCCTCCTTGCCTATACTTGATTTGGAAAAAAGCGCGGCCCGCAGCAGCGGCGTGTTACAGCATCAGGTCCCGGATATACTTAATGGTATACCGCAGGCCCTTTTGGCCCAGCTCGCCCTGCCAGGTGGGGGAGTGGGGCTCAATGGCCAGATAGCCGTCATAGCCATACTTGTAGAGGATGGCAAAGAAGGCCCGCCAGTTGATGACGTCAATGCCCGCGGGCGGGTTGTCATACCAGTTGCTGCCGCCAAAGGTCTTGGCCATCAGCTCTTCCTTCAGCTCGGGGTGGGCCTTGGCCAAATCCATCATGGCCCACTGCTCCTCCTCCCGAGAGTCGCCCCGCTGGATAACGCCCTTTACATGGCAGTACTTAAAGTGGGCGCCCCACTCCAGGCCCTCCTCCAGATAGGCCCCGTTCTGGCCCCCGTGGACAAAGCTGTGAGAGGGGTCATACTTAATCCCCAGGCCAGGCACCTCGCTGAGGACCAGCTTCCACTGCTCCGGGGTGCGGATGTAGTTGCCGCCCATGCAGCAGTTGACAATGGCGGTCTCCATGCCCTTTTCCTTGGCATAGGCCACAATGTCCTTGAGCACCTGGATGGCGGCTGTGATGTTCTTATAATAGCTGAGCTCTTTTACATAGTTCACGCTGCACAGATAGTGCTTTGCCCCCAGATAAGCGCCAAAGTCAATGACAGCCTTGACCTCGTCCCACTCAGCGGGCTTTACCTGGCCGTTTTCGTCCAGGATATGGCTGGCCCAGCGGCCCACGGCGCCCACCTCGATGCCAGCGCGCTGGCTGGCGGCCTTCAGCTCCTCCTGCCGGGCGGTCAGCTCTGCCATAGGCGCGCCGAAAAAGTCGGCGGGGTTGCAGTCAAACTCCACAAAGTCCAGGCCCAGCTCCTTGGCCTGCTCAAAGCTCTCGGGCTTTGGGGGCATAATAATCCCAAGTTTCATGGTGTGTTTCCTCCTGTTTGTGATACTTTTTCAGAATTGTCCCTGCTTTAAGGCAACACCGCACAAAGATTGTGCGCGAGTTGCGCAGTAGATTTTTTCGTTAGCTTGTACGAATCGAGCGCAGACAATCTCGCGATTGACAAGCAAGATTAGTGCAAGATGACGGAAAAAGATCAAGCAAATCGTGTGCAAAGGCCGCAGGCCGGTCTTTGTGCGGTGTTGCCTTAAGAATCTGTGAATACCGGCTCTTGCGGATTCGTCCCGGGAGAGACGGACGCAGGCCAAGACCTCCCCCCTTTTTCTTGGGAGAGGCCCTGGCCCCGTGCCGTCAGGTATTCTCGCCGAACATCATGTCCGTCAGCTCCTGAATCCGCTCCACCGGGAAGGGGGGCTGGCTCAGGGGCCGCAGGGCAATGGACATCAGCTTTACCGGGCTGTCGTCCGCGGCCACCCGGTTGGAGCTCAGCGCCCCGCACTGCCTGCACCGGTGGATAATGGCCCACTCCCCGTCCCTGCGCACCCACACGCTGATGGGCTCCATCAGGCCCCCGCAGTCCGCGTCCCGGTCCCCGGGCTCATTGTCCACATGCAGGCTGCAAAGGCAGTTGGGGCAGTGGTTGCGGTGCTGGGTGCCCGCGGCCTCTGGGGTGACCAGCCACCCGCAGTGCTTGCAGGTAAAGCTGTCGCTGCAGCCGTGGCTTTGATAATAGCCCTTTTCAAATTTTTTCCGTTTGTTCTCTCTGTTCAAGCGGTATCCCTCCATAGCTGGTTTCCTATGGGAGCCCTTTGCCACTGGGCCTGGCTCTGCCTGGGGCAGACCTCCCGGCCAGGCCAGGGGGCCTGCCTGCCATGGGGCCGCTGCCCCTGGGCCGGGCAGATGCGGCCTTTTGGCCCGGGAATTATTATACAGCAGATTCCTCTCAGTTGCAAGAGGGAACCAGGGCAAATTTGAAGGAGAATTCCCCCTCGCAAAGCTGATAGTCCTCCAGCAGCAGGGGCCCGCAGGAGTTGGAGCCCACGCCGCTCATCTTGTAATCCAGGCAGAACACGGTCTCCCCGGCTGGGCTCAGCTCATAGTCGTGCTTCTTGCCGGCCAGCTCCTCCTGGGTATAGCGGGACACGTTCATGGAGAAGGTGTCCGGGGACTGGGCGGTGAGGGTGCAGCCCTTCTCCCGCACAGCGGCCCAGCGGCAGCCGAAGTGAGAGCCGTTCTCCTGGGGCTTCAGATAGTGCTCGGTCTGGGCTTCCACAGTGGAGGCATACACGCCCAGCCGGGAGGAGCGGTGCTTGTCAATATAGCTCTCCCCCGGGCCGTAGCCATAGTACTCCACCTGGCCGAAGCTCTTGGGCATAAACATCCGCAGGCCAAACCGGGGCAGGAAGGGGAACAGGGTGTCCCGGCGGCCCTCCAGCCGGCAGCTGATGTGCCCGGCGGCGTCCACGGTCCAAAGGGCCTTCACAGTGACAAAGGGCTTGATGGTCAAAGCGCTGATGCCCAGCTGGCAGGCAATCTCCGCGCCCCCGGCAGTCTCCTTGACCTCCGCGCTGTAGACCCGCACAGTGTGCCGGTCATAGCCAGCCTCTGTCCACTTGGAGTTGATATACTTGTCATTGTCCAGGGGCGCCCGGTGGACGTTCCACTCCATGGGCCGGGTGAGCAGGGTGTGGTTCTCATAGCAGAGGGACTGGAACAGGCCGGTCTGTTTGCGGAAGCTGTACCGGAACCCAGCGCCGGAGAGGACAATCTCCCGGTTGGTCTCCTGAATCCCCACCTTGCCCTGGGCAGGGGCAGGCAGGGCGGGCAGCTCCTGGCTGAGGGGAATCTCGTCAAAGCCCAGCTGGTGGCCGGCATCCAGCACGGGCACGCCCTCTTTGGCTGTATAGAGGAAGGTGACAGTGCTGTCCCCATTGGCGGGCAGGCCCTCCAGGGTGATTTGGGCCTCCCCGTGGGGCGCGATGGAGGGCATCTCCAAATCCCCGGCCTTTACGGTTTTGCCGTCCACCCGCACCTCATAGTGCAAATCAGCAAAGTCCTTGGCATTGGTGAAGTCCCGGTAGTTGTGGAGGGTAAAGGTATCAGCCCCGGTTTTTGTGACCCGGATGGGCCGGATTACGTTCTTGAACTCCTTAAGGCCCGTGTGGGGCGTCCTGTCCGGGTACACCAGGCCGTCCATGCAGAAGTTCCCGTCATGGGGGAACTCCTCATGGTCCCCGCCATAGCGGTAGATGGGCCGGTTGTCCGGGGTCTGGCCCCCGTAGACCGCGTGGTCGCACCACTCCCACACAAAGCCGCCGCAGAAGCCGTCATGCTTCATAATCAGCTGCTGGTACTCCTCCGCGTCCCCAGGGCCGTTGCCCATGGCGTGGATATACTCGCACAGCATGTAGGGGGGGCGGCGTCCGTTCCAGTTCTCGTCAATCTCCACCCCCTGGAAGTACTCCTCAATAGAGGCCTTCTTGGCCCAGGCCTCCTGCCCGGCGTGGATGGGGGGATACATGCGGCTGAAAAAGTCCAGCATGGAGAAGTCGGGCTTGCGGGCCTTGTGATAGACCATGTTGCCCTCATAGTGGAGCAGGCGGCTGGAATCATACTCCTTGACCCAGCGGCCCGCGGCCTCGCCGTTCTCGCCCCAGCCGCTCTCATTGCCCAGGGACCAGATGACCACCGAGGCGTTGTTCTTGTCCCTGTGCACGTTCCGCTGGCTCCGGTCAATAATGGCCTCCTTGAACTGGGGGTCGTCCATGCTGTCCGCGTAGTTCTCCAGGCTGTGGGTGCCGTACTTCACCGCGAAGCCGTGGCTCTCCAAATCCGCCTCGGCAATCACATAGAAGCCCAGCTCGCTGCACAGCTGGGGGAACCAGGGGGCGTTGGGATAGTGGCTGGTGCGGATGGCGTTCACATTGTGCTGCTTCATGAGCAGCAAATCCCGCAGGGCCTGCTCCCGGCTGATGGTATAGCCTGTGATGGGGTCGCTGTCGTGGCGGTTCACGCCCCGGAACTTGATGGCCGTCCCATTGAGCAGCACCACGCTGTCCTTGATTTCAATTTTGCGCAGGCCCACCTTCTGGGTGATGACCTCATCCCCGGTGGAGAGGGTGAGGGTATACTGACGGGGCTGTTCCGCGTTCCACAGCACAGGCTTGTCAAGCTGGAACCGGAGAGAGCCCTTCTCCCCCTCAAAGGCGCCCTCTCCCGCGGGCTCCCCGTCCGGGGCGGTGAGGGCGGCTGTGAGCTGGATATCCCCGCTGGCCTCCAGCTCTACGGTTATATCTGCCTGGGAGAAGTCCTGGGCGAAGCTCTCCTTCACAAAGAAGTCCCGCAGGAAGCTCTCAGGCCGCTCAATCAGGTACACGTCCCGGAAGATGCCGCTCATGCGCAGCTTGTCCTGGTCCTCCAGATAGGTGCCGTCGCACCACTGGAGCACCAGCACGGTAAAGCTGTTCTCCCCGTCCCGCAGCAGCCTTGTCACCTCAAACTCAGAGGTGCTGTGAGAGACCTGGCTGTACCCAACGAACTCCCCGTTCACCCACAGGTAGAAGCAGGAGTCCACGCCCTCAAAGTTCAAAAAGAAGCGGTGTCCCTGGGGCTTCTTTATGGGCAAATCCAGGCTGTACAGGCCGCAGGGGTTCTCCTCCGGCACATAGGGCGGGTCCACCGGGATGGGGAAGCGCACATTGGTGTACATGTGCCGTCCCCAGCCGGAGCACTGCCAGCAGGAGGGCACCTGGATGGGGCACATGCCGCCGGTTTTCAGGGTGCCGTCCGGCTCTGTGGCGTCCAGAAAGGAGTCAAAGTACCGGAAGGACCACTCCCCGTTCAGGCTGTGGACCCGGGGCGCCCCGTCCGGGGCCTGGGGCAGGTAATAGGCCCGGTTGGGCTCAGTACCCACGTGCAGGGCGGCGGGGTCTTCGTGATAGCGGGCAGTCAGCTTGCACATAAAAATTTTCCTTTCTTTGTGTGAGGATTTGACTTTCCGGTGGGAAAGCATTATACTAATTGGGGCTGTCTTTAGATTACACGGATTCCCAGAAATAGTCAATAGATTTTTGGTAAATATTTTTGATTATTTTAGTCATTTTCAGGGAGGAAGAGAGGGTTTTAAGATGAGCGGATACATTTATCTGGGCGCGGCCTGCTGCGCCTGGGGGCTGTACCTTTCCAACCGGCGGATGAAGGGAGAGCGCGCAGTGGGCTTCCCTGTGCTGGCGGGGCTGGTCTTCTTGGCGGCGCTGGTGCTGCGGCTGCTGCTGGGGTACTATTCAGACGGGTTCAGCGTGGACATGAGCACCTTTAAGAGCTGGGCCTACACAGTGCATCAGGTGGGCTTCCGGGATATCTACCAGCAGGATATGTTTTTGGACTATCCCCCTGGATACCTGTACATACTGCGGCTGCTGGAGGTTATCCGCCAGACCCTGGGCCTTACCCTGGAGGGGCAGAGCCATACCCTGGTCATGAAGCTGCCCAGCATCTTCGCGGACCTGGCCTGCGGCTGGGTGCTGCTGCGCCTGGGCCGGGAGCGGCTGGGGGACAGCGGGGCCCTGCTGGTGTCGGCGGCCTATCTGTTCTGCCCGGCGGTGTTCATCAACTCCGCCCAGTGGGGCCAGGCGGATTCCTTCTGCACGGCCATCCTGCTGGCCTCGGTGCTGTTCCTCTATAAGGAGAGCTACATCCCCGCGGGGCTTATCTACGGCGTGTCCATCCTGTGCAAGCCCCAGATGCTGGTGTTCGCCCCCCTGTACCTGTGCTTTGCCATCAAGCGCAGGCACTGGCTGGGCCTGGCCCTGGGGATTGGCTGCGCCCTGGGGGCCATTCTGGTGCTGGCCGCGCCCTTTACCCATGGCTTCAACTACTGGTGGCTGGTGGTGAAGTATCAGTCCACCATGAACTATTATGACTACCTCTCCGTGAACGCCTGCAACCTCTGGGCCCTGCTGGGCCGCAACTGGGCCGGGATGCCCCAGGGCCTTTCCGGCATGGCGCTGACCGTGGCCGCGCCGGTGCTGGCCACTGTGGCCTGCGGCGTCCTGATGTTCCGCTCGCGGCGCGGGGACGCGGCCTTTGCCGCTGTGCCGGTGCTCATGGGCATTGTATACCTGTTCGCGGTGAAAATGCACGAGCGGTACCTGTTCCCGGCCTTCCTGTTCATGCTTCTGGCCTTCCTGTTCACCAAGGACAGGCGGCTGATACGGGCCTACGGCTTCTTTACCGGGGCCAATTATCTGAACGTAAGCTATGTGCTCTGGCTGTTCCGGGAGCTGGGGGGCAGCTATGACCCCAACGCCACCCCGTTCCAGCTTATCTCCCTTTTGCAGCTGGCGGCGCTGTTCTATATGCTGTGGGCCTATTGGCAGGTGTACGTGCGGGGGGATATCCGGGAGGCCGGGCCGAGGTCGGCGGCAGCGCCCCAGGCCGTGGAGCGGGCGGCCCCTGGGGAGGCTCCCCAGCCCTCCCGGAAAAAGGGGAAGAAGGGGGGCAAGGCGGCTCCCGCCCCGGAGGTCCCCCAGCGGCTGGGCCTGGACAGAGAGGCCCGGCGGATGGCCCGGCTGGACTGGCTGGTTATGGGGGGCGTGACCCTGATTTACGCCTTTGTGGCCTTCTGGCACCTGGGGGGCACTGTCCTGCCCACCACCAACTGGACGCCCAATGAGGGGGAGAGCGTGGTGCTCCACTGCGGGGAGACCGCCAACAGCCTGATTTTCCTGCCCGGCCTGTCCCCGGACGCCAACCACTACGCGGCCCGGGTGGGCTCCTCCATGAAGGTGGAGACCAGCATGGACGGGGAGACCTGGGCGGACTGCGGCACCACCAGCAATGGCTATGTGTTTGCCTGGAAGACCCACTGGCTGGACACCCCGGGCAATTATGTGCGGCTGACCGCCCTGGACGGCTCTGTCACCCTCAGCGAGGCGGGGCTTCTGCCAGCCGGGGCCCAGAGCGCCCCGGGCATCACTGCCGAAGGGCCTGGGGCAGAGCGCCTCTGTGACGAGCAGGACACGGTGCCTGCCGCCAAGACCTACGAAAACTCCAGCTATTTTGACGAAATATATCACGCCCGCACCGCCTATGAGCATATCCTGGGCCTGGAGCCCTATGAGAACACCCACCCGCCCCTGGGCAAGCACATCATCGCCCTGGGCATCCGGCTGTTCGGGATGAACCCCTTTGGCTGGCGGTTCATGGGCACCCTGTTTGGGGTGCTGATGCTGCCTGTGCTGTACCACCTGTGCAAGCAGCTGCTGGGCAAAGCCTGGCTCTGCGGCCTGGGCACCCTGCTGTTCGCCTTTGACTTTATGCACTTCACCCAGACCCGCATTGCCACCATTGACACCTATTCCGTGTTCTTCCTGCTGCTGATGTATGACGCCATGGTCTGGTTCCTCCACAAGGACATTGTGCGGGACAGCATGAAGAGCCTGCTGGTTCCCCTGGGGCTGAGCGGCCTGTTCATGGGCCTGGGCGTGGCCAGCAAGTGGACCGCCGCCTATGGGGCGGTGGGCCTGGCGGTGCTGTTCTTCGGCAAGCTGATTTCCGCCTACCTCTACGAGGCAAAGGGAAAGCGCTCTACCGCGCCGGTGCTGCGCCGGTGCTGGCAGCTGTGCGCCTGGTGCTGCCTGCTGTTTGTCGCAATCCCCTTTGGCGTCTACTTCTGCGCCTTTTTGCCCATGACCACCCTGCCCCACAATATAGAGCGGGTGTGGGGGTCCTTCTGGAATTATCAGACCACCATGTTCAACTACCACAGCCAGCTGGTGGCAGAGCACGATTTCTCCTCTGTGTGGTACGAGTGGCCCCTGGTCACGCGGCCCATCTGGTTCTACGGCGGCGAGACAGCGGACGGGCTGTACAGCACCATTTCCTCCATGGGGAATCCCCTGCTGTGGTGGGCCTGCATTCCGGCGGCGCTGTACGCGGCCTGGAAATGGCTGAAAAAGCGGGAGCTGGCCTGTGGGGTGGCCCTGGCGGGCTTTTTGTCCGTGTACCTGCCCTGGGTGCTGGTGCCCCGGCTGACGTTTATCTACCACTACTTCACAGCGGTGCCGTTCCTGGTGATTTGCCTGCTGGCAGCGTTCCAGGGCATGGGAGAGCGGGGGAAGCTCTCAGGGGTTGTCCCGGTGGGGCTGCTGGCCCAGCGGAAGGTCACATGGGCCCAGGTAATGCTGGGGGGGCTGGCGGCGGTAAGCCTGGTGCTGTTCGGGGTATACTTCCCGGTGATATCAGGGCTGCCGGTAAGCAGGGAGTATGTAAATAGCCTGGAGCTGCTCGGGACCTGGTATTTTGGATAGTCAAGGGTGAGCAGTGAGCAGTACCTAACGGTAAGCCCATCCCGGGGTCAAGGGGCGCATGGCCCCTTGCA
>CAJTXF010000090.1 GCA_910580045.1 uncultured Eubacteriales bacterium
TGAAACGCTGAAATGCGAGGTCAAGGAGCTGACCCGTGACGAAGCGATTATCGTCATGGTGGAAAGCAATCTTCAACGAACTACCATTTTACCGAGTGAGAAAGCCTTTGCGTACAAGATGCGGCTTGAAGCAATGAAACGACAGGCAGGCAGACCCACAAAAGATAATTATTCCCCAGTGGGTAATAATTCTGAATTTGCTACTTCAAGTGACGAACTTGCCGAAAAAGTGGGCGAAAGCAAAAATCAGATTTTCCGATATATCCGTTTGACCGAGCTTGTACCCGAAATTCTCCAAATGGTAGATGAAAGGCGGATTGCTTTTCGTCCTGCGGTGGAAACCTCATATCTTACCGAGGGACAGCAATACACCCTGCTTGAAGCCATGGAGTACAACGATGCCACCCCGTCACTTGCACAGGCTATCAAAATGAAGAAGTTTATGCAGGACGAAAAACTCACGGACGAGGTTATCAGCTCCATCATGGAAGAAGAAAAGCCCAACCAGAAAGAAAAGCCCGCCTTTAAGGACGAGAGGATAACCAAGCTCATACCGAGGTCAATCCCCAGAGGGCAGGAAACGGATTTTGTCGTTAAGGCGTTGGAGTTCTACAACCGACACCTGCAGCGGCAGCGAAGTCAAGAGAGATAGCCGCACACCGAGGGCGAAGTCTGCCCTTTTGCGGCATGAGTGGATAGCCACGGTATCGGCTTCCCCCTCTCCACACCTCTCCCCCTTTATACTGCCAGTAACTATCCGAGAAAAAGAATATCTGCAAATCCCCGTAGGGACTGAAATTCCCACCTTTGAGGTTTTTAGCGGTTTTCCGTATAATGGAGCCACAAAGGAGGACGATTCTATGGCTGGCCCTGCCTGTTGGGACGCTGGGGCGCTGGGCGGCATTTTTTCTCAGCAGCAGGACAGAGGACAAAAAACTCCCGGCCGAGGATAAGCTATAGCTGTAGAATTTGCTGGTTCCCTCTATTGCAATTGGCTTCCGGCAGAGTTGTCAGGTAGCGCGGCGACAGACTCTAAGATGGGCGTACATTGGATATGGCTGTATTACAGAAACAAGGCATGGCCCGTATCCGGGCCATGCCTTGTTTTTGTGTTCACTGATGCTTAGCTCTGCCTTGTCAGTCTTACTGCCATATACTCCTTGCCAGGGAGCTGGACACGGAACTTGCCGCTATGGATGCCTCCATCCGTAATTGTCATTTCCCAGGTGTCAATAATCTCTACTTTCCACTTGTCCTCCGGAGACTTATGGAAGTCTCGGAAGCTGGGCCGGCCAAAGCCATAGTAATGAATTTCGTAGCCAGGGGTGCCGTCAGGGCCCATGAAGTCCACCCCATCAGGCACGCCCACGATTTCGTCAAAACTGCCCTGGCCCCGCTTCAGGCCATAGCCCGGGGTCTCACACAGGATTTTGTGAAGGAAGCGGATTCGCTCAGGGCTCTCCCCATGGAGGGGCCCGCCGTGGCTCCACCAGAGAATGTCGTTCTCCTCGTCCATAAAGGTCTCCCCATGGCCCGCATAGCCGCCCCGGATGCTGGCCTCCCAAAAACGCCGAGTCAGCTCCTGGCCAGAGATGTTCCCCCAGCCCATGTCCACGTTGCCCTCATAGCTGATTTCATCCCACACAATAGGCTTGGCCCACCGGGTGCGGTACTCGTCAGTATACTCCACATGCCTGTAAAGGTCCTGCCTTTGCAGGCTGCAGTGGGTGACCCAGGGGCGGCTGTGGTCATAGAAGGCCATACAGTTGTGAATACCCCGCAGATGCTTGTAAGGGTCCTTCTCACAGAGAATTTTGGCATACCGCTCCCAGTCCTCCAGCTTCTTGTCAAAAAGCAAATCATACTCATTAGCCAGGCTCCACCATACATTACGGTAGGCGGCAAACCGGGCCACTACATATTTCCAGTACAAATCGTCCTGCTCTGGGGTCATGGCAGAAAAGCCCCAGCGGTCATAGGGGTGCATAACAATAATGTCCGCCTCAATCCCCCGCTCCATCAGCTCCACAATGCAGCGCTCCATCCGCCGGAAGTGCTCTGGGTTAAACCGGGTGAAGTCCCAGGCATTGCCCTCAAAGCTGACGTGATAGGAAAAATTCTCCTCACACAGGCCGGAATTGTCCACTGGCGTGCCCTCATATGGGAAAGTCTCTGGATCCCGGAAGTTGTGGATATAGTGCTTAGGGAACACGCAGAAGCGCATTTTGTTGAAATAACCCTTGTCCAGCTCTTCGAGAGTCTGCCGGTGGGTTTCCTCTGGCTGGTGGGCCCAGGCATAGCAGGTGGTGCCCACGGAGTAGTAGGGCGTGGTATCCTCATAGGCAAAATGGAATTGGTTGGCCACACGCATAGGGCCGTGATTGCCCTCCTGCGGCGGGGTGACAGTAAACTCACCAGTAACAGCCTCCCCAAAACTGCCATTCATCTCATAGGTGTACTCTCCCTCAAAGCTGGGCATGAACCGGGCCTTGTAGGTCCCATCACCGTCATAAAAGCCATCCACTGTCACAATCTCATTCTCACCCTTGAAAATAGCTGTGCAGGTGTAGTCCGTAAAGGGGTTGCCGTCTGTTTTGCCTGGGGCGCTGATTTCAAACATGCCCCATTTTTCTGCGGTTTGCATGATTTTCCTCCTTAAAGCAGCATATTGACTGCGTTTTTCCAACCATCCAGGCGCTTCTCACGCCAGGCCTTATCCTTCTTGGGCGAATACACAACGCGCTCTGCCCGGGTGTTAATGTCTGATGGGTACAGCCCACAGGCAATGCCCGCGCAGTATCCCGCTCCAATGCCAGAAAGCTCCTCCCGCTCTGGCACAGCCACAGACAAGCCCAGAATATCCGCCTGAAACTGCATCAGATAGCTGTCACGGGTAGGGCCTCCATCTGCCCGTAGCTCTGTCAAGCTGACGCCTTCACACCTCATGGCGTCTATTACATCCGCAATCTGATAGCCAATGGATTCCTCTGCAGCCTTGACAATTTCCGCCCGGCCAGTGCTCCGGCTCATGCCGCAGAGAATGGCTTTGGCGTCTGACTTCCAGTGAGGCGCGCCCAGCCCGGTAAAGGCCGGGACCAGATAGGTGTCATCCTCAGGATTGGCCCCAGCGGCCACAGTGCCGGCTTCTTTGGATGAGCTCAGCAGTCCCAGGCTGTCCACCACCCATTTGATAACAGAGCCAGTATAGTTGATGTTGCCCTCAAGTACATACTCCACTTTGCCGCCCATGCCCCAGGCCAGGGAGGTGACCACTCCATTGCCGCTGAAAACAGGCCGTTGTCCCACGTTCACCATTACCGAGGAGCCAGTGCCATAAGTGGCTTTTCCCATGCCTGGCTCCACGCAGCCCTGGCCGAACAGGGCGCCATGAGAATCGCCAAGCACACCATATATCGGTATTTTATGAGGAAGCACACCATCCATGTTGGTCTCGCCAAAGCAGCTGTCGCTCATGCAGACCTCGGGCAGCATATGAGGGTCTACGCCGAACAGATGACACAGCGATTCATCCCATGTCAAGGTGTTGATGTTGAACAGCTGGCTCCGGCTGGCGTTGGAGTAGTCAGTCTTGTGCTGACCGGTAAGTTTGCAGACCAGCCAGCTGTCGATGGTTCCTGCGCATAGGCTGCGCCCTGAAATGTCTGGCGTATTCTCCAAAATCCAGGCCCACTTGGCTGCCGGGAAGTAGGGGGACAGCCGCAGGCCTGTCTTTTGGCGGATAGTTTCAGCGTGGCTTTCCAGCCGCTCGCAGATGGGCTGGGCCCTGCCGCACTGCCAGACCACTGCGTCTGCCACAGGTTCGCCAGTATCCCTGTCCCAAATAAGGGCAGTCTCTCGCTGGTTGCTGATGCTCATGGCCACAATAGATGTCGAATCAGCCCCTGTGCTGTTAAGTAAATTCCTTGTCGCCATAATGGTGTTCTGATAAATCTCCATGGGGTCATGGCTGACCCAGCCCTGCTGGTTAATTATCTGCCGGTGGGGCAAATCCGCTCGGCCCGCCAATGCCCCTGTTTCGTCCAAGAGCAGCGCCTTGGTGCCAGAGGTACTCTGGTCAATACTGAGAATATGCTTCACTTCAGCAGTCCCTCCGCTGCGGCCGCGATACCCTTTCCAGTGAGCCCATAGTGGGCAAACACTTCCGGCGAAGTACCAGTAATGACAGGCGCATCCGGCAAGGAGAGACACTTTACACGCTTGGGGCAGCATTCCCCCAGCACCTGAGCGACCATACTCCCCAACCCGCCATATGGAGAGTGTTCTTCCACTGTGAGCACAATATCTGCCATCTGCGCTGCCTCAATGACGGCTTCTTTATCCAAAGGCTTCACACAGTACATATCCAGCACGCTGGCAGCTATACCGGCCTCCTCCAAAAGCCGCGCGGCCTCCAGGGCAGGGCGCACCATCTCACCACAGGCGATAAGGGCGGCCTTGACCCGCTCTCCCCGCCCACGCAGCCAGGTAGCCCGATTCAGGGTAAAGGGGCAGTCCTTGTCAGTGTAGATATCCTCCACCGGATTGCGCCCCACTCGGATGTAGGCAGGCTTTTCGTCTTCTAAGAGGGCCTGGATTAGGTATTTGGTTTGGTGCCTGTCACTGGGAAGATATACCCGCATATTGGGCAGAGCGCTCATGGCCGCAATATCCTGAGCTGAGTGATGGCTCATTCCCAAGGCCCCATAGCTGATGCCGCCGGAAATGCCAATGAGCTTCACATTGGTATTGGAGTAGGCGCAGTCCACCTTGGCCTGTTCATAGCTCCGGGTGCTGAGGAAGCAGGCAGGGGATGCGGCAAAGGCCTTCTTTCCGCAGGCAGCCAGACCTGCCGCAATGCTCACCAGGTTCTGCTCAGCAATGCCAACCTCCACAAACTGCTCAGGAAACTTCTCAGCAAAAGATGCCAGGGACGCACTGCCCCGGCTGTCGCTGCACAGGACGAAAATATCCTTGTCAGTTTCCGCATGGGCCATGAGGGTCTCACAGATGGCCTGGCGGTTGGGAATCTTATTCATGCTGCACACGCCCCTTTCCTGCGGCAAAGTCCCGCTTGAGCTGCTCGTATTCCTCTTGATTGGGCAGATGATGGTGCCAGCCTGCCTGGTTCTCCATCAGCGGAGAGCCGTACCCCTTGGTGGTATTGGAAATAATAACGCTGGGTTTTCCTTTGGCTTCCTTTGCCTGGCAGTAAGCCTGGTCCACCTCTGCTATTTTGTCACCGTTGATTTCTATCACATTCCAGCCAAAGGCTGCGAAGCGCTCCGCCAAGGGCTCATGGGCCATTACATCCTCAGTGGAGCCGGAAATTTGCAGTTTATTTCTGTCCACCACTGCGCAGAGATTGTCTAAGCGGAAGTGCCCGGCAGCCATGGCCCCTTCCCAGACAGAGCCCTCAGCCAGCTCGCCGTCCCCTATGATGGTGTAGACCCGGTATGCCTGTCCGCCGCGCTTGGCGGCCAAAGCCATGCCCACACACACCGGCAGGCCATGGCCCAGTGAGCCGGAGTTCATCTCAATGCCGGGCAGTTTGTTGTTGGGGTGACCGATGTAAGAGGAGCCGAACTTGGAGAATCCCGCTGTCACGTCCGCCAAATCCAGGAATCCCCGGTGGCAGAGCACAGCATAATATGCCTCCATCGCGTGCCCTTTGCTGAGAATAAACCGGTCCCGCTCTGGCTCGCTGACAGTCGCAGGCGTGATGTTCAGATGGTTTTCGTAGAGCACCAGCAAGGCGTTCAGCAGGCTCATGTCTCCACCGATATGCCCGCCGCCTCCGGCCATAATGATGTCCAGAATCTGCTGGCGCAAATCCCAGCTGAGGAGCTCTAAATCGTATATGTTCAAAATATCCCTGCTTTCTTTTTTGAGTAATGCCGGCCTCCGGCAGCTGAAAGAATCCTGCGCCCTTTTTCTTCGCGCCCCGCCGGGTGAGAAATGCTGGGGTTATTCCCCCCGCAGATAGGCTTTGATTTCCGCCTCGTTTTCATCATACAGCTCTGGCGTAATGCCCATATATTTGCAGGCCTCGTACAGCACAGGCACCACATCCTTATGGATACCCACACAGTGGTGGATATACGGGCCTTCCACGATTTTGGCCTCCAGGCGCTTGATATTCTCTACTTCCACCCAGAGATAGGTTCCCATGCCCTTGGGGCCGTCCACTCCCTTGGCGTTGCCCAGCAGCAGGCTGTACTCTCCGTTGTCTCCGTCAAACCGGCAGAGGGTCAAATCACCGTGCTTGGCCTCCGCAGTGATAGCCCCCGGGAAGTCAAAGGCCAGAGGGTAGGTAATGCTGGGCCTGCACCCTGCCACGCTGAGGGGCCAGGGACCGCAGTGCTGCAGAAGCTCCCCATTCTCTATGTCTGGGTGGCGGATGGTCCAGTCCGCGAAAAAGCCCCGGGTACCGTCATTGGCAGCGGCCTCAGCCAGCAGGGCGGTCACCGCCCCATGGATGTCTGTCTCGCACACCACCGGGATGCCCTTATCGTTGAGCAGAGCATTGGCCGCGCAGGGCATAATGCCTAGCTCACCCTGCAAAGCGTTCCAGCACTGGATGGCAGCCGCACTGCAGTGATATTTCTTCACCAGCCGCTCCATGGCCACGGCCAGGCCAGCCACGTTCTGCAGCTGCTCGTCTGTCACATTGATATCCATATGCTCCCGGCAGTAGGCGGTGGTCCGGCTGACCTCCTCACCCTCGGCAATGGCTTTTTTGACCTCCCCGGTGAGCTCTGGCAGAGGGATGGGAGCCAGCTGGATGTTGAACCTTTCCAGCAGTTCCCCCTCATTGCACATGGTGGACCAGAAGTCAAAGGGCCGGGGGCCGATTTGCAGAATCTTAATACTCCGGAAGGTTTTCACCACATTGCACACTGCCAGGAAGTCCCGGATTCCACGCTCAAACACCGGGTCGTCCAGCCGGCAGTTGGTCAGGTATGTAAATGGCACGCGGAATCTTCTCAGCACCTTGCCTGTGGCGAACAGGCCGCACTGGGTGTCCCGCAGCCGCCGCCCGTCCGGCTCTGGGCGCTCGTCCAAAGGCCCCCACAGCAGTACTGGTACGTTCAAGTCTTTGGCCAGCCTGGCGCACAGGTACTCTGTGCCAAAGTTGCAGTGGGGCAGGAAAAGGCCGTCCACTCCAGCCGCCTTGAACTTTTCCAAAATCTTCAGCCGGTCGTCCTCGCTGTACAGCAAGCCCTCCTCGTTGATGCCGTCAATGTCCACGAACTCCACACCCAGCTCTTTTAAGCGCTGAGCGGTCAGCCCCCGGTACTTCACCGCGTCCGGCGCACTGAATATGCTCCGCCGGGTGGGCGCAAAGCCCAGCTTGATTCCTGTTTTGTTCATCTCGCATCACCTTTCTGTATGAATTGGGGATTGTCCAAACCACAGAGATAATTATCTGTGTTCCCCCGCCCTACGGGCGGGGGGACACGAAAAACTCCTCGGAACGGATACTCCCTATGAATTGCCTCCCGCAGGCCAGGGCGGGGAATGCCACGCTAAGCCCTAGATGCCCCGTATATCTCTGACGCTGTCCCGGCAGATAAACGAACTGGTCACCTGAGTCTTCGTGCGGTAGCTGTTCCCATCCCCCGCAATCTCCATCAGCCTGCGCACAGCTGCCTGGCCCATCTCATAGTTGTATACCCGCACTGTTGTCAGCGGCGGACTGGATATGGCACAAAAGGGCAAATCGTCAAACCCCACAATGGACACCTGCTGAGGCACCCGCACCCCTGCCTGGGCCAGGGCACGCATGGCCCCCAGGGCAATCATGTCATTATCAGCAAAGTAGGCAGTGGGCAGGTCTGCCCCGTGGCGCAGCAGATTGGCCATGTCCGCGCAGGCTGACTCCATGCCTGTGGAAAGGGAGAGGGTATACCTGGGGTCAGGCTGCAGGCCGTGCTCTGTCATTGCCCGGAGATATCCTTGGCGGCGGTAGTAAAAATTCTTTATCCGCATTTTTCCCCGCAGATGTCCGATGCGGGTATGCCCCTGCCCAATCAGATAGGATACCGCCTGGTAGGCTGCGTCTGTATTGTCAATCAGAACCGCGCTGAATTCCAGCTCCTCATACCAGCTGTCCAGAATGACCACTGGAGCCAAAGCCTTTTGGAACTTTGCCGCCTCACCAGCGTCCATCTCCGTGGCCAAAATCAGCAGCGCAGAGCTGCTGTCCTCCAGCAGCTCGGTGAGCCGGGCGCTGTATTCCGAATCATTCCTTTGCAGATGACAGGTGACAGTCTCCAGGCTTTGGCGCCGGCATTCCGCCTCCACCCCAGCCATCAGCCGGGAGAAGAAAGGCGAGTCATTGACCACCGAGCCGTCCGCCTGATACACAACCAGCCGGATGCGCTGGATTCTCTGCCCGTCAAAATACCCCACCTCTCTGGCTGTCTGAAAAATTTTCTCCGCTGTGGCCTTGTTGACTCCCCGCTTATTGTTCAGCGCGTTGGAGACCGTGGCCGGAGAAAAACCAGTGAGCCGGCTGATTGTTTTTATATTTGCTTTCATATGTCATCTTATCCCTTTCCGTGCGCCCGGTATCTGCCCTTTATCTCAACGGGCCGCCCCAGGCCAATCTCTGCGACGCCTGGAGGGCCCGCTCCCGCAAGGCCCATAGAACCGCACATACAATATTATTATATCGTAAAATATGGCGGGCGGCAAGGTTGGAGCTCAAAAAATCACAGCTGGCCATTCTGCGTGTCAACGCTATAGGTGAGCTTCAGCTTAGATAGTGTCTACATGAGTTAAGCACGAAT
>CAJTXF010000091.1:0-3480 GCA_910580045.1 uncultured Eubacteriales bacterium
GCGAGACCAAGGTCAAGGTCGTGGGGCGCTGCCCCACACCCTGCCAGGGGACAAACTCCCCTGGACCCCGGTCTCCGCTCCTTTGTTTATGCTTGGCGCTGGCGTCTGCCCCGAGCCGGCAGGTCTGGGCTGCTGCTCTGGCTTACCGCCCCTTACAAAGAAAAGCTCCCTCAGACATCGCCCGAAGAAGCTCTCCATTCAATCCTATTGCGGTACAAAGCGGAACTCCGCTGGGATTTACTCCACCCAGAATTACTCCGCGTACACGCTGACCTTCTTGCGGTCCGCGCCCATGCGCTCAAAACGCACCTTGCCGTCTACCTTCGCGAACAGGGTGTCGTCCTTGCCCCGGCCTACGTTCTCTCCGGGATGGATTTTGGTGCCCCGCTGCTTGACAAGGATATTCCCCGCCAGCACAAACTGGCCGTCTGCCCGCTTAACGCCCAGGCGCTTGGACTCAGAGTCCCGGCCGTTCTTGGTGGAGCCCATACCTTTTTTATGAGCCAGAAGCTGGATATTGATTTTCAGCATGATGATTGCCATCCTTTCTGTAATGTGGTCAAATCTCCAAATAACTTACCTTCATGTGCGCGGGATACTGCTCCTCCAAGCCGCACAGGTGGAGCTTGAGCCCCCGGAGAAAATCCCGGCAGGCAGGCTCGTCCCGCTCCTCCAGGCGCAGAAGCATCTCGCCCTCCCCGGCCCGCAGGCTCAAGGGGGCAACGCCCAGCACATCTGTCACCGTGTTGGCAACCAGATATGCTGCTGAGGACACAGCAGCGCACACAATATCTGTTCCCTCTTCCCCCCAGCCAGCGTGGCCGGCCAGCCGGAAGCCCAGCAGGCGTCCGTCAGGAAGAATCAGGAAGTCCGCGCGAATCATTATGCCTTGACAGCCTCAATCTGAATCTTGGTATAGGGCTGGCGGTGGCCCAGCTTCCGCTTGGAGTTTTTCTTGGGCTTATAGGTAAAGACGGTGATTTTCTTGGCCTTGCCGTTTTTAACCACCTTACCGGTCACAGAAGCGCCGTCCACATAAGGCGCGCCCACCTTTGTTTCCCCATCGCCGAAAACGGCAACCACAGGGAACTCCACAGTCTCATTTTCAGCGGCATTCAGCTTTTCCACATAGATAACATCGCCGTACTGAACCTTGTACTGCTTTCCGCCGGTCTCAATCACTGCAAACATCTTCGATTTCCTGCCTTTGCAAAAGTCTCGCTATCAACGGGCGGGCCAAAAGGCCGCTTGAGGACCCGCAATATGCGGCCTAAAAATTATAGCACAGAGGGGGAAATTTGTCAAGGGTTTCCTTGTGCCCAGCTGTACCGGCTTTCCCTGCCTTCACCCTTGCGTCTCTTAGAACTCCACCACCGCGTTCTTCTCCGCAGACTCAAATATGGCCTCCATCAGCCGCATCAGCTCCCGCTGCTGGTCATGGGTAACAATCTGCTCCGCCTCCCCATTGACCACCTTCGCGATATTCCGGTAGTAGTCCTTGATATCCGTGTCAATCCTGGGCAGCGCCAGCTCCTTGATGGTGTCCGGCGTGCGGGGGGCCATGGTCTTGGTCAGCCCGGCGGCAGTGATAATCGGCACCGCGTCGTGCTTCTCATCGCTGGTGGCAATCACAATCTTGCCGTTTACATGGAAGTCCTCAATCACGGCAGTGCCGTTCAGGCCCTCTATGTACCATCTGGGCAGGTTGATGAAGTTGCTGGTGCCCACCTCCACAGTGAACACAATGCCCCCGTTCTCATCCGGGAAGGTGAAGGTGGCGGTGAAGCCGTCGTCAACCTCCTCATTGGTCACGTTAGAGAGGGTGGCGTACACAGACTTGGGCATCCGGCCCATCATCATGTTCATCTGGTCCAGCAGGTGCACGCCCCAGTCAAGGACCATGCCGCCGCCATGCTCCTTGGTGTTGCGCCAGTCACCGGGGATGCCCCGGCTGCCGTGGACCCGGCTCTGGATGGCGAACACCCGGCCCAGCTGGCCGTCCTCCACAATCTTTTTCGCCACTAAAAAGTCCTCGTCCCAGCGGCGGTTCTGATGCATAGTGAACTTAGAGCCCGTGCGCACGCTGGCGGCAATCATCTCCTCCAGCACAGCGGTGGACATGGTCACAGGCTTTTCGCTGATGGTGAGCTTCCCGGCTTCCATGGCCTTGATGCACACGTCCCGGTGGGCATCATTGGGGATGGCCACAGTGATTACGTCAACCTCCGCATCACTGAGCAGTTCCTCATAGGATGAATAGGCATGGATGCCAGCCTGCTCAGCGGCCTGGTTGCGCTCGGGGAGAATGTCATAGACACCGGCCAGATGGACTTCGGGGATTTCCTGCAGGCGCTTGGTATGCCAGCCGCCCATGCCGCCGTAACCGACGACGGCCACGTTCACGATTTTAGCCATGAGAAAGACCTCCAAGTGAGAGATTATTTTGATTGGGGAAAGATATATATAATTGTAGCATAGACAGCCGAAAAAGGCAAGAGGGAGAGGGGGGAAAAACCGCGGGAAAGGTGACAGTGCCCGGCAGGCCCTCCGCCGCGGCAGGACGGCAAAAAATCCAGGGCCAGAGGGCGCGTCCCTTACAGCGGAAACCCGGCAATCTGTCCGCCGGACAGAAAAAAGGACACCCCTCCGCTGCTGCGGAGGGGCGCCAAAAAAGGGGGGAAAGGCGGGGCGCAGGCAAGCCGGTCAATGGCAGTCATCTATGGGCATGGTATCGCTCATACCGCAAAGAAGAAGTAAAAATTGACCAGCACTGCGCCGTTGGAGCTGGATGTGGGAATCGAACCCACCACCTCATCATTACGAGTGATGTGCTCTACCGAATGAGCTAATCCAGCCAGACAGGTGACATTATACAGCAAAAAAGCAGAGATGTCAAGGGGAGCGGGGACATTTTTCCCGGTTGACCCGCAGGGAAGGAAGTGGTATAATGGGAAAACAAGGCGGGGATTGACGGCGCCGGGAAGTGGATTTCCCAGCGCCGCCCAAAGGCAGAGGAGCGAGGCAGAAGCGTTGCCGTCTCACCAGTGATGGCGGGGCGGGCTGGATTCTGCCCCGCTCTATTTGTGCATGATCGTGCCGCCCCTTCCCCCCAATACAATTTCGCCGGCTGCTCCGGCCAGGAGGCTCCCTATGTTTTACCGCCTAGATTTGGGCCCGTGGAATCAGATTTTCCCTGTGCCCTGCGCTCTTGTAGACTCCCATATCAAACTGGCCGCAAAAGAGCATCTGCAGGTCATCCTCTGGCTCCTTCGCCAGGGCGGCCAGCCCTTTTCCCCTGAAACCACTGCCCAGGCCCTTGATATCTCCACAGACGCTGTTCTGGACGCCCTGGAATACTGGACTGCCCAGGGCCTGCTTACAGCCGCTGCTGAGGGCGAACTGCGGCCTGCTCCTCAGCCTGCCTTGCCGCCTGTCCCGGCTGAGACCAGGCAGAGCTCTCCCAGCCCCGCTCCGCCTCAG
>CAJTXF010000091.1:3490-5324 GCA_910580045.1 uncultured Eubacteriales bacterium
CCCCTGCCGAACAGAAACCTGCCCAGCCCGAGGCCTCAGCGCTGCCCCCCAAAAAGCGCATGCTCCGCCCGGACGGGGAGCATGTGGCTGCCCGGGCCACGGAGAGCCAGGCCATGCGCTTCCTGTTGCAGGAGGCGGAGAACGTTCTGGGCAAGACCCTGTCCCCTGCCATGACCGCCCTGCTGGTGTCCATTATCGACGACTACGGCCTGCCGGTGGATGTGACCATGATGCTGATTCACTACGCCGCTGACGTGGGCCGGGCCAGCGCCAGCTACATAGATGCCGTGGCCCGGGAATGGGCCGAGTCCGGGGTGCTCTCTGTGGCCGCGGCAGAGGAGCGCCTGCAGATGCTGAGCAAGGTCCGCCTGGCCTGGGGCAAGGTCTCATCCGCGGCCGGGCTGCCCCGCCGGGCACCCAGTAAGTCTGAGGCAGAGCGGGCCCACCGCTGGGTGGATGAATGGCATTTCAGCAGCGAGATGCTCACCGCGGCCTATGACCTGTGCGCGGAGCACACAGGCAAATTCAGCGCGGCCTATATGGACAGGGTTCTCACCGGCTGGCACGAAAAGGGCATCCAGAACCTGGATGAGCTGGCTGAGCACCGCCGGGCCGCCCAGGAGAAAAATGAGCAGCAGTCCCAGAGCCGGAGCTACGACATAGACGCCCTGGCCCAAATGAGCACACTGGATTTGCCGGACGAGCTGTAGGCTTTACATATTCTGCATATTTTGAAAGGAGAGCTGGGCATGGCATATGACAGAGAGGTGCAGCAGGCGGCCCAGATGGAGCTGCTGCGGCGCAGGCAGACCGCGGAGGCCCAGGCCTCGGCGCGGCTGGAGGCGTTTTTTGAGGCCTGCCCCAGGGGCGGGGAAATCCGCCGGGAGATGGCCCGCAACGCCGCTGCCGCGGCCCGGGCTGTGCTGGCCGGAGAGGATGTGCGGGCCCAGCTGGAAAAGCTGAAACAGCGGGGCCTGGCCCTAAAGCAGGAGTACAGCAGCCTGCTGGCTGAGCATGGTTTCCGGCCAGAGGACATGGAGCCCCAGTACGCCTGCCAGGCGTGCAAGGACACAGGCTTTGTGGATGGGCGGATGTGTGACTGTCACAAGCAGCTGCGCAGGCAGCTGGCCTATCAGCAGCTGAGCGTGGGCCTGCCCCTGGACGGGAGCAGGTTTGACACCTTTTCCCTGGACTATCAGCGGGACGACCCCCAGGCCATGGCCCAGATGGGCGCGGTGCTGCGGGCGTGCCGGGAGTACGCGGAGCGGCTGCGGAGCCATTCCCCCAGCCTGCTGTTTTTCGGGCGGACAGGGCTGGGCAAAACCCACCTGTCCCTGGCCATTGCCAACCAGGCGGTGGAAAAGGGGTTCAGCGTGGTATACGGCACAGTGCAGGGCTTTACCACTGCCTTTGAGAGGGAAAGGTTTGAGCGGGAAGGCGGGAGCACGGCAGAGGCGCTGAAAAACTGCGACCTGCTGATTCTGGACGATTTGGGCGCGGAGGGCAGCACGGGGTATGTAAACGCGGTGCTGTACGATGTTCTCAACGGAAGGATGATGGGAGACAGGCCGACCATCATCAGCACGAACCTGGGCCTGAAAGAGCTGGAAAAGCGGTACGGGGAGCGGTTCGCCTCACGGATAGGGGGATATTACGCGAAGATGGAGTTCAAAGGGCAGGACGTGAGGGTTCTGAAAAGGAGAGCCGGACGGAGCTGAGCCAGGAAGCCCTGAACGCCCAAGACGGATTTGGCAAAGCACAGGGATAATATGGATTTTTACAGGCCCGGCCCAGCGTCACACTGGGGGAGTGCCCGTTCCGAGGAGTTTTTCGT
>CAJTXF010000091.1:5334-8577 GCA_910580045.1 uncultured Eubacteriales bacterium
GGCGGGGGAACACAGATAATTATCTCTGTGGTTTGGACAATCCCTCACCCTGGGCTGGGCTTGACTTTCCCTCCTGTTGCGGGTATACTAATTGCATATATTACCCCAAGGAGTGTTTCCCATGCCGCGCTTTCCCTCTCCTCCGCTCCCCAGCTGCACTGCTGTTGTCACTGATGTCCACTTCCGCATGTCCCTTGCTGTCTGCCGGGATTTGGGCCAGGCTGGTGTGCGCGTAATCACCTGTGAGCGGGAGTCGGTTCGCCAAACCCCTGCCGCCCCCCCTCTTGGCGGACTGTCCAAATACACACAGCGGCATGTCTGGCTTCCGGACGCCTCCTACTCTTCCAGCCTGCACCAGCTCTGCCAGCAGCTGGCCCAGGAGCAGAATGGCCAGCTGCCCGCCCTGCTCCCGGTGGGCGCCCAGACCCTGGCCCAGGCTGCCTCTGAGCAGGACAGCCTGCGGAAGGTGGCTGCCCTCTGTGTGCCCACGCCCCGCCAGCTGGACATGCTGAATAATAAGGAGACAGTGCTTCACCTGGCGGAAGCTCTGGATATCCCCCGGCCTGAGAGCTTCACCCGGCAGCAGGATGAGGGGCTTGAGGATTTTTTCACCCGGGTAAGCCTGCCCTGTGTGGTAAAGCCCCGCTGCGGGGAGCTGCTGGGCCTGCCCGCCGCGGACCGCTATCGGGTGGCCCACACCCCCTCTCAGCTGGCTGAGGCCTGGGAGCACTTTCACGCTATGGACAAGGCCGAGCCTCAGGTGCAGGCCTTTCTCCCAGGAGACGGGCTGGGCTGCTCTCTTTTGGCTGAGGAGGGCCGTGTCCTGGCCTCCATCTGCCACCGCCGGGTGAGGGAGTATCCTGTCAGCGGCGGGCCCTCCTCCTGCTGTCAGGTGGTATTCCGCCCGGATTTGGCGGACTATGCTGCCCGGCTCATCAAACAAGTGAGCTACACCGGCCCCTGCATGGTGGAGTTTAAGGAGGACGCGGCAGGCCAGCCCCGCATTCTGGAGGTAAACCCCCGCATCTGGGGCAGCTATCCCCTCACCCGGGCCAGCGGCAGCGGCTTTTCCCTGCTGTGGCTGATGGCTTCGCTGGGCCTCCCCCTGCCTGAGCAGGAGCAAAAGCCTCAGCCCAGACGGATGATTTTCGCCCTGTCAGACATGCTGGCCGGGCTGGGCTATCTGCGCCGGGGCAAGCCCGGAAAGACTCTGGGGGCCCTGGTGGATTTGCTGAACCCCTGGGTCCTGGACGGTGTTTTTGAGTGGGGCGACATCCAACCTGCCCTGGCCTATTTCCGGGCCCAGCTGGCAAAAATTTTGAGATGACCGGCTGGTACTCCACCAAGCCAGAATTATTTTTTCAGGAGGCATCCTATGTCCATGGTCACCAAAGGCATTGGCCTTGCCAAAAAGGTCAAGCACCATTTCCAAGATGAAATCCAGGCCCGGCGTCCAGTGTATCTCTCGCCCGTGCGGCGGGTGGAGCGGGTTGCCACAGAGGAGCGGGTGTGCGCCATGACCTTTGACGACGGCCCCTGCCGCCTGCCCGCCAACCCGGACAGCTTCGGCAAAAAGCCCCTGACCCTGGTGCTGGCGGAAACGCTGGAGAAGTACGGGGCCCTGGGCACCTTTGACGTGGTGGGCGATACAGGGAAAAACTATCCGGATAAGGCCGGGAAGCACGGCTCCGCCTCTTGGGGCGGGGTGGCCTTTGACCACTACCCGGACTTTGGCAAGGACAGCGAGGGCGGGGTGGCCCATTGTCCAGAGCTGGTGGAGCGGCTGCTGGAGGCTGGGCATGAAATCACCAGCCACACCTGGGCCCATATCCTATTTGGCTGGAAGCCCTTGGTATATGGCCGCCGCAAGCATCTCCAGGGCCTGGATGCTGTGGTGAAGGATTTGAAAACCTTGCACCAGGCCATGGAGGGCCAGTGGGGGTACCGGATTGGACTGTCCCGTCCTCCCCACTATGTGGATGGGATTCAGGGAGGCTTTTCTTCCTATGACGCATATGGGCTGATGGAATACCAATATATGGGGGCCAGCTTTGACGGAGCTGGCTGGCTGCCTTTGGCCAACTATCAGGCCGAAGTAGATGCCTGTTGGCAGCCAATGGAGCAGGCCCTGGCAAAGGACAAGGAATTTTTCCGCGGCCAGATTATTTTTCAGAAGGACGGGTACAATATGGCCCGGCGGTCTCCCATCGCCCACGGGCTGGATAAACAGCTGGCCCTGCTTACAGCCCAGGGCTACCGGGTTGTCACCGTGTCCCAGCTGCTGAAGCTGTCCCCCTTCCGGGACGTGCTTCCCAGCACGCCAGAAGGGACAGGGGCCCGTTTTTTGCTGGAGCGGGGCTGGTGTCCGGCTTATCAGGACAACAGCTTGAGGCCCGGGCAAATCCTGACCCGGGGCGAGCTGGCCATGATGGCCTATGGCTGGCCAGGAGTTGCCCGGCGGGTGGAGTTCATCCAATCCGGGCAGGGGTCCTTCCCGGATGTAAAGGCCAAGCACCCTTATAGCGGGGCAATAGCTCTGGCGGCAGAGGAAAAGGCCCTGGGCTTGATTCAGGGCCGGTTTGGGCCGGACAAGCCCGCCACTTCGGCGGAAGTGGCAAAGGTATTCCAAATCAAAGGGCAGCATATCTCCCAGCTGCCCCAGGGTGTACTCACCCATGGGCAGGTGTTCGCAGCGGTAGAAATCACAAGCTCCTAACGGCGAGCCACGCAAAAGGTTTCACCGTCTCGATCGGTTCGGGAGGGCTGCCGTACAGCAGACAACCAGAACCCCCTAAGGTCGAAGCGCAGCAAGAAAAGCACTTCCTCCAAGAAGCGCACAGGCAAGCGTCCCCCGGCAGCCGTCAATAAACAAACATCAGGCCCTGCGTGCTCCCATTCACAGCATGTTGTGAGAGCGCGCAGGGCCTATAATTCTATCTAATGCCCAAGAACTCACTTCCAGGCAAATCTCATTTAAGCAAAAAAAGACTTCGGAAATATCCGAAGTCTTGGCTCCCCCTGTTGGACTCGAACCAACGACCCTGCGGTTAACAGCCGCATGCTCTACCGGCTGAGCTAAGGAGGAATATGAGAGTTGAGCATTGGCTGCCCAACTCTTGGTGACCCGTGCGGGAATCGAACCCACGTTTAAGGCGTGAGAGGCCTTCGTCTTAGCCGCTTGACCAACGGGCCATATGGTGCACCATCAGGGACTCGAACCCGGGACACCCTGATTAAGAGTCA
>CAJTXF010000092.1 GCA_910580045.1 uncultured Eubacteriales bacterium
CCCGGAACCCCACCAGGGGCCTGACGCCCCTGGACCGCACAATCCGCTCCTTCGCTTCTGCTTGGCGAAAGGCACTGCCGCGAGCCGTCAGGCCCCTCTTCTCCACCCTCCCCGCTTTCCCCCGCTATCACAGTATACCATTACCCGAAAGGAGGCGAACTCTATGTACCAGCTCTTTCTTATCGACGACGAGCCCTGGGCCCTCACCGGCCTGGAGCAAATCCTACCCTGGCAGGACTACGGCTTCTCTATCTGCGGCCGCTATACCTCCCCCCAAAAAGCCCTGCTGGCCATGGGCGAAAAACATCCTGACGCTGTTTTTACTGACATCCGGATGCCCAAACTCAGCGGGATTGAGCTTATCTCCCGGGCCAGGGCTGAGCACGGCAATCACATGGAATTTGTCATTGTCAGCGCCTACAGCGATTTTGAGGTGGCCCGCCGGGCCCTGGAATACGGGGCCGTGGGCTATGTGCTCAAGCCTTTGGAGGCCGACGAGGTGCGGGAGGTCGCTCTCCGCCTGAAGGCCAAGCTGGAGCAAAAGCAGGGCCTCCACTCCCTGGCCCTGGATTTGGAGGCCGCGGATTCTGTGGAGCAGGCTGCCGCCCAGCTGCAGCGCCTTCTGCCTGCCGGCCAGACCTGCTTTGTGGGGATTCCGGAAGAGCCTGCCCCCCTTCCGGCCGGCTGGAGCGGCGTCCCTTTGGAGCTCTCCGGCCGCCCCGCCTGCTTCTGCTGGTCCTCTGCCCAAGAGCCGCCCGCCCTGCCCTGCGCCTGCGGGTGGAGCATCCCCCGGCGGGACGCCGCCGCTCTGGGTGACATGATTCGGGAGGCGCTGGCAGCCTTCTGGGGCCGGTTCGCCTATTCCTCTCACCCGGCGGTGGCGGAGATACAGAGCTATCTGGGCCAGAACTACGGCCAGCAGCTGTCCTTGAGCAAGCTGGCCTCCCACTTCTATCTCTCTGAGAACTACTTATGCGATTTGTTCAAAAAGAACACCGGAGAGACCATCCTGAACTTCCTCAAGGCCCTGCGGCTGGAAAACGCCTGCCGCCTGCTGCGGGAGACCTCCCTGAGCATCAAGGAGATTGCCGGGGCAGTGGGGTTCAGCGACTACAGCTATTTTGGCCGCACCTTCCGCCGGAGCATTGGCCAGACCCCGGACCATTATCGGAGCAGCTGGGCCCGGAAGAAGGAAAAATAGGCGTAAAAAAGAGAGCCCGGCACTTCACACGCCGTGGCTCCCTTTTTTCTTCTGTTTATGGCCGCCGCTGGGTGATTTTGTCCTCTGGGCCGGGGCGGCCTATCAGCATGGGCGAAAACGAATCATGGGCAGCGGTGTTGGCGGCCAGCTGCCGGGGCCCGTGGTTGGCGTAGCAGTACCGGCACCCATTTGGGCAGGTGCTGTAAGCCCCAATATCCACGCTCTGGGCGCAGCCGCAGCGGGGGCGCTGGTTCCTGTCCCGGCTTACGGGCAGAGGGCGGCCCAGCTGGCGCTCCAGCAGGCCCGCGTCAATACAGTGGGCCTGGCCAATACCAAAAGGCGCCAGGTCCAGGGCCTCGGCGCAGGCGTCCATAGCCAGGCCATAGCCCTGGGCGATTTCCGCCAGCTGCCGGGCAATGCCCTCCTGCCCGGCAGGAGAGGGCCAGTCCACAGACATCTCCCCCGCGGCCTTGGCCATGCAGCGGTAATAGTCCAAAAAGCTGATGGTGCACCGGCAGGTATAGGCAGCCAGCTGCCGGGCCAAGCGCTCAAAGGCCCGGCAGTGGAAATCCCTGTCCAAATCAGGGGTGAGCAAAATCGGGTCATAGCGCCAAATCACCCGCTGAGGCCCCAGCTTGTCTGCCAGCCGCTGAAAGGCCGGAACCAGCTCCCCCATTTTATCCGGCAGGCCGGGCTCTATGTCCCGGCCATAGGGGGTGAGGGTGAACTGGAAATAGAAAGCATAGTCTTTGAGGGCGTCCAGGCGCTCCAGCATAGGCCGGGAATCCTTTGTCCAGAAAACGAAGCCGTCCACATCCTGGGGCAAAAGGGAAACCCGGCTGACCTGGCGGGGGTTCATGGGATTGCGCACCAAAGCGAAGCCCTCGCGCAGGCGGCGGAAGAACCAGTCCGCGTAACGGGCGGGGATGTCTGTGCGGCGGCTGGCGCTGATAATCATAAGAGGGCTCCTTTCGGGAAGAGGAATGGGAAGAAAAGCGAAGCCTAACAGTGGGCCCATCCCGGGGTCCAGGGGCGGGGAAGCTCCCCAGCGGGGAGCGTTCTGACCCGACCGAGGCGGCAGCCGAGACGGCCCCTGGCAGCGGTTCGGGGCGGCTTGGCGAAGCCAACGTCAAGAGTCCCGAGGTCTGGCCCTTAGGGCGGCGCGCGCAGAGGAACCGGGAAAGCAGTACTCAACCCGGCCCGCCCAAGCCGGTCAGAGGCGCCTTCCAGCGCCGCCCACCATCCCAAACAGCTGATTCCGCCGGTTTTGGAGAGTTCGCGCAGCGAACTCCTGAGAGCGCAAGCGACACTTTCAAACACCGCCGGAGAGGCGGACTGGCCTTCCGAAACGTGGCGGCCCTATGCTTTACAGCAAGATACCACTATCGGGAGCGATGCTGTGAACGGTTAGGCCCTTGTCTCAGAGTCAGCGGCATTGTGCGGGAGCGCTCAGCCTCCCAGCGTGGGTGCTGGCGTCCGCCTCTCTCCGAAAGCTAGGAAAGCCGGGCTTTCCTAGCTTTCGGAATCTTGCTGGGCGCTGCGGCTCGCCCCCCCTGGACCCCGGTCGGGGCCAGCCTCAGGCTTTGGCTCTTTCCTTGCCTCCCTTATTTCCCGCCACCGTTCTGCCAGCTCTCCCATTCCCCACACGCCCAGCAAAATGAACACCGGCGTCTGGTGGAACCGGTACCTGGCTCCGCCCTCAAACAGCAGCTGAAACAGCCCAAACCCCATTACCTCAAGCCGCAGCACCGCCCCGGCCCAATCCTCATACCCTTTGGGACACAGCGCCACCGGCAGCACCCACAGTCCCAGCAGAATCACCCAAAGCGCCTGCAAAAGCTGCTGGTAAACCGGAAACCTGCTTCCCCCCTGGCAGAGGGTCTCCTGCAAAAACACGCTCAGCCCATCGTCCCGGCTGAAGGGGCCCCTCACCCACATATCCATATACGCGCTTTGGAATATCTTCCTGCCTTTTTGTATCAAGAACTCCAAATAGCCCGCCGGGCCCATTTCCCCCAGCCGCCGGGCCGTAACCTGCAGGTTGAAGGCCCGCTTCTCCGGCTGGGTCTTTTGGGCAAGGGTGGCCTCATAGTCCTCTGTGCTGAAAAAGCCCCCGGTCTCCGGGTTGCAGCCCATCATCAGATAGTGGGTAAAGGGGGTCTCCCGCTCCTCCAGCATCTGCTCGGTAATGACCTCCCGGGTCAGCGCCCGGGCCAGGGTATTCACCCCCGCAAAGCCTATGGCCAAACCCAGGCCGAAGCAGAGCAGGCGCCGCCCCAGCATCAGCAGCCGGGGCCTGTCCGGCTTGATACAGCACAGCTCCACCAGGGCCAGGGCAGGTAAAATCAGGATGGTCTGGGGCTTGATTTTGTACCCCGCCGCCGCCAGCAGCCCCATGGAGGCCATCACCGCGGCCCCGGCCCACCCCCGCCTTGGCCCGTACAGCCGCAGAAACAGGAACAGCACTGGGAACACCATCCCAAAGGTGTCGGAATAAGGGCAGGCAATGCCATAATGAAGCACGCACAGGGGCACGCCGAACCCCAAAGTCAGCCAGGCGGCCCGGAGGCCCCACAGCTTTTTGGCGCACAGGCAGGCCAGCGCTATGCTCAAATCCACCGCCGCCATGCTGCAGGCGGTGAGAACAGCCATAAAATTGGTGACACCCACAAAAGCCGCGCACTTCATCACAAAGGCAAACAGAAAGGTAAGCAGCAGATTGTTGGGGAACTGGGCAAAATACCCCTCCTGCCCGGCCAAATCCCCGTCTAAAAACAGGCCCTGGGCCGCGTAGTACACATAGCTGAAATCATAGTCCACCCGCCCATAAATCGCGATGGCAAACCGCGCCTGGGCCGCCAGCAGAAGCACCCCCCCAAAGCCCAGAAGGGCCCAGCGGACAGGCTGGGAAAGACTGGGGGCAGGCAGCTTGGCGGCCCCGCCCAAAAGCCACAGGGCCGGGACGCTCAGCCCCAGGAAGAGAAGCATCCAGAGCGTCCTCTCCCCAGCGGCGGTAAGGCTGAACAGCAGCATCAGGCCAAAAAAGAGGCCGAACAGAGCCCCCAAAATTTTATGCAGGACCAGAAACAGCCGGGGCCGGGCATCCTGAAGGTGCATATTCCGCTCCAATGGCGTCTGCCTCCTTAATGAGAGAGTTTAGGCAGCACAGCGCAAAAGCTCAGCCGTCTTGCCTGCCAGCCTTTGCCGCGCCGCCGCTCGCGAAAAAAAGGCCCGCGCGCTTTTTTCAGTATAGTCCATCCTCTCTCCATTGTCAACCACTTCCATCTTCAGGAGTTTTTGGAAAATGCCCATTGATTATTTTTTCGTTCTGTGATAGAATAAGAGCCAGAATGAGTTTCTACAAATTCAAACTTTTTCATATGCTGAAAGGAGCAAACCGAAGCATGACAAACAACAAATCTGTTCTGAACTGGCTGGAAGAAATGAAGGCCCTGGTCACCCCTGACCAAGTCGTTTGGATTGACGGTTCTGAGGAGCAGGTCGAGGACCTGCGCCGCCAGGCCTGCGAGACCGGCGAGATGATTAAGCTGAACCAGGAAAAACTGCCCGACTGCTATTATCACCGCACCGCTGTCAACGATGTGGCTCGGGTAGAGGGCCGCACCTTCATCTGCTCCAAAAAGGAAGAGGACGCTGGCCCTACCAACCACTGGATGGAGCCGGGCCAGGCCTATAAGATGCTGTTCGACATTGCCCGGGGCAGCTATAAGGGCCGCACCATGTATGTCATCCCCTACTCCATGGGCCCTGTGGGTTCCCCCCTGGCCAAGATTGGCGTGGAGGTCACTGACTCTATCTACGTGGTGCTGAACATGTCCATTATGACCCGCACCGGCAAGGCTGTGCTGGACGTGCTGGGCGACAGCACTGACTGGGTCAAGGGCCTGCACTGCAAGGTGGACATTGACGAGGAGAAGCGCTACATCTGCCACTTCCCTGAGGACAATTATATCATCAGCGTGAACTCCGGCTACGGCGGGAACGTGCTGCTGGGCAAGAAGTGCTTCGCCCTGCGCATTGCCTCCTATCAGGCCAAGAACGAGGGCTGGATGGCTGAGCATATGCTGATTCTGGGCATTGAGAATCCCCAGGGCGAGGTCAAGTATGTCTGCGCCGCGTTCCCCTCTGCCTGCGGCAAGACCAACCTGGCCATGATGATCCCCCCCGAGGGCTACCGCGAGAAGGGCTATAAGGTCTGGACTGTGGGCGACGACATCAGCTGGATGCGCCAGGGCCCTGACGGCCGCCTGTACGCCATCAACCCGGAGAACGGCTTCTTCGGCGTGGCGCCCGGCACCAACATGAAGTCCAACCCCAACGCGCTGATTTCCACCCAGAAGGGCACCATCTTCACCAACGTGGCCCGCAACCTGGACGACAACACCGTATGGTGGGAGAGCCTGGACAAGAACCCGCCTGTCAACGCCCAGGAGTGGAAGGGCGCCGAGGTCAATGGCCCCGAGTTCATTGCCGAGGGCGGCAAGCTGGCCCATCCCAACAGCCGCTTCACCGCGCCCGCCAAGAACTGCCCCTGCATCAGCCCCGAGTTTGACAAGGGCGAGGGCGTGCCCGTGTCCGCCATCATCTTCGGCGGCCGCCGTCCTGACACCGTGCCGCTGGTGTACCAGTCCAAGAGCTGGAACGCCGGTGTGTTCGTAGGCTCCATCACCGGCTCTGAGACCACCGCCGCTGCTGCTGGCGCTGTGGGCGTGGTTCGCCGTGACCCCATGGCCATGCTGCCCTTCTGCGGCTATCACATGGGCGACTACTTCCAGCACTGGATTGAGATGGGCGAGAAGCTGGGCGACAAGGCCCCCAAGATTTTCAACGTGAACTGGTTCCGCACCGACGCGGACGGCCACTTCATTTGGCCCGGCTTTGGCGACAACTTCCGTGTGGTGGAGTGGATTATCAAGCGCTGCGAGGGCAAGGTCGACGCGGTGGAGACCCCCATTGGCTTTGTGCCCCATGCTGAGGACATCAACCTGGAGGGCCTGGACTTCTCTATGGAGCAGCTCAAGGACATCCTGGTGGTTGACAAGGCAGCCTGGGCCAAAGAGGCTGAGGGCATTGAGGAGTTCTACAAGCAGTTTGGCGATAAGCTGCCCGCGGCTCTGAAGGAGCAGCTGGCCACTTTGAAGGAGAACTGCAAGTAAGTTTCCATAAAGCATAAAGAGAAGGCAGCCGGATAAAACCGGCTGCCTTTTGTTCATTGCTGCTCCCACAGCACCGCTCTCCCTGCTGCCAGTGACCTTTTCACATCGATCAGCCGCTGGTTCTCACTGCCCCGAAAGAGCAGGTCTATGTTCCGCTGGGCCTCCAAGTAGGGGCCGTCTACCAACAGGTCTGTCTCCCGCAGGAGGGCCGTTATGTGAGAGCCTTGAGAGACGGACAACTCCTCAAAGGTGTACCCTGTATAGGTCACCACGTCCTTGCCCGCGCCATGGACCATCTCCGCCAGCCTGGCCAGGGCCTCTGCCTGGCAGAAGGGCTCTCCTCCGCTCAGGGTAATTCCCTTGAGCATAGGATTCCTCTGGAACTGTTGGAACAGCTCCTCCAGCGCCATAGGCGTACCGCCCTCAAAGGAGTGGGTTTCGGGGTTATGGCACCCAGGGCAGCCGTGGGGGCAGCCCTGCACAAATACCGCGTACCGGAAGCCCGGCCCGTCCACAATGGACTCCGGCACGATGCCCGCCACATTCACCTGCATAAGGGCCTCCCTTACTGCCAGGGGATTTCCCTGCGGCCCTCCAGGCTCTGCTGTTGGCGGAAGCTGAGGGGGGTCAGGGTGATGTAGCCATCGTTGAGGCTGTTCCAGTCGTCCGGGCCGCCGGGGGTCAGCACAGGCGGGTGGGCCGGGGGCATGAACACCCGCACCAGCTCCCCTTCCGAAGAATGCTCCGGGGAGTCCCGCTCCACATATTCCCCCTCCCAGCGGTTGCAGCCCAGGGGGGCCCAGCGCAGGCCCTTGATTTCCGTGATGGGCAGGTTGGGGATGTTGATATTCAGCACCTGGTCAAAGTCGTTCTCCAAATCCAGCAAATCAAAAATGCACAGGAAAGTCTGGATGGTCTGCTGGTCGTCCGCGCCAATGGGGGCTGAGAGGGCAATGGCCTTCACGCCCATCATGGCCGCTTCCAGGGCAGCGGCCACTGTGCCGGAGTAGGGCAAATCATAGGCCAGGTTGCAGCCGCTGTTGGGCCCGGAAATCACCAAATCCACCGGGGCAGGGGCAAAGTTCAGCAGGCCCAGACGGGTGCAGTCCGCCGGGGTGCCGGAAACGCCCCAGGCCGTCACCCCATGGGGATAGTCAGCCCGGTGGGCGAACAGGGGCGAGCGCAGGGTAACGCCGTGGCCGATGGCACTGCGGTTCTGGTCCGGGGCGGCCACAGTGACCGCGTAGCTGCGGGAGAGGGCCCCGGCCAGAGCATACAGCCCTGGAGAGCTGATGCCATCGTCATTGACCAAAAGCAGGTTCATACTCAGGCCTCCTTGGTCATAGAATGCTTGACCCGGTCCTTCTCCTCCGCCCGCTTGGCATTGTTCCAGCGGTCAATGGTGCCCACCAGATAACCGGTGATGCGGCGGATGCGCTCAAAATCCCGGCCCTCGCCCACCATGATTTGCTCAGTACCTGTGATGCTTGCGTTTTTCTTGGAAGTGTTAGACATAGTAGTTCCTCCTTTTATCGTTTACGGATTAGAGTTTCTTGGCTGTGAGAGCGCCCGGCATTAACCAAAACGCGGGCCAAAAGCGTAACAGCAATAGCGCACAAAGGGGCGCGGGCGAAAGGTTTCGTCGTCTCGGCTGCCGCCTCGGTCGGCTCGGGACGGTCGCGGCACATTGACTTCGTC
>CAJTXF010000093.1 GCA_910580045.1 uncultured Eubacteriales bacterium
CAATCACAGCGGTGTAAGCGGCCTCCTCGGCTGTGGCCTCGGTCTCGCCCACCTTGATGCTGGCGATGGTGGCGTCGGTGCTGACCTCGTCAACCACAACAGCAAAGTCATAGGTGGCCACATCGCCGCTCTCCGCCGTCACATAAATCTTGGAGCCGTTAATCTTGTTGCCACCGTACTTCAGGTTCTTGGCAACAACCTTGAAATCAGCAGGAGTCTCGCCGTACGCGATTCCGTTCTCACCGGCAGTGCCCAGGTTGATGGCGGCACCCTCGCTGACCTCAAAAGCCAAATCGAAAGCCTTGGAGGTGCTGTCGGAAATGCCATTGTAGCTGGTGGGCACATGGATGGTGAACTTCTTGCCGGTCTGCTCCACGGTAATGGCCCTGTCAGTGCTGGTGATAGCGGTCAGCTCATTGCCGGTCTTGGCCTGGGCCTTGATGGCATAAACCTTATAAGTGCTGGATTTTGTGGTGTCCTGAGCTTTCACCGCGACATTAACACCTTTGCACTTTGCGGTGGCAACATCGAAGTCGTCTGCCTGAGACTCCTCATAGGTATTTACAAAATTGGAAGACGCAACAACCAAAGGCTGGATGGAGGACTGGACACCCAAAGTCTTGGGGTCCAGAGCCTTAGCCTGTGCAGCAGAAGATTGAGCGTTGTTAAAAAGAGTGGCCCCTTCGCTGGTTTTGGCCTCAAGGATGTACAAAGGCTTGCTGTTACTGAAGGTAAAGGGCACATCCAGACGGATATAATTTGCGGAGCCATCAGCAGAAGAGCTGATAGTGCCGGTGTAGGTGTTCTCGGGCTTCACTTTGGACAAATCGTTCTCAGTGGTCAGCTTAATGCTCTCCAGACGGCTCTCCGTCTCGGGGGCTTCGCGCTTGATGATAACAGGCTTACGGGTGACATTCTGGGTTTCACCAGAAGCCACACGGTCATCCTCAGGAGCCGTCCAGTAAGCATCCAGGACGAAAGCACCATAGACGTTTCCTTCATCAAGGAAGGGGCGGGAAAGATTCTCATCTGTAGCCGTCCAAACCGCATCCGGATTGGTAGTATTGTCATACTGATACCAGGTGTCAAAAATCAGAGCGTTGGCCTTAGTATCACCGCCAATGCCATTTTCAGGGGCAGTTTTGGCGTCCGGGTCAGGCGTGACCTCGGTACTCGGGGAATCAGCCAAGGCACGGGTAGAAGGAGTTGTCGGAGCAGACGACACATACTTTGCAGGAATAGAACGAGCAAAGGTATCCACAGTGGCACCATTGCTCACATCAACAGAAACAGTGAACTCGCCCATATCCAGGCCAGCGAGAGACAAATCCTCGTCTACTGCGGGGGCCGCAGTAGGAGCCTCGGGGTCGGGTGTGCCATAAGGCAGAGTAATAGTCCAGTTGTTGCCCTCGTTGGCAGTATAGGTCTTGCCGTCCTCGTCGGTCAGGGTGAAGCTGTTGATGCTGGGCACGCCAGTGTCGGTCATTTTGGCAAAGTTAAGGGTATAGCTTTTGCCAGCGCCGCCATCCTGAGGCTCAACAAAGAGCTTCATGGAGCTGACCTTGCCGGTGGCGGTGCCGAAATTCACACCAGTGAATGTCACTTTGCCATCGGGAGTGCCGCTGGAATCATCGTCGTCATCATCATCATCAAGATCGGTTTTAATATTGGCACCCTCAACAACAGTGGAAGGAGGATTCTGCCAGGTCACCTTGGAACCCTCGGAAACAAACAGACTAACACTCTGTCTATCGGCAGTATTGTAGAGCACAGAAGTGGTGCTGCCCTTCACAGGCACAACCGCCTGGTTGCCAATGGCAACGCCGGTCAGCTCGCCAGCGGTGTTTTTTTCCTCGGTCTTGAGGACGATTTCAACGTTCTCGCTAACAGTTGCCCCAGACACGTCCTTATTGTTGGCCGTAGTTACATTAAACTTGACGTTTCCGTTGCTGGCGTCAGTTGTAAACTCCGCAACCCCACTGCTGGCAAAACCAGATTTCTGGTCGTACACAGTAACAGCATTCGGGTCAGTACCCTTGGTCACAGATTTGACGGTATCAGCCAATGTATAAGTAGGCACAATCTTGGTACTGTTAACTGTCGTGCCAAAGGGCATGGTGACGGTAACTTTCAGTTTGTTGCTATCTTCCTCAAACTCCGGCTCGCCAACCATGTTGGGAATGCTAAAGCTCTCAAAGACCTTCTCCAACTCATACTTAACCGTATAGTTGGTGGAGGAGCCATCCTCAGCAGTGACCTTAAAAGTGGTCACATTGCTGGCTATGGTGATGGCGCTAACCTCAGCACCCTTAGAAACAGAGATTTCAGAGGCATTGGTCAGTGCGGCAGTCACGCCAAGAGCCTTCACGACAGTGATGTTCTTACCCTCAACGCTCCAAGAGACAATGCCGTCCTTTTTGATGTCCAGCACAGCCTTCTCGCTGCTCTCGTCCCGGGCCTCCACGGTGACGGTCAGGGGATAGGCAGTGGAGACATTGTCCTTGCCAATCACCCGGGCCTCCAGCTTATACTCGCCAAAGGGAGTCTCGGGCTTGTCGGCCACTTTGGTCAGGTTCATGTTCGCCTTAGAGCCAGCTGTGCCGGTGATGCCGGACACAATCGCCAGCTGGGCCGTGCCTGCCCAAACCTGCACGGTGGTTCCCTGCTGGTTGATGGACACAGGCACTTTCTTAATGCTCTCGGGCGCGCTCTTCTCTGTGTATTTCAGAGTAACGCTGTAGCCAGTGCCGTCAAACACTGCCTCTTCGCCGCCAATTGTAATGGCGACGGGCGCTTCGGCTGGTGCCGGAGCATCCTCAGCAAACGCGCTCATGGGAATCATCGCGGCGACCATGAGAATGGCCAGAAGCGCCGCAAGTGATTTCTTGAGTAACTTGCTTTGTTTCATGTTTTCAACCCTCTTAAAAATTTTAGATTCTCCCCGGCCCTGGGCCGGAGAGTGGAAGTTAACTATATACTGTCATTTGGCAGAAGGCAGCGCCTGTTTGGCAGAGAAGCTGGCTGCCAAAAGTCCCAGCAGAACGCGCGGGAACAGCTCTCTCCAGTTTGTCCGGCAAAAAAGGCCAGAAAAAAGGCCGGGCAGAAGGGTGCTCCCTCTGTCCGGCCTTTCTATTCGCAATCTATCTTTTAGTCAAACACAACCTGCCGCCCAGTTTTGGCAGACTGGTACACAGCGTCCAGAATCTTCGTCACAATAAAGGCCTGCTCAGGCTTGACAATCAGCTCTCTCTTGCCCTCTACCGCGTCCAGCCAGACCTGGCACTCCACCTCGCCTGGGGCGGCTTTTTTGTCTGGGGACAGCTCCACCCCGCCCAATGCGGTGTTAACGTCAATTTCCACCTGCCTGCCGCCCATAATTTTGTTGAGATACAGCTTGCGGTCATTCTTTCCGCCCACGCCGGTAAGCTCCGCGCCTGCCACAGTGCCGCACAAGGTGGAGGCGGCGCAGCGGATATCCGCGAAGTTCAGTACCCAGCTGGAGTCAATGGTAATAAGGGCGCCGTTCTTCATGGTGACAAAGGCAAAGGCCGCGTCCTCTACCTCATAGGTACTCGGGTCCCAGGGGCCCATACCGTTGCCCTGCTTTTGAGGGGGCAGAGTCCTGCCCAGTTTCTCAAAGGTCACGCCTGTGACAGCGGCTGGCTCATAGTTGTCCATGAACCACAGGGTCAAATCCAGAGAATGGGTACCGATGTCAATCAGCGGCCCGCCGCCCTGCTTGGACTTGTCCGTGAACACGCCCCAGGTGGGCACGCCCCGGCGGCGCAGAGCATGAGCCTGGGCATAGTAGATGTCCCCCAGCTCCCCCTCCTCACACAGGCGTTTGAGGGTCAGGCTGTCCGGCCGGAACCGGTTCTGATAGCCAATGGTAAACAGCTTACCGCTGCGCTGGCAGGCTTCCATCATGCGCTGGGCATCCTCCACAGTGGCGGCCATGGGCTTTTCGCACATAACATGCTTGCCGGCCTCCAGAGCGGCCACGCTAATCTCACAGTGAGAGACATTGGGGGTCAGCACATGGACCACCTGAATTTCCTTATCCGCCAGCAAATCGTGGTAATCCGTATAAATTTTCGCGCCGGGTATGCCGTACTCCTCCGCGGCTTTTTCCCCGCGTTCTGGAATCAAATCACAGAAAGCCGTCAGCTCAGCCCGATGGGCCTGCTTTTTTAGGGCAGGCAGGTGCTTTTTATTGGCAATGCCTCCGCAGCCAATGATGCCGATTTTGATTTTCATAAGACTCAGGCCCTTCTTTGTTTATTGTGATTCCCACATCAAGCCGCCGAACCGGCGGAATGCAGTCATACTTTTTTCTATACTGGCAAACTGGCTCTCCATTCGGGTATAGTCCTGCTCTAAAATAATATAGTTTGCGCTGGTGTACTGATTGGCCGCGTCAATGATGGCCTGAACAGGCATAATCCCTGTCCCGATTTCCGTAAAGGCTGAATTGCGAATCCGGCGTTCCCTTTCCTTCTCCGCTCCAGAGAAGAGATGCCTGCCGCCATTTAGGGCATATTCGCTGTCCCCGTCAATCCCAGCCGACTCACCGGGTTTCATCTCGTACTCCTCCGCTGTCAGGCCAATGGTGTTGATGGGAGCCAGGCTGTCCCAGGCAAAGTCCTTTTGGTGGACCAGCTTCACTCTCTTGCCAAACTGCTTGAGTACCTCCACCGGATTTTTCCCAGCCCGCATGGTCCAGAAAGTATCCAGCTCCAGGGACAGGAAGTCCGGCTCCGTGTTCTCCACAATATGCTCCAAGATGCTCTTGCCCTGGAACGTGCGGAACTCATGGTCATGGTTGTGATAGAGATATGTAAAACCCTCCTGCCTGCAGGCCTTGCCCACCTTATTGAAAAACTCACACTGACGCATCAAATCATCATAGGTGGTAAACCGGCCCATGGGATTTACAATGGTCTGGTTGCCCAGGGTCTGGTTATAGGCGAGCACCGCAGATAAATCCGCCTTTTCCAGGGGGAATACATGGGCACTGATAACCCGGGCGCCAGATTTCTCAAAAGCGCTTTTCAGTGTGGAGGCGTCCACGCCAAACCCGCAGCCCGAATCCTGGCTGGCGTTGTGGTTGCACAGCTCAATATTTTTATATCCCAGCCCTGCCGCCCGCTCTATTGTGGCCAGAGGGGCTTTGGCCATTTCATCCCGAACGGAATACAAAATCAATCCGACTTTCAGCATCGGGGTTCACTCCTTATAGGAAAAGTTTTGTAGGTAAATACAGCCTTATAGAAAAACAGAAGAAATTTCTCTCAGGGCGTCTGCTTCCAGCTCCTTGCTTCTTTGCAGCACGGCAATCAGCATTTTTCGCTTTTCATTGGCCTCCCTAACACTTTCGGGCGCCTTTTCACATACATCCCGCATACATGCTTCACACATGCCGATAAGCTCGTCATACTTGGAAATCGCCGTCAGGAGGGGCCTGCGCTCCAAATCAGCTGTCAGGAGCATACAGAGCTCTAAGAACTGCTTGATGCAGAGCTTCCCCTCATAATGGATGAAAATGTGAGGGGACAGGCATTCTATGGCCAGCATATCCTGACTGCTCTCTTTTTGCAGCTCCCGGCACCAGTTATCATAAATGAGCATTCCATAGCCGACCAGAGGCTCATCGAACACCTGGCGCTCATTTTGCAAAAGGGTAAGCCCATGCCGCAGGGCCTCTCTGCACTTTACCGGGACAGAGTCCGCTTTTGAGCCTGGCCGAATCAGCAGCATGTCTGGCTTCTTTTCATACCACTCTGAGAAATTTTTCAGCGCTTGGAAAGACATAACAGAGTTCTTGTCGTCATCTCCGTCCAAAAACGGAAGACCTTTCAGCACCTTCCCCTGACGGGAAAAACCAGTTGCCAGAATGATATCAGAATATTCCTGGGGGAGGAGGATAACCGGATACCCGCTCAAAATATTTTTCACCGCCAGGCGGATGAAATCCCCCTCCGTGCAGTCCCTCCCGCGATGGAGCTCCCCGGACAGGCCGTATACCGACAGGCCGGTCTCCAGCGCATCCTCCGCCCCCCAGGAATACCCGAAGCAAATGGAGGTAAACGCGGACTGAAGGATATATTCTGTGCCGTCGTTCAGCTGCCGCCCTATAGAATCTCTGTGTTTCTCAAGGCCCATCAGCAGCTTCACTGCTGAGAGCAGGGCTGGATACGCCATGCTCCGGGGCCAGGTCCTGCCTGAAAAATCCGCGATGGGGGCATAGGGCAGCAAAACATGCTCTATATTGGCATTGGCCCCGGGCCGGGACGCTGGGAAAAGAATCGAATCCACTGTACTGCCAAGGATTCCCGCTAACTCCACCAGCAGGGACAGCTCCGGCATGGCATGGCCGTTCTCCCACTTGCTTACTGCCTGAGGGCTGATATTCAGCCGGCCTGCCAGCTCCTCCTGGGTCAGCCCCATGCTTTTCCTCAAAACCGCAATTTCCTTCCCTGCCTTTGCACTGTCAAACATCTCTTATTCTCCTTATCGAATTTGGGATAGGATAGATTCATCCTTCAAGAAACAGTATAAGGGAACCAGACCTGCCGCACAATGCAGGAAAGGTTGCACAGAAAGGGAAAAACTCAACCTGTGGTTTACTTTGAACCTGTATTCACAGCGGAATGACTTGGCAGCACGTATCAGCTTTCCCAGGTGTTGAGGCTGTAATACTCATGCCGCTCTTTCAGCTGGCCCTCATGCCAAGTCCAGCTGGGGCGGGAGGCCTCCAGGGTCATGCCGCATTTCTGCATAATGCGCTCTGAACCCCGGTTCTCCGCCAGGCACCCAGTAGAGACCCGGTACACCCCGTTCTCCTCAAAGGCGAAGCGGAGCACCCGCTCCATGGCCTCAGTGCCAAAGCCCTGGCCCCAGAACTCCGGCAGATAAAAATAGCCCGCGCCCACATGCTTGCCCATGGGGTTCACCTCTGTCACTGTGTATCCCACTGAGCCAATCTGCTGCCCGCTCTCCTTGAGCTGGGCCCGGAGAAAATAGAAGCGCCTGTCCGGCCGGGCGGCGTCGGCCAAAACATTGGCAAAGTCCTTCCTCCCCTCCTCCCGGCTATGGAGCATAATATCCTGCAAATAGTACATGGTCTTGGGGTGGCTTTTCAGGAGAAAATAGTCCTCATCGTCCCTGGGGATATAGTCCCGCAGCACCAGACGGGGCGTTTCCAGGCGGATAGGGGCAGCGCGCCTCTCCAAAAAGCTGTCAATAAGCTGAATATCCGCAAAGTCCTTTTCCCGGCCCAGGGCCACTTTCTGTTTCCGGATGCTTTCCAGGCTGGAGAGCCTGTACTCGCCCAGGGTGATGGTGTCCTCCATGGGCCAGCCCTCCAGCACTTCCACCAAGTCAGAGATGGTAAAAATCCTGCCCTCCAGTGGGCTTTCATGAAAAGGGCAGCCCTCTGCCAGCAACCGCTGGGCAGTGCCGCTGCCGCAAATCAAATCCACGTCCCGGGTGCGCTTCTTCACCCCGTACAGGACCAGCGCTGCGCCGGAGGTCAAGCAGCACTCCCGGGCAAGGGGCCCCAGCTGGTGCAGGATACGCAGAATGTCCGGGCGGGAAAGGGAAGGTGGGTTCATACTATCACTCCCGTTTCTATTTTTCTTTTGTCACAGCACATCCATGGGCCGCTTTACAGCTTACAAACTTAGGGCTTGTTCGAAAATAGAGAAAGTGCCGGATTTTTGCCCTGGCCGGTGTGGTTTGACGAAGAAAACCGCAAGCAATACTTTCGTATTACGAGGATTTTCGACACACAAATCCGCCCGGACAGGGCAAAAA
>CAJTXF010000094.1 GCA_910580045.1 uncultured Eubacteriales bacterium
CTTGCTGCTGGCTGCGGCTTGGGGGCGTTCCTGGGGCGGCGCTCAGAGTGCCACGTACTAGCTCGGGCGGGCCGACTTGAGTGCTGCCTCGCTCTATTCTCTTGGAGCGCCGCCCTAAGGGCGCTGGTCGCCAGTGGCGACCGTTCAGCGCCGACCGAGCCGGCAGGCGAGACCAAGGGCAAGACCTCGGGACTCTGTCCCGAACCCTGCAAGGGGCCATGCGCCCCTTGACCCCGGCCGGGGCCCGCCGCCAGGTACTGCTCGCCGCCAGCCTCTATCTCTCATACAGGAACTTCTCGTCCAGCTCTACCTTAAAGTCCTTCGCCAGCTCCCGGAAGTCCCCCGGCTCTATGGTCTGCCTCTTCCCCTGCCCCATACTCAGCACCTTTACCAATATCTCCGCCGCTTTCTCCACTGTATGCATCAGCCCAAAGGTCTCGTCAAAATCCGCCCCTGAGCAGAACATCCCATGGTGGGCCCAAATCGCCACATTGTATTTCTTCATCAGCTCACTGGTGGCCACGGCTATGTCCCTTCCGCCCGGCACCATCCAATCTACCACGCCCACTCCCTCCGGGAACACCACCGGGCACTCGGTCATCATCTCCCACAGCTCCCGGGTAAAGACCTCGTCTTTCAGGGGCAGCACAAAGGTCAGGGCAATGGTATTCACCGGGTGGCAGTGGTAAATCACCCGGTGCCTCCCCCCGCTGGCCACGAGCTTCACCTCGTGGTTCATCAGGTGGCTGGGCAGCTCGCTGGTGGGGCGGCCCCCGTTTGTCAGGCCCCAGCAGATACGGTACTTCTCCCCGGCCCCGTCCAGCTCCACAATGCCGAAGCTCTCCTCCGGCTTCCGGGCCACATTCTGAAAATACCGGCCTGTGCCTGTGACCAGGAAGTACTCGCCCCCCAGCTTGGGCACTGACGTGCCGATATCCAGCCACTCCCCGGGGGTGAGCTGGTCCTTCACCTCCCCAATCTCCTCGGGCCGGATGCGGCAGCTGAGATTGCCCCCGTTGCGCTCGTGCCAGCCCTGCTTCCAGCCGTCGTCCCCCAGCTGGATAAAGCCCCGTACAAACTCCGTGTCCAATACCTTCATCTTTATTTCCTCCCGCTCAGCACGTTTTTCTCGTAGTCCTTCACCTTCTCCAGCCACTGGCCGTCCTCCGGCACGCCCTGGCGGCGGCAGTACTCGGCCCAGATTTCCCCAAAGGGCAGGGTCTTCTGCTCCTCCTGCTCCACCAGCAGGGCGGTGAAGTCTCCCCCGTCCTGATGGGCCTTCAGCTTCTCCGCCGGGGTGAGCAGGGCCAGAAGCAGGGCCTTCTCCACGTTCCGGAAGCCCACGGTCCAGGCCGCGATACGGTTGACAGAGGCGTCGAAGTAGTCCAGGGCGATTTTCACCGACCCGGACAGCCCCCCGCACCGGACGATTTCCCTGCAGATTTCCCGGGTCTCGTCGTCCAGCAGCACCACATGGTCGCTGTCCCAGCGGATGGGCCGGGTGATGTGCAGGGCAATCTCCGGGAAGAAGCAGAGCAGGGCCGGAATCTTGTCGCTGACCACCTCGGTGGGGTGGTAATGGCCGTTGTCCATCAGGGGGATGCACTTATCCTTATTTATGGCCGCGTACAGCAGGCTGAACTCCCCGCTGCCCGCTGTGAAGGCCTCCACCCCAATGCCGAACACCTTGGACTCCACGCAGGGCTTCACCTGGTTGAAGTCATAGGGCTCGCTGAGAATTTCGTCAATGGCCTCCTTATACCGCTGCCGGGGCCCCAGCCGGTCCGCCGGGATGTCCTTAAAGCCGTCCCCGGTCCAGATGTTCATCACGCACTCCTGGCCCAGCTCCTGGGCCAGATACCGGCTGACGCGGATGCAGGCCTTGCCGTGGTCAATCCAGAACCGGCGGGTCTCCTGATTGGGGCTGCTCAGGGTCAGGGGGTCGCACTTCTCGTGGGAGAAGAAGGTGGGGTTAAAGTCCGCGCCCAGGCCCCGGGCCTTGCAGAACTCCACCCACCCTGCGAAGTGCTTGGGCTCCAGCTTGTCCCGGTCCGCCCACTCTCCGGGCTCAAAAATGGCGTAGCTGGCGTGGAGGTTCAGCTTCTTTTTCCCCGGGCACAGGGCCAGCACCTGGTCGATATCCTCCATCAGCTCCTCCGGGGTCCGGGCCCGGCCCGGATAGCTGCCGGTGGTCTGGATGCCCCCGGTCAGGGGCTTCGTGGGGTCCGTGTCGAACCCCCGCACGTCGTCCCCCTGCCAGCAGTGCAGGGCCACCGGCACTTCCCCCAGGGCGCGGATAGCCTGCTCCGCGTCCACGCCAATGGCGGCATACCGCTCTTTCGCAGCCTGATAGTTCATGGTTTGACCTCCTTAATCGTAAAGCTGTTTTTCACGCTGTCCCGGGCCTCCCGCAAAGAGGCGAACTCCCCGGAGAAGACCATCTGGGCCAGCAGGTTTCCAATGGCCGTGCCCTCCACCGGCCCGGCCAGTACAGGCAGGCCCGTGGCCTTGGCGGTGAGTTCGTTCAAATAGGAATCCTGGCACCCGCCGCCCACAATGTTCACGCTGGTATAGCTCTGCCCTGTCAGCCGGGACAGGCTCTCTATGGCCTGGGCGTAGCACCGGGCCAGGCTCTGGTATACGGTCTGCATCAGCTGGCCCACTGTCCGGGGCACAGGCTGGGCCGTGTCCTGGCAATAGCCCTTCACCGCCTCTATCATGCTGTCCGGGGCCAGGAAGCGCTCATCGTCCACATCCACCCGGGCTGTAAAGCCTTCGGCCTTGCGGGCCTCCTCCGCCAGCTCCGGGAAGCTCCACTGCCGGGCGCTCTCTGTAAGCTGCCCCCTGCCCGCCACATAGCTGGTGCCGTTAAGCTCCCGGCGGATGGACTGAATCATCCACAGGCCCATGATGTTTTTCAGGTAGCGGAACCGGTACCAGGCCCCGCCCTCATTGGTGAAGTTGGCCTGCCGGGATTCCTCTGTGGTCACCGGCCCCGGGCTCTCCACCCCCAAAAGGGACCAGGTGCCGCTGGAGAGGTACACCGCCTGCCCGTCCCGGGCGGGCACAGCCAAAAAGGCGGAGCCCGTGTCGTGGGAGGCGGGAAGCATCACCGCGGCGTCGAAGCCCACTGTATCCTGTATCTCCGGGCGCAGGTGTCCCGCCACCGTGCCGGGGGGCGACAGCTTGCCGAACAGCCCCTCCGGCAGGCCCAGGCGGCGGATAAGCTCCAAATCCCAGCACCTTCCGGCGGCGTTCACCAGGCCGCTGGTGGTGGCCTCGGTGTACTCCTGGCGCTTCTCCCCGGTCAGCAGGAAGTTGAAGTAGTCCGGCACCATCAGCAGGCTTTGGGCCTGCTCCAGCTGCTCCGGATGCTCGGCCTTGAGGGCCCAGAGCTGGTAGATGGTGTTATAGCTCTGCTTCTGAATGCCCGTGCGGGCATACAATTCCTGGGGGCTGACAAGGGCCTCCACCCCCACATCCACGCCCTGGGTGCGGCTGTCCCGATAGGCCACCGGGTCCCCCAGCAGGTTGTCCTCCCCGTCCAGCAGGACGAAATCCACCCCCCAGGTGTCGATTCCAATGGTGGCGGGAATCTTCCCGGCCCGGCCGCAGGCCCGAAGCCCCTCCAGAATCCCCTGCCAGAGGTTGTCCATATCCCAGCAGTCATGGCCGTTTTTCCGCAGCTGCCGGTTCTCAAACCGGTGCATCTCCTCCATCACCAGCCTGCCCTCCTCCACGCGGCCCAAAATATGCCGCCCGGAGGAGGCGCCGATGTCAATGGCCAGGTGGAGGGGGCTGCTCGGCTGCTCCCTCATGCAAAACACCTCCTGTAAAGCTATCTAGTTTACAGAGCCTCTCCGGCTCCGGAGAAAGTCCTCCAAAATCACAGTGGCCGCCACCGCGTCCACCAGGGCCTTACGCTTTTTGCCCCGGGTGTTGGTGTCATTCAGATAGCCGTGGGCGGTGAGGGTGGTGCCCCGCTCGTCCACAAACTCCACCGGAAGGCCGCAGAGGGCCCCAATCTTTGCCCCCATTTCCCGGGCGAACCGGGCGCTGTCCCCCTCTGTGCCGTCCATGTTCCTGGGCAGGCCCACGGCCAGAAGCTCCGCCCCGGCTTTCCGGGCAGCCTCTGCCACCTGACAGGCCAGCTTCTCCTCGTCCCGCTGGGCAATCACCTCTAAGGGGCTGGCAAGGATTTCCCCCTTGTCGCACACCGCCAGGCCTGTGCGGGCATGGCCCAAGTCAACGCCCACAATAATCATACCAGATTGTCCCCCTTATTCCCCGCGAAAAACGCGAACTTTGTGGGCGGGCGGCGCATGTCCTCCGGCAGGTGGGACAAATCGTTGGTAAAGGCCCAGCGCAGGGCCCCGTCCCGGGCCTCCAGCAGGCTGACTCCCGTGTTGCCGAACACCTGGCTCTGGCGGATGCCCTCCAAACAGCCCTGGCTGATTCGGGCGTACAGGTTCCGGAGGACACCCCCATGGGTTGTGATGACAACCCGTTTGCCTGGGTTATCTTGTATGACCCTGTCCAGGGCGGCGTTCACCCGCTCGTACACCTGGGCCATGGTCTCGCCCCCAGGGAACCGGCACAACTCCGGGGACTCGTCCCAGTCCCTTGCCACTTGGGGGAACCGCTCCGCCACCTCTGTCAAAAGCAGGTTCTCCATGCGGCCGCAGTCCAGCTCAATGAAGCCAGGCTCCTCCACCAGGGGCACCCCTGGGTGATATTGGGCAATGGCCTCTGCCGTGGCCCGGGCCCGCTTCAGGGGGCTGGTATAGATAATGTCAATGGGCTCATTCCGGAAGCGCAGGCCCAGTAAAGCCATCTGCTTTACACCATCCGGGCTCACTTCCGCGTCAAACCGGCCCTGGAAACGGTGCTGGATGTTGCCCGTGGACTGGCAGTGCCTGACAAGGAAAATACTTGTCACCATGGCCGCACCCCGCCAACCAGCTCAGAGAGGGACTTCACCCCAGTCTCCTCCATAAAGGCCGCCAGGCCGTCCCGAATCTTGAGGGGCGCGTAGGGGTCAGTGAAAATGGCAGTGCCCACCTGGATGGCGCTGGCCCCGGCCAGAAGCATTTCCACCGCGTCCTCAGCTGTGGAAATGCCCCCCAGCCCAACCACAGGAATCTTCACCTTCTGGGCGGTCTGCCACACCATGCGCACCGCAACCGGCAGTACCGCCGGGCCGGAGAGGCCCCCGGTGTTGTTGCGGATAATGGGGCGGCGGGTGCGGATGTCAATGCGCATCCCGGTCAGGGTGTTGATGAGGGACACCGCGTCCGCCCCGGCGCTCTCGGCGGCCAGGGCCATTTCGCTGATGTCCGTCACGTTGGGGGAGAGCTTTACCATCAAGGGTTTCCCGCACACTTTGCGCACTGCTTTTGTGATGCCCTCCACCCCCTGGGCAGTCACCCCGAACTGGACCCCGCCCTCCTTTACGTTGGGGCAGGAGATATTCAGCTCTACCATATCTATGGGCGTGTCATTGAGCTTCTCCGCCGCGGCGCAGTAGTCCTCCACCGCGCTGCCCGCCAGGTTGGCGATGATTCTGGTGCCCTGCTGGCTGAGCCAGGGCAAATCCTCCTGGATGAAGTGCTCTACCCCAGGGTTCTGCAGGCCCACCGCGTTGAGCATCCCGGCCGGGGTCTCTGTGACCCGGGGGGGCGGGTTGCCGGAGCGCTTGTGAAGGGTTGTGCCTTTACAGCTAATACCCCCCAGCTCGCTGAGGGGGTACAGCTGCCCATACTCCCGGCCAAAGCCAAAGGTGCCCGAGGCGGCAATCACCGGGTTTTTGAACTCCACCCCAGCTATCTTTACAGTTAAATCCGGCATCACGATACCTCCTTTACCCGCTCCATGGGAAACACCGGCCCATCCTTGCACACATGGCCATAGTACTCCCGGCCATCCTCGTCCAGCAGGGCCACCGCGCAGCCCAAGCAGGCCCCCACGCCGCAGGCCATCCGCTGCTCCAGGGACAGATACCCGGCCGCGCCCTTGGCCTGGGCCAGGGACTTGGCCCCTTTCAGCATGGGAGCAGGCCCGCAGGCCATCAGCACCTGGAAGCTCTCCCCTGCCGCCAAATCCGTGACCAGGCCCTGGAAGCCATAGCTGCCGTCGTCTGTGGCCACCAGCACCCGGGCCCCGGTCCGGCGGAAGTCCTCCTCCAGAATCACGGCCCCCTGACTGCGGAAGCCCAGCACCGCCACGGCCTGCTCTCCCAGAACCGCAGCGGCCCCCAGCAGGGGCGGAACGCCGATTCCCCCGCCCATGAGCAGGGTCTTCTTTGAGGTATCAAGAGGAAAGCCTTTCCCCAGGGGGGCGAGAATTTCCAGGCTGTCCCCGGCCCGGAAGGCGGCCAGCTCCCGGGTGCCCTGGCCCCGAATCTGGAACACGAACCGCAGCTGGCCCCGGGCCTTGTCAATGCCGCAGATGGAGATGGGCCGCCGCAGGGTGTGGCCCGGCACCAGAATCTGGGCGAACTGGCCAGGGCTGGCCAGCTCCGCCAGCTGAGGGGCGCTGACGCGGAAGTCAAAAACATCCGCTGTCAGAGCCTTTGCGCTGACTATTTTGCACAGTTGTGAGTCAAATTCCTTCATAGCCCCTCCTTACACCGGCAGGCTGATGCCGCCCAGCCGGGCCATCAAAGCATCCCGCATCCGAATGGCCTCCCGCCGGGCAGCGCCCGCGTAGTCAGCAGGCTCGCAGTTCTCCTTCTGCCAGGCGCAGAGAATGGCCCGGGAGGAGTTGACCACCGCGCCGCCGCCAAACTTGTCGAAGGCCGGGGCCACGTCCTCCGCGCCGCCGCCCTGAGTGCCATAGCCGGGCACCAGGAAGAAGGTGTCCGGCAGGGCCTGGCGCAGCTCGGCCAGCTGCTTGGGATAGGTGGCCCCCACCACGGCCCCAACGCCTGTGTAGCCGTAGCGGCCGGGCAGCTCCTTACCCCATATCTGGCACATGTTGCCCATGGCCCTATACAAGGGCTCGTACATGGCGTGGAGCATCTGATCCTGGAACTCCCCGGAGGAGGGGTTGGAGGTCTTGGCCAGCACGAAGATGCCCGCGTCCTTCTGGGCGCAGACCTTCAGCAGGGGGGCGATGCCGTCTGTGCCCAGATAGCCGTTGACCGTGAGGGCGTCCGCGCCGAAGGCTGTAAAGCTCTCGCCCTCCACATCCGTCTCCCCCAGATGGGCGGCGGCGTAAGCCTCCATGGTGGCGCCGATGTCGTTGCGCTTGCCGTCCGTGATGACGAACAGGCCCTTCTCCTTGGCGTAGGCAATGGTCTCCGCCAGCGCCTTCACCCCCGGCCAGCCATACATCTCATAGTAGGCGGCCTGGGGCTTTACGGCAGGCACAATGTCGCAGAGGGCGTCAATCAGGCCCTTGTTGTAGGCCAGCAGAGCCGCCGCGGCTCCCTCCAGGTTCTTGCCGTGCTGGGCGAAGGACTCCGCCTTGATGTGGGCGGGGATGTAGCTGAGCTTGGGGTCCAGACCCGCGACAGTGGGGTTCTGTTTTTTCATGATTCCTTCCATGAGCCTGTCCAGTGACATTGCAATCTCTCCTTTATGGTAAACAATTTTAGTTCACGAAATCTATCACAGCCTAACGGTGAGCCAATCGAAAAGTTCTTGAAGAGTCCAGAGAAACTTCTTTCAAGAAGTTTCTCTGGCAGGG
>CAJTXF010000095.1 GCA_910580045.1 uncultured Eubacteriales bacterium
TCCTTTCATATTTTTGGCTTAAGGGGCTTGACTTTTTATTTGCAGGCTTTTTTCTTCTATTATAGGTGAACCAGCGGGGATTGTCAAGAAGTAAGCTGGGGCCCGATTATGTTCCGCTCTCCCCCGGCCCGATATGTCCCGCAGCCTTTTTGCACCGCTCCAGCCAGCCCATCCGGCAGTAGTACACCAAAAACACTGCCGCTGTGACCACCCAGGTCACTGGATAGGTCATGGCCACCATCTGCATGGTGGAGTGCATGGGCAGAACCACCAAGACCCACAGCAGCCGCAGTCCGCATATCCCGAACAGGGAAATCACCATGGGCTGTATAGCCTCCCCCGCCCCGCGGATAGCCCCGGAGAAGATTTCAACACAGACAAAGGCGACGTAAAAAGGGGCCAGCACCCACAGAAAATCCTGGCCCAGAGCAATGACTGTGGGGTCTCCCGTAAAGAAGCGGAGCAAGGGCTCCATAAACAAGAGCATGGCCACGCTCAGAGCTGCGGTGACTCCCATTGTCATGGCCAGACAGATTCTCACGCTCCGGCGCACCCGGTCATATTTCCGTGCCCCAAAGTTCTGGCCAACAAAGGTGGTGATGGCAATGCCAAAGGCCCCCATCACCATCCAGATAAAGCCGTCAATCTTGCCAATGGCTGCCCAAGAGGCAATGGCGTCCGTGCCAAAAGAGTTGATGCTGGCCTGCATCACCAGGTTGGAGAGGGAGTACAGCACAGACTGCAGGCCTGTGGGCAGGCCAATGCGGATGACGTTTTTCAGGATGCTGCGCTCGAAGCGGATGCGGCGCAGTTCCACCCGGTAAGCTTCATGGGTAAGGGTGAGCCGCAGGAGAATAAGCAGGGCGCTTACCCCCTGGGACAGGGCCGTGGCCAGCGCCACCCCCAGCACGCCCCAGTGGAAAGCCACCACGAACAGCAAATCAAGCACAATGTTCACCAGGCAGCAGACGATAAGTACATAGAGGGGCATTTTTGAGTCGCCGATGGCCCGGAGGATACCAGTACCCACATTGTAAATCATGCAGAATAAAATGCCGCCATAGTACACGTTCAGATAGAGCAGAGCGTCCTCCAGAATTTCCCCCGGCACTCCCAGAAGGAGCAGGGCTGGCCGGGCAGTAAGCAGACCCAATACCAAGATGATTCCCCCGCCGGCCAGGGCCAGCGCCATGGAGGTATGCACTGCATTGGAGAGGGCTTTCCAGTCCCCGCCCCCAAAGAACTGGGAAATAATCACCGTGGCGCCAGAAGATACCCCCACAAAAAAGCCCACCAGCAGGTTAATCAGCGTGCCGGTGGTGCCCACCGCTGCCAGGGCCTGGGTGCCCACATACTGGCCGACAATAATGGTGTCAACCATATTGTAAAGCTGCTGGAAGAATGTACCGATAAGGATGGGGAAAAAGAAGAGCAGAAGCTGCTTCCAGATGACCCCTTCCGTGATGCTGTTTTCTTTCACGACCTGTGCCATAGTACTTTTAAGTTCTCCTTTCAATTTGCGCAGACTGCCCTTCATTGTACACCAGGGCCAGGAAAAAAGCAAGACAGCCAGGGAAATATTTCCCTAGCCGCTCTCCTGCTGGTTGAGTCTTCAACCGGCAGGCTAACCCGCCCGGTTATTGCGCTTTCCTCCCTGGCGGGGTATACTGGGAACAGAAGTCAGAAAGGAGCTGAAACATATGAAAACCGACCCAATGAAAACAGGCAGGCGTATCTACACCCTGCGCAAATCCCTGGGCATGACCCAGAATCAGCTGGCCGACCGGCTCCAGGTCTCCTTCCAGGCAGTGAGCAAGTGGGAGCGGGGCGAGACCCTGCCGGACGTGGCCCTGCTCCCCGATTTGGCAGAGGTTCTGGAAACCACCATTGACAACCTGCTGACAGAAAAGGAGCGCCCAGGGGGCAGAAAGCCCAAGGAGGAGTTCACCCGCACGGCCACTGTGGCCCAGATGCGGGAGGGCATTGAGTGCTTTGTGCGCATGGGCGAGCTGCTGGGTAAGGACTGCATCTACTACTATGCAGCCATCGGCGGCGTGAACCTGCGGATGAACGCGGATATGGAGGAGCACCTGAGCAACCCGGAGCACAAGGAAATCTGTGTCCTGGAAGCCGCTATCCAAAACATGATGAACGGGGTCTACTTTGAACCGGAGGATTTACGCACCGGCTTCCGGGTGCCCCGGGTCACGGAGATGGCCCTGGAGTTTGCCAAAAAGTACGGGATTCTCTAAATCAAATGTCCCCCGGAGGGTTTCCTTCGGGGGACTTGCTGTTTTCCCGGGCAAGACTTGGCGGCTTACCCCTCGGCCAGCTGGTAGCGCACATCCCGCAGGAAGGTGGTCACCGCCTTTTCGATGTCCGCCTGGGTGGCCCCTGACCAGTGCTCCAGGTCCCCCAGCTGCTCATAGGCCATCTGGTCCAGCTCACAGGGAATGCGGGCCTGGTCAATCTCCACGTCCAGGATGGGAAAGTCACTGTCATCAAACTCCACCTGGCCCAGGGAACTCCGGCGCTTGTCGTCCAACTCCCGGGTAAGGCCGTGCCGCTCCATAACAGCCTGCCACCGGGCCTGGGCAAAGCCCTTATACCGCACAGGCCAGCCCGGACCAGGGGTAAGCATAGGGTCAAAACCAATATCGACCACCGAGCCGTCCGAACCCTGCAAGGCCCCGCCGTGCTGGACCTCCGGGCTCAGCATGGTACGCAGGAAGTCATAGGCCCAGGCCTTGTACTCACTCCCGGCGCTGACTGCGCCCCAATAGCTGACGCTGGCGGTCAGGCTCCCGTCTATGGCGCGGACAGGGACCATGTCGATCTCCACGCCCAGGTGCTTGGCCAGCACGGCCGGCTCCAGGAGGTGTTCCAGCTGATAGGTGAAGGAGGGCATCTGCGCATCGGAGAAGGGCCCGGAGGAACCGGAGATGTAATCCATAACATCATCGTTATTCACCCACTCAGATTCCCCTAGAGATTGGTAATAGGCTCCCTGCCGCTCCTCCCACTTTATCTCCCCATCAAAATAGGCCTCCAGCTCATCCTGCTTTAGAAGCGCTTCTTCCTTCTCATAGTCGCAGATCTGAGGGAAATGGTTGAGAAGCCATTCCGTGGTGGTAAAAAAGCTGTTCCAGCAGGGCACGTCCAACTGGGACTCAAAAAATTTCTGGACGCCCCCCTCCATCAGCTCCACAGCTTCTCCGGCCTTTTCCGCGTCCTTTCGGACCGCGAACACCTCCATACTGTACCACAGGGGCAGAATATACCGCTTCCCCTTATAGACCCCGGCCTCCATCACGGCAGGCTGCAGCTCCTCGGTATGTAAGTCCTTGTCAGCATTGTAATAGCCGCTGATGTCCGCAAACATGCCGTTGGTCATAGCCTGGGAAGGGTCCTTGAACACCATCTCAAAGCCCCTGTACAGTTCCGGCTCAGAAATACTGGGTTGCAGGTAGATATCCGGCACGTCCCCCGCGGCCAGGGCCACCCGCTGCTGCTGTATGACCTGCTCCCGGTTGTCCTTGGAAATGGAGGGGTTCTCCACCTCGATTTTTACATTGGGATGTTCTTTCTCATACCAGTCGATGATGGGTCTTAGAAAATCATTAAAATATGATTTCTTTTCCAAGCGCACAATCTCGGCGTCATTGCCCCACATGGTGCGCTCGCTGAGAATTTTCAGGGTGACGGGCTCATCCTCGTCCAGCTCCTGCCGGTGGTCCACAGGGGCCGTGGGCGGAGCGTCCTCCTTCGGGGCAGCGCTGCAGGCAAACAAGCTCAGCAGCAGGGCGGCACAGAGCAGCAGGCTCATAAACCGGGCCAGGAATTTCATAGGACATCCTCCTTTTTTGTCTGTAATAAACAAACCATGATTTTCATTATAGCATAGAGGGAATATTCTGTCAATGCAGCAGCCGCCGACAGTGCCGGCGGCTGTCTATCACGGTTTATACGCCCCCACCGCGTTTTTCAGCAGAATCTTCATCAGCTCCGCGTTGCCCCTGAATGGGGAAATCTTGGTGGGGGTCTTCCCTGTTTTGGGGTAGGCCCGGGTCACAGGAATTTCGCATACCCGATACCCCAGCTGGGTCGCCCGCACGGAGAGATATGCCAGCAGCTCGTAGGTCTGGAACACATCCCGCAGGGGAGCTACCCGGGAGTCCAACAGATACCTGGCCGAGTAAGCCCGGTAGGCGTTGGTGGTGTCCGTGAACCACTGCCCAGCAGTCAGGGAGATAATGGGTGCGTGAATCAGCCGCACGGAAACCAGCCGTACAGGCGGGGTGTTGACAGCCTGCCCCCCCTTCACAAACCGGGAGCCCTGGATGAAGTCGCAGCCCTCTCGGAGCTTGTCCACAAACCTGGGCACGTCCTCTATGCTGTCCTTGTTGTTGCCGTCCACAGTGACAATTCCCTTGTAGCCCCTCTGCAGGGCCCACCAGATGCCCATACGCAGCTGGGCCCCCTGCCTGCCCTCATCCTGTTTGACGAGAAGGGTATTCACCCCCAGGGCCTGCAGGCGCTCCTCCTCCGTGCTGCCGTCAGTGGAGCCCCCGTCACATAGGACAATATCTACCCAGCTGCCCACGCAGGCCGCAGCGGCCCGCTCCAGCTCCCTGAGGATGCGCTCCCCCTCGTTGATGATGGGGATAAGCAGGGCGTAGTCCTTGCTCTTGGGGGCAAACTCGCTGTAGGCGAAGGCTGGTACCCCCTTCTGCTTTTTGCTGATTTTCCTCTCCATCTCTGCCTCCTCAGCCGAAAATTCCACTGACATAGCTCAGGGCCCGCTCCACCTCCGCCATATCCTCCACCCGGCCCATCTCAATTGAAACATAGCCCCTGTAGCCCTCGTCTTCCAACAGGCGGCGTAGGGCCTGGTGGAGCTCCCGCCGCTCTTTCAGCGGGGGCAGGCCTGGCTCACTGATGTGCACATGAGAGATATCGCTGACCCGGCCAGTCAGCAAATCCAGGCTCTCTCCATTCTCAATCAAGGCCCCCATGTCCAGGTTCAGTCTGAGCCCTGGACTGCCTGCCTGCTGGATGATTTCCAGCACGGAGGGGATGTCATTCATAAAATTAGTGCGGTAGATGGGCGGATTAGGCTCCAGGCCGATGGATATGCTCTTGGTCTGTGCTATGTCCCCCAGGGCGCGGAAGAGCTCCAGCGCAGGCTTCAAGTCCGCGCCCTCGGGCCGGTTCCGGTTCACCGGGCACCCGAAGACCAGGTTTTTGCATCCTATCGCTTGGGCGAACCTCAGCGCCGCCCCGGTGTACTCCAAAAGGGCCTGGCGCTCCTGAGGCGGACCGAACAGCTTCTCCTTCCTGCCATACCAGATGGACTGGATAGAGGGAACTTCCAGCCCGTACTCCGCCCGGACGCTTTGAGTCCAGGCAGCGGCCTCCTCCAAACGTGCATAGGGCTGCTCCGGGAAAATGCGGGTAGGGGCGATTTCCAGCCCGGTGAAGCCGTATTTTTGCAGAAGGGCGTAGGCGGCCCGGTCCTGCTCCGGGCCCCAGGCAATATTGGACATAGACAGTTTCATTCTGGTGCCTCCTCTGTTTTTGTTTTGGCTGTGCTCACTGCCGCCAATGCCAGCAGGAGCAAGGCGCCATTCATCAGGTTCAGGGGCCAGAAGTAGCGGAAATCCGACCAGCCAGTGGACAGAAGCAACCCCAGAATATGCCCGGCAATCGGCGTGATAATAACCCACAGGAAAGCCAGGGGCTCTCTTCTTCCCAGAAGCAGGGACGCCACCACCCACAAACCCAGCAGCGTCCACAGGCCGCTGCGCCACTGGCTCATGGCAATGATTTGGATATCCCTGCACCATCCGGCCAGAGGTGCCACAATCTTTGTCAGGAAATTGGGCTGGTGAGCTGGATAGTATTGGTTCCAGTCCTCCCAGCCGTCCATATTGCCGTTATAGTTCACACATCCCATTTTGGTCCCCTCTCCGGGGAAGATGTTCCACAAGGTATCCTCCCGGGCAGTCACCGCCTGAATCATGCGCAGGGGGTGACGGAAGAAGGTGTCCAGGTAACAACGGATAAACTCGCCTGGAGACACGTCCACCTCATAGGAGCTGGATGCGTAGTTGGGACGGTACTGAAATTCCTCTGGCTCTCCAAAGGTCAGGGCCCGGACGATTTCCATGGTCTCTGGGGACAAATCCCCGCCAGCGTAGTATACCCCCAGAATATCCTGACCCAGGCCAATGTACATCCCCCGCCGGCCCACATCCTGCACCTCCAGAGCACTGTATACAGGCCCTTTCACCGTGAGGACCAGAGCCGCGGCCAAGCCCAGGGAGGCATAAATCTTCCAGTTCCGAGCCAGGGCCAGGAGCAGAGCCAGGGCAATGCACAGGAAGGGCACCACCCCGTTCTTCCGCAGGAGATAGATGCCTGTCAGCGCGGCGGCAAGCTCCGCATACACATACCACCTGCCCCGGTATATGTCCTTGTCCAATGTGAGCTTAGCCGCGGTAATCATGGCCCACAGCAGGCAGAGGGCATAAGGGATGTCCTTCCAGATGGTGTTCAGGTCAATGAAATTGCCTGGTGAAATGCCTGTTACAAACGCCGTGCCCAAAAGCAGCGCATCCCCCAAGCCCTTCTTCCGCAGGTAGAGAAACAAATCCAGGAACACATAGCCCCAAAGGGCCCATTGGAGGAAAATCACCGGGTAGGTGGAATCCCACACATGCTGCACAGCCCGCAGAAGCATACAGTAAAAGGCCGGGTGCCAGTCCTCCATGCCCCGCAGATTCTTGGCGTTCTCCACCATGCAGGAATAAGTATCCATGCTGGAAATACCCGGGTTAAAGGCAATTAGATGCACTGCGGCAGGAATCAACAGCAGCATAAGGCAGGCTGCGCAGAACCAGGGCAGGGGCAGCTTTCTCTTTCCCCAGCCAGGGAGGCGCTCCCCTGCCACATGGAGCAGCCAGAGGCCTGTGTTGGTCACTGGGACGAACCACAGCACCGCCAGGACAAAAACCGCTACTTTTCGCAGGGAAGGAAGCACATCCAGTGGGAAGATAAAAATTCTCTGACCCACCAGGGCGAAGCCGCCCCAAAGATACAGAAACACCAGCAGAGCCTTATGCCAGACTCCGCCGCTGACAGAACGGATATAATCCCGGCGCTGCTGGGGGCAGACCATCACACAGGCGGATAGGGCAAACAGCAGCACCTGAGTGGCCTTCTGAAAGGGAGTGCCGGAGCCCGCCATGAACAGGGCACAGAGGGACAGCTCCCCCACCATGTATACACTGTCCCCATAGCGGGCAAAGCCCTCTCTCAGTTTATTCAGCCAGCCAGTGATGCTCATTGTAAATCCTCCTCAGCCTTCCCGCTGTCAGGCGAGAAGCGCCTTACTCATTGTCTTTTTTCTTTATAAATATGGCTGCAGGATATGTTTATAGCTGCGGCAGGCTTTTGGCAGCGCCCTGCGCAAAGGAAAGGGCCGCCCGCCGCCTTTTTGATAGGCCTGCCTCTCTTTAACATATTGTAAGGCCCAGGGCCTATAATGTCAAGCCGCCGCTCTGGGAAAGGCATAGGGAGGGATGAAAATTTGGGGAGTGTCCGTTCCGAGGAGTTTTTCGTGTTCCCCCGCCCGTAGGGCGGGGG
>CAJTXF010000096.1 GCA_910580045.1 uncultured Eubacteriales bacterium
GGCAAAAATTTGCCCAAAAGACGCGTACGAACGCTTATGTGAACACGCCCTAGTATAGCTTATAGGTGTGCGCGTATAAAACGCACCTGTTCTTTTTGGCCAGCTGTACATTGTCCGCGCTGTACAGGGACGCATTCCCCTGCCGCAGCACCGCGGCTGAGCGCAGGGCGGAACTGGCATGGCCCTGTCCGCGGCAGGGGAGATGGGTTTCAATCCCCGCTTCGTGGGCCTGGCCTTTGCGCACGCCCCGGCAAATTGATACAGCCTGGCCCGCCGCGAAATCAGCGGCAAAGGGCTGGGCTGCTGCCGGCTCCTCCGCGCAGTCCGCAAAATCCCCCAGCGGGGCAGCGTCCTTCTCTGTGAGCAGCCTGTTTTCAGACAGGGGAACTTCTGAAAGGGGATAATAGAAGCTGCAAGCGCGGCCGCTCCATTTTGCGCCCTTCTCATACGCAGAGGGCTCCCAGACCCCCTGAGCCATCAGGGCCCTGGCTGCGAATGCCTATGCCGTTACGTCCACGCCCTGGCAATAGCTGTCCAAAATGCTGGTGTCAAAGGGAGTTCCCCAGTCCCAGCCCGGGTTATGCTGGCGCACATATCCGGCCAGCCGGACAGATTCCTGATGGAACATCTCGTTCAGCGTCCAAGAGGCGCTCAGCCGCTGTTCAGGCTCCAGGCTCATGGTGTATTCCCGGATTGCCGCGCTGATGTCTTCGCCGCTGCTCATCCCATAGCTGTTCTTCATGTGCTCAAATGCAATCTGCTTCACCTGCTGGGCCACGCTGCTGTCCACCTGGATGAGCTTGCGGTAGTCCCCGGCATTGTTTAGGCTCATGCCCGGCGTGCCGTATGGATTCACATGGGGCGCACCCTGCCGTCCCTGAGAAAGCTGCTCAATCCGCCGCTGCTGCTGGCTCTGTACCAGCTGATTGATTGTCATAGGATGACCTCCCTATCCTGTGTTTGGTGGGCTGAATGGAGAAACACCGGGGCAGTTTTCCGCCCCAGGAGCTATCTGTCCACAAAATTGCTTCCCCTTCTCTCTTTACTTTTTATATCGGCGGATTCCCGGTAAAAGTTAAGAGTACGGAAAGCCCTGGAAGCTGAATTTGGCAGAGGGGATTCAGGGCAGCGCGCCTGAAAGTGCCCGATAAATCTTCCTGGGAAAATCCCGGCGGGGGCTGGGATTTCTCTCCGTGTTGGGCAAAGAAAGACGGCTTTCTATAAAATATCAGGAGGTACAGCATGCTTTTTACATGCCAAATCGAAAATTGGAGGGACTGGGGCAAGGTTTTTCAGTCCACGGCAGCTTTCACCCCCTTGGCCCAGAAGATTTTTCGCCAAGAGGGACTGGAGTTCACTGGCCTGGAAAACCTTACTCCCGGAACCAACGCAGTATTCCGCGGGGGAGAATCGGCGCGGATATTCTTCTGGACGCTGCCCGCCGGGAGGGCCGTTCGGGCTTTGCCCATCTCTCTGAGGTCAGGGCGCTTTTGCTCAGCAGACTGTGAGCAAGCCCCTCTGAGAGCAGGCCAGTGAGGGGCGTCCCATACATCCCTCACTCAGCTTATTCAGAAGTTGCTTTCAGTCAGCCTCGCACCAAACAAATGATTGACAAGCCCTGGGCTTTTGTGCTAAAATCTTCCCGTTGGGACTCCGAGGTCGCTGGCCGGATATTTGAAAGTGTGTTTGCAATGAACCCGCGCCAGCCTAAGAACCTGTATTCATAACCGAGGGATACGGTATGGGCAAGGGGTTTTTTCGTCAGGCAAGGAAATTTCCCGCAGGCGGGCTGCCGCCCGGCAAGGGGAATTGACGCAGCCTGGCGGAAAAAGACCGGCTCAGGCCGTGTCCAACGGTTGTAAATATAGGTTCTAAGACAGGAACCAGGTGTGAATCCTGGGCGAACCCGTCGCCGTAAGGACGGAGCGGACCTTCATCCGGGCAGAGAGCCGGTGTTTGCCCGGGCCATTGGCAGGGATTCCCCAAGCGTCTCTCTTGGGGAATCTACAGCTGAGAAGGCGAAGGCCCCGCGTATGGGCAGGACACAGGAGGTCCTGCTCACCAAGTCTAAGCCGGAAGACTTGCCCGGAGGGCCGTGGGATAGCTGCGGGTTATCAGCGAAGCCCACAGGGAGGCAAATAAAAAACTGAAACCCTGCCTCCCTTGCCCCGCTCCGCCATGCGGAGACGGGACAGCCATCCCTCCAGACAGGAGGAATGTATGCGTAACACAAGAACTGCCGCACCATCTGCCCAGAGCCGGGTCTTGGCCCTGCTGCTGGCCATTGTCCTGGCCGCCGGGCTGCTGGCGGGCTGCGGGGGGGACAGCGGCAGCAAGACTGTTGGGGGCGTTAAGCACATCACCCTCACCGTTGTCCACGGGGACGGCACCAGCAAGGACTTCTCCATTGAGACCAGCCAGGAGATGCTGGGCGCGGCCCTGGCGGACGAAAAGCTGATTGAGGGGGATGACAGCGAGTATGGGCTGTTTGTCACCACAGTGGACGGGGAGAGTGTTGACAGCGCCCAGCAGCAGTGGTGGTGCCTGACCGCTGGAGGCGAGACGGTGACCACCGGGGTGGACAGCACCCCCATAGAAGACGGCGGGAAGTATGAGTTCACCCTGACCACCGGCTATTGATGGGGCGGCCGCATCCGGGCCGCCTGTACGACTTGTGCGCCATGGCCATGATGGGGGTGCTGCTGGTGGTCTCAAAAGAAGCGTTGGCAGGGCTGCCCAATTTTGAGGCGGTGAGCCTGCTGATTATCCTGTTCACCCTGAGCTTTGGAGCCCGGGCCCTGGGCGCTGTGGGCGTTTTTCTGGGGCTGGAGGGGCTGCTGTACGGATTTGGCAGCTGGTGGGTGATGTACCTATATGTCTGGCCTTTGCTGTGGGGGCTGGCTATGCTGTTGGGGCGGGCGCTTCCCCTGCGGCTGAGCCGGGGCTGGCAGTGGGCGCTGGTTTCCGGGGCATATGGGCTGGCGTTTGGGACACTGTGCTCCCTGGCCTACCTGCCGGTGGGAGGCGTGAAGATGGCGTTTGCGTGGATTGTAAGCGGACTGCCCTTTGACGCGGCCCATGGGGTGGGGAATTTTGTGCTGATGCTGGTTCTGTACTATCCGCTGCATAGGGCCCTGGAAAGCCTGGCGCGGCTGCGGAAGCATATCCATACTTAGAGCCTGTATTCACAGCAGATGAACACCATATAGGCGGCGATTTTCCCGCCCCTGCGTTGTCCCCAGTATGAATACAAATTCTTAAAACCCAGGCGAAACTTTACGGCAGCAGCGCGAAGCGCGGCCGGAGGGTTTCGCCAGTCTTTTCAAAGGAGGCTCTCCTATGTCCCCTCTTGATTCCTATCAGCTTAACCCTGCCCAGCTGGAGGCTGTCTCCTCCACTGAGGGCTTTGTCCGGGTGATTGCGGGCGCCGGTTCCGGCAAAACCCGTGCCCTCTCCCACCGCTTTGCCTTTTTGGTCAACGAGCTGGGCATCCTCCCGGGCAATATCCTCTGCGTCACCTTTACCAACAAGTCCGCCAACGAGATGCGCCAGCGCATCCGCCGCCTGACCGGCGATAATGACACGGGCTATATTAACACCTTCCACGGCTTCTGCGTGTCCGTTCTCCAGGAGGACAGCTTTGCTGTTCAGTACCCCAAGAGCTTTCTGGTGCTGGACAACTCGGATATTGACGCCATGCTCCAGGCTATCTATGAGGAGCGGGGACTGACCATGCGGGAAATGACCTACGCGGACGCCAGGGATATGATTGAAATCCGCAAAATGCTGAAAGAGCCTGGCTACTATCAGGATATGGTGGCCATGTCCCTGGACGCTCTTAAGGAGAAGTACGACAGGGCCAGCGCGCCGGAGGATATTATCTTCTACGGCTATCTTTACCAGGAGAAGAAGTGCTTTGGCCTGGACTATAATGATTTGATTGTGTTCTCCCTGTACATCTTCCAGGAGCATCCCAATATCCGGCGGAAATGGCAGGAGCGGCTGGAATATATTATGATTGACGAGTTCCAGGACATAGACCAGCCCCAGTATGATTTGATGAAGGTGCTGTGCGGGTATCACAAGAACCTGTTCATTGTGGGGGATTCGGACCAGACCATCTACACCTGGCGGGGGGCGAATGTGAAATTCCTGCTGGACTTTGAGAAGGAGTTCCCGGGCACAAAAACCATTATGATGATGGAAAACTACCGCTCTACCCCTGAGATTCTGAGCGCGGCCAACTCCCTTATCAGCGCCAACCATACCCGGATGAAAAAGGATTTGCTCCCCACCCAGCCCAGCGGCCCCAAGGTGTACTGCCGGTTCGCCCCCAACCAGGAGGCGGAGGCAATCTGGATGTGCGGGGAGATGCGGCGGCTCCATGAGCAGGAGGGGGTGCCCTTTTCAGACATGGCTGTGCTCTACCGGGCCCACCACGTGACCCGGGCACTGGAGCAGGTCTTTCTCCAGGAAAAGCTGCCCTATACCATTTACAGCGGGGTGCAGTTCTTTGGGCGTATGGAGATTAAGGACGCCCACAGCTATCTGCGGATGATTGCCTATCAGGACGACTTGGCCTTCCGCCGGGTGGTGAACCAGCCCAAGCGGAACATGGGCAAGCGCCGCATGGCCTTTTTGGAGGAGTACGCTGCTGCCAAAAGCTGTACCCTCTACCAGGCCCTGCTGGACAACCTGGAGGATGCCCTGTTCCAGGGGACCAAGGCCCGGCAGTTTGTGTCCCTGATACAGGCCTTTGCCGCCGGGCAGGAGGGCCGCCCTGTGTCAGAGGTGCTGTCCGCCATCCTTAACCAGAGCGGATACGAAGAAATGCTCCGCACAGAGGGCAGCCAGGAGCGGCTGGACAATCTGGCGGAGCTGAAACAGTCAGTGTATGAGTATGAGACCACCTGCGGGGAGGAGTGCACCCTGCCCCACTATTTGAGCCATGTGGCCCTGTTCACCAACGCGGACACGGCCGAGAGCCCGGAGAAGGTGAAGCTCATGACTGTCCACGCGGCCAAGGGCCTGGAGTTCCCCTATGTGTTCCTGTGCGGCATGAACGAGGGCATCTTCCCCTCCCGGAAGGTGCGCACCCTGCAGGGCATGGAGGAGGAGCGCCGCCTGGCCTTTGTGGCCATGACCCGGGCGGAGAAGGCCCTGTACCTCTCTCAGGCGGACGGCAGGGCTTTTGACGGCTCGCCCCGGTACCCCTCCCGGTTCATCCTGAACATCGACCCCTCTCTGGTGGACATTGAGCCCCTGCCCGAGGAAAACGTGCTGGGGGAGGCAAAGGAGTATATTGCCCGCAGTGAGAAGTATATGCCTGAGGACGAGGCCAGCGTCATGATGGAGCCAGGCCAGCGGGTGCGGCATTTCATGTTCGGGGAGGGCACAGTGCTGGGCACGGACATGGACAAGGGGGCCTATCTCATCCAGTTTGACGGGATGAACACCCCCCGGGCCATCTCCTTCCGGGCCAAGGTGGAGAGGGTAGGGTAGGGCTAGCTTTCGGCAATTCAACTTTCCGAGAGCATCATCTCCATAGTAGAGTAGGCTTTTTTTACTAGCTTTTCTATCTCCTCCGGACTGCTGGCCTTTTCACAATTCATAAACAAGCTATCTATTTCTGTATCCACAGCAGACGGAAAATATACATAAAGATTTGACAGCGCTTCCTGATAGACCGGCCATCTTTCATGGGGGAGGATTCTGTTTGGCAGAACCATATCGCTGTTCTCCAGCATACTATCATATATTGGCAGTCCCACCCAGCCCCTTCTCAAGTGTTGCGCTGAATCTTTAGGTTCGGCCAAACGACCTGGCTCAGCTCTCCGCAAGTTCCATCTTCATAACCCGATAGGCATCGGCAACAATCTTCTCCGGTGTACTCGCATTTTGTCCGTGAGACCTTTCATATTCGCTGTCGTTAATATTCCAGTAGGCCTGCACGAAGTGCTGTTCTATGGGGGTGCTGAACCGCATAGCAGAAATATTGTCCCGCAGGTCGCAGTACTCTTCATAATTCTCCTGACTAAGGCACCACTTTTTGCCGTTAGTGGCTGCAATTGGGTTCTCTTCTGTGCCTAAATCCATATGGACCGGCATTCCTACAAAGTCAACCAGGATGTTGTACAGTTCCGAACGAGCCCCGGCGGGACTGAGTAAGTAGTCTAGCAACAAAAAGGCCTCCCCGGGTTTCTCTGTATTCCGATTTATTGCGGCAAAGCTGGTGATATATGCCGTGTAGCCTCCTTCGTTGGAGTAAAGGGGTACCATAGTAAAGGCATCCGAGTTTCGTAACCCGCCGTGGTGCTCATTGCCAAAGTATGTAACAGATATATCAGACGAGTCCACAAAATCCACCGTCAGGTCAGTGCTGAAATAATCGGGGACATTCAGCCCCTCTTGTTCAGAGGCCAAGCTTCTATATCCTACTAAATAGCTGAGTAATTCTTCCTCTGAAAAGTGTAAAGTTTCCTTCTCGTAATCTGCCAGATCTCGAAAACCGGCTGAGCGGAATCGAGAGGAAGGGTCGTTTACAGCAGCGGAAAGCTTTTGGATGTCATCCCCGGCCACTTGCTCCGCGCGGGTCATGATTTTGGAGTGCTCGTGCTGTACCTCAGACTTGCGAAACACGGTGATAGGCAGAGTGAAAGCCAGAGGAACCAGTTGCTGGCCCTCCTCATTCCGCCCGGCCTCCATGGCGATGGGCAAAAGCTTGTCAAAGTCCGTAAACTGAGCAGAGGCGAAATAGTCGTCCAAGGGCAGAAAAAGCTTCTGGTTCAACAGCTGGTTTGGATAACGAAACAAGGGCTGTGTCTCTTCCTGCGCTTTGGCGCAGGCACAAATAAAGAGGTCGGGTCCTTTGCCAGTCATCACTTCGGTGCGCATATGGGTCAAGGCGGCGGCCCGTTCCTCACCTTCTTTGGGCAGATACTCAAACTCCACCTCCCCGATTTCCCCGCCGGAGAGCTTGATGTTGCTTACCAGTCGGTCTCCAATGCCGTTCATATTTAGTCCAACTACACCGACCGCACATTCTGCGTCTATCAGAACTCGCAAAGGATTACAATTGGTTACTGTATCTTCTTCATTCTGGGCAGCGCTACCAGTAGAAATCGGGCTTTCACTGTTGCTTTTTTCTGTAGCCTGGGGAGTGCAAGCTGACAGCAGGACTAATATCAGGACCAGCGCAGGAACTGCACGAACTTGGCTGGAGAGGTGACGCTTGAAAGCTGTGCGGATATTTTTTGTCTTCACAGGAATCACTCCTTAGAAATCAAATAATATAGAAATGAGCGCCCAGTTTTCGTATTAAACTGGGCGCTCATTTACTGCTTTACATTACTTAGAACTTTAGCACCACTCGTTGACGTGGTCAATTGTCTCCCAATAGTGGCCGTTGCTGCATGTGTTCGCGTAATAGTATTTCTCGATGTGGTGATTATGCGGGCTGGAATTTTTAGCGCAGCTACTGACATTTCTCTCGTACGAGTAGAGTTTGTATTGCTGCGTAACGTTCTTGCTCGAGCATTTGGGGCAAATGAGCGCCGCACTTGCGGGGATAGCGAAGATACCCACAACCAGCATCACCGCCACAAGTAGGGAAATTAATTTTTTGGCCGT
>CAJTXF010000097.1 GCA_910580045.1 uncultured Eubacteriales bacterium
CATAGCCAAGTGGTAAGGCAAAGGTCTGCAAAACCTTCATTCCCCGGTTCAAATCCGGGTGTCACCTCCAATCCGCGCTGTGGTTCGCCACGGCGCTTATTTTTTTCGGAGGAGAGTGCAACGATGCGCATACAAACGGAACGGCTGACTTTGCGGGAAATGACAGAGGAGGATTTTGGCTCTCTCTTTCAAATCTTTTCTGACCCGGAGACCATGCGGCATTATCCCAAGCCCTTTGATGAGGAAAAAGTTCGCGATTGGATAGCCTGGAACCGGGAGAATTACCGCGTTTTTGGCTTTGGTCTTTGGGCAGTGACCTTGAAGGAAACCGGCGAACTCATTGGGGACTGCGGCATTACCATGCAGAATATCGGCGGCAGGATGAAGCCAGAGATTGGTTACCACATCCGCAAAGACCAGCAGCGCAAGGGTTACGCCAAAGAGGCCGCCCGGGCCTGCCGGGACTGGGCTTTTGAGAACACCTCTTTCAACATGCTTTTTTCTTACATGAAGTACACAAATGTAGGCTCCTACTCCACTGCGCTTGCTAATGGAATGTGCCTTATAGAGGAATTTGAGGACGAGGTTAACACTATCACAAAGGTATACCAGATTACCCGAGAGGAGTGGGCCAACTTAAAAGGGGGAGAGTAACTTGTACACAAAATTTTCCCTGCTGCAGGATATCAAAAACATGGGGATAAATCCTCAGGGCACCCTGCTAATCCACTCCTCCATGAAATCAATCGGCCTTGTAGAGGGGGGCGCTGACACGGTGCTGGACGCCTGGAGCGAGTATATGCGGGATGGACTGCTTATTTTTCCAACCCATACCTGGAAGCAGATTGGCAAAGAGACTATGACCTTTGACAGCCGAAGCCTGCCCTCCTGTGTAGGAATCCTGCCTGAGCTTTTCCGGCACCGCCCCGGGGTGCTCCGCTCTCTCCATCCGACCCACTCTGTGGCGGCTCTTGGCAACATGGCGAAAGATTATGTCAGCGGAGAGGAGACCCGGGTTACACCCTGCCCACGAGAGGGCTGCTGGGGTAAGCTGTTGGATTTGGATGCGGAGATTCTATTCTTGGGCTGTACCCTTCGCTCAAATACCTTCCTGCACGGGGTAGAGGAGTGGGAGGAAATCCCGGACCGTTTGGATGAAAAGACCCAGCATCTTACCATAATCAGCCCGGACGGCAAGGAGTATCACACGGACATGCACCGGCATAACTGTCTTGCTTGTGATGACGTGTCCGAGAACTATATCAAAATGGAGCCTGTATTTGCCAAGCGCTGTGTTGTCCGGTATGGACGTTTTGGCGATGCTAAGTGCGTGATTGGCAATGCCCGGCAGATGCGGGATGTTACTGTTGAAATGCTGAAGCATGAACCGCAGCTCTTTACTACCTCTGAGCCTGTGCCAGAGGCCTGGTATTAAGGAGGTTGGCATGGATTGGGGAATCCCCACTTTGATTGAAGCGCCTGGACCGGAGGAATCGGCGGCGCTGTGCCGGGAACTGGGATTTCAGTTTGTAGAATTAAACATGAATCTTCCAGAATATCAGCAGTGGGATATTGCACAGCTCAAAGACATTGCAAACCGGTATGGAATTTATTATACGATTCATCTGGATGAAAGAATGGATTTAGGCGATTTCAACCCCCGCATTGCCCAAGCCTATCTACAGACCCTTCTGGATACAATTGAGGCGGCAAAACAGCTGGAGATACCAATTCTGAATATGCACCTGCTGGAGGGAGTATATTTTACGCTGCCGGATAAAAAGCACTACCTGTACGACAGCCACTGGGAGCATTTTCTCCGGCAGCTCAGTTCGGCAATTGCCTGCTGTGAAGATGCGGCGGAGGGAAAGCTCAGCCTCTGTATAGAGAATACAGGCGTGTTTTCCCTTTCCTTCCTGCAGAAGGCGTTGCTGACGGTTCTCAAAAGTCCCTTCGTTGGGCTGACATATGATATTGGACATGACTACAGTGCGGGAGAAAAGGACAAGCCCTTTATCCTGGAGCATCAGGATTGGCTGCGGCACTTTCACATTCACGACGCACTGGGACGAAAAAATCATTTGCCGCTGGGGACAGGGGAGATAGAGCTTACTGGGTATATTGCTCTGGCCGAGAAAAATCACTGCCGCGCTGTACTGGAAGTAAAGACCGCACAGGCACTCCGTAACTCTGTAAAATGGCTGAGAGAGCACCAGCTATTTTACACGGAATAAACGCATAGGAGAGATGTCACAGATGAAGATTACAAAAATCACCAGAGAAATCTGCCCTGCCGCCCGTTTTATCGGAAAGCGCTATCCCGTGGGAGGAGACGATTGGGGAGAGTTCTGGGCCAAGGGCTGGTTTGATGAGCTGGAAAAGCTCCCTGGCCTGTTGGATATCAACGACGCTGGCTATACCGAGGCCATTCGGGTGGTGGAAGGTGAACCCGAGCACTGGCTAGGCATGTTCTTCGCTACTGATACTATTGCCCCAGCTCATTTTAACAGTGTGGATATGCAGCCCATGGAATATGCAGTCTGTTATCTGTATGGCAATCCAGATAACGGTGAACTTTTTAGCAGTGCCGCTCACGAGCTGTGCCTAGCCGCTCTCAAAGAGCAAGGGAGTTGCTGTAAGGAAGACGGATGGCGGTTCCAGCGCTGCAACTGCCCCCGGTTCACCACGCCGGACGAGCAGGGGAACGTAACATTGGACTATGGTATCTCTATCGAAGCAAAATGATAAAGGGCCTGGTGAGGGGGAAATTTCCCTGCACCAGGCTCTTTGTTTGTCGCTTATTCTGACAGGCTCTCCGCCAGCCTCATGGCATATCGCACAGAGGCCATGGCGTCCGGGCCATAGAAATCCGCGCCAATCATGTCCGCGTACTCCTGTGTCAGTACAGCGCCGCCTACCATAATCTTTACCCAAGGGGTCTCTCGACGCAGATGCTCAATGGTCTCCTTCATATTAGCCACTGTGGTGGTCATCAGTGCACTTAGACCAACCAGCCCTGCGTTCTCTTTCTTTACTGCCTCAATTACTGTTTCAGGGGGCACATCCTTGCCCAAGTCAAAGACAGGAAAGCCGTAGTTCTCCAAAAGTACTTTTACAATATTCTTGCCGATGTCGTGCACATCGCCTTTTACAGTGGCAATAACAATTCGCAGGCGGCTCTGTTCAGAGCTCTGCTCTCCCATATGAGATTTTATCACTTCAAAAGCCGCCTTTGCCGCATCAGCGCTCATCAGAAGCTGGGGCAAAAACAGTGTTTTCTCCTCAAAGCACCGTCCTACCTGGTTCAGCGCAGGGACAATTTCTTGCTCAATTATCTCTAAGCCAGTCATAGTCTTCGCCGCCTCCGTCGCCGCATGGAAGGCTGCGTCCTTCATCCCTTTTTCTATCGCGCTCCGTAGGGAATATTCGGAGGAGACGGTAACCGCTGGAGGCGCTGCTGTCTGGGAATAGGCTGCAATATAACTCATGCAGTTCTCATCCCAGCCGGAAAGAGCGCAAAAGGAGCGGTAGGCCTGCATCATAGCCTGAGACAACGGGTTTAGAATCGCTGCGTTTAACCCATTCTGCAGAGCCATTAAGAAAAACGCAGCAGTCACGTTCTCCCGTTGAGGCAGCCCAAAGGACACATTTGATACCCCCAGGGAAGTATATACTCCCAGCTCTTTCCGAATGCGGGATAGGGCTTCTAAGGTAACAAGAGCCGCGTCCTGTCCAGCGCTGACAGCCATGGTAAGAGGATCAATCACAATATCGGCCTTGCAGATTCCATACTGGGCAGCAGTGTCAATGATTCGTTTTGCGGCATCAACCCGCCCCTGAACCGTTTCAGGGATGCCTTCCTCTGTGATAGTCAGCCCAATTACTACACCGCCATATTTTTTTACCAGAGGGAAGATGGCCTTCATAGAGCTTTGTTTGGCAGTAACAGAATTCACCAAAGGCTTTCCATTATAGAGCCGCATGGCTGCTGCCATTGTTGCTGGGTCTGAAGTGTCAATTTGCAGAGGAAGAGGGGAGAGGGACTGCAGTTCCGACACCACACTGCACATCATCTGCGTCTCGTCCACCTCAGGCAGCCCGACATTTACATCCAGAATATGGGCGCCTGCATCCTGCTGAGAGATTCCTTCGCCCAGAATATAGGACAAATCATTCTCGCGCAAAGCCTGCTTAAAGCGCGACTTGCCCGTGGGGTTGATTCTTTCACCAATGATAACCGGCGCTTTCCCCAGTTCTACAGCACGGCTTCCTGAGGCAATTACCGTGCTGCGCTGTTCTGGAAGGGGAAGACAGGGGATATCCTTACAGCGTGCAACAGTTTGCCGCAGATGCTCTGGTGTCGTGCCGCAGCAGCCTCCAACAGCCCACACGCCCTCCTGTACAATCTGGGCCATGTACTCTGCAAATTCTTTTGGACCTACATCATAGCAGGTCTGGCCATCCCTTTCTTTGGGAAGACCTGCATTAGGGTTGACAAGCAGGGGCAGCGTAGTATAGGCACGGAGTTCTCTTACCAGCCTAAGCATCTGTTTAGGGCCCAGTCCACAGTTCATGCCAATCATATCTGCACCCAGCCCCTCTAACGTGGCGGCCATTGTCTGTATATCACCGCCAGTCAGCAATTTGCCGTCTGCGTCAAAGGTCATGGTGATAAACACAGGAAGGGAGGCATTTTCCTTTGTAGCAAGCAGAGCTGCTTTGGCCTCATAGAGGTCATTCATCGTTTCAATCAAGATACAGTCCACCCCTGCAGAAACCCCGGCCTGAACAATCTGTGCAAAGGCTTCTACAGCGCTCTCAAAGGGCAAATCCCCCAAAGGCGCCAAGAGCTTGCCGCTGGGTCCTACGTCCAGCGCTACCATACCGTGCCCAGCATCTTTCACTGCCTGGTGCGCTAAAGAAACACCTGCACCAATCACGGAGGAGAGTTCCACACCATTTTCCCGGCACTTGAAAGGATTCGCGCCAAAAGTGTTGGCCAGAATAATATCCGCGCCAGCTTCTAAATACTCCTGATGGATATTCCGAATTTCGTCAGGATGTTCCAGATTCCAGAGCTCTGGTGCCTGACCAGGCAAAAGCCCTCTTTCCTGCAGAGCAGTGCCCATCGCGCCATCAAAAAATAGAATTTGTTTTCCGAGCTTTTCTAGTTTACTGTTCATTCTATGGGTATCTCCTTTCGGAATGGACAATTCATGGCTGTACAAGTCATACATTTATTCACATGACAGAGGGAGGGGTCCGCAGACAATCCGATGACCGCTGTAATTGACTTAAATGGTACCATAAGAAAGCTGTCTGTTAGAGAGACACCTATTTTTTTTGGAATCTCCAAAATATCAAACAGAATGCGCTGGCATTCCAGCTGAAAATCTCCATACCCTGGGCTATAACGAGGCCGAAGAAACAGGCCATGCTCTGCCCCGTATATTTCCAGTTCTTTCTGGGCCTGATTGGCGTAAAATTCGATATAGGTTCCTGCAACAGCCTGCACTACTGGAAGCATGGGGACATCTATCAAGCTATATCGCTTTACAAGTGAGTCGACCTCCGTGCCCAGCGTACAGGCAAAGAGAAACCCCTCATTACATCCATGCAAATGCTTCGCTAAGTCTCGGCTGACAAGGACTCTGCTTGCCAGCTGCACACTGGCAGTATCCATATCCACTTGAAGGGAAATACGTTTGTAGACATGTCTTGGGTGTGCTGCCTGGATGACTTCTGCCTCTGCCCGCTCAATCATTTCGTCCAAAACGCTGTTCCTGTCTGTAGCACCCAAATAACGTAAAATTTCTGCCCTGTCCAACACCTTAATTCACCTCAAAATATGGCTCAGATTGTTCATGATTTTTTCCGCTGTTTGTGGACGGTTCATGGTATAGAGGTGAATATGCTGAATGCCATTGGCGACCAAATCCACGATTTGGTCAGTTGCATAGGCAATTCCAGCCTGCTCCATGGCCTGTGGGTCATCTGAAAACTTATCTGCAATCGCTAAAAACCGGGCAGGCATGGTGGCGCCAGACAATTCTGTGGAGCGTTTCACTTGCCGGGCATTGATGATGGGCATAATTCCAGGAATAATAGGCACGCTGATACCTGCCGCATAGGCCCGGTAGAGGAAATTGTAGAAGAGATTGTTGTCAAAAAACATCTGCGTGGTCAGGAAATCCACGCCTGCGTCCACCTTTTCCTTTAGGTAAGCAATATCATCCTGCTTGTGGGGACACTCCACATGCCCCTCTGGATAACAAGCTCCGCCTACACAGAAGCCGCCAATTTCGCGAATTTCCTGTATCAAATGAATAGCGTGGGTGTAATAGCCGCCTTCTGTAAAGCCTTTTGGCTTGTCGCCTCGAAGCGCCATAATATTTTCAATCCCATTTGCTCTTAAATCAGCCAGCTGGCATTTTATCTGCTCCGGATTTGAGTCAATACAGGTCAAATGTGCCAGGGAAGTGGTACCGCAGGTGTCCTGAGTATAAGCCGCAACTTCTGTGGTCTTTTTGGAGGTACTGCCGCCTGCACCATAAGTCACGCTGATGAAATCCACACCAATTTTGCTGATTCTGTCTACCACTCGAAAAACTTCGCTGAAATCCCCTTCCTTTTTGGGTGGGAAAATCTCGCAGGAAAAAGAGATTTGGTCTTTCTCTAAAATTTCCTTAATCTTCATGTTTGTCATTCCTTCATTTATGATTTTCTGCAGCTTAATCCATATTCTTGGAATTATTATATCACAGGTTTGAGAGTTTGAAAAGTGCATACTTCATATTGCCCAAGCATACTTTGCTTTTGGGAGGTCATGCCAATGAAACGAAAGGCTGCATGTTTTATCTTATTCTGTGGAGCTATTGCGCTTTTTGCTATGCAAACCCTGCAGGCATTTGGAATCGTTGCTTTTCATGCCGATTTTTTTGCTAAAAAAGGAACTGTAATTATTGACGCTGGACATGGTGGGGAGGACGGCGGCGCTATAGGTAGTAATGGAGTGCTGGAAAAAGAAATTAACTTGGCAATTGCCCTGGAACTGGAAAAAAACTTGAAGCAAAACAATTTTGATGTGATTATGGTGCGAGATTCTGACAGGTCTGTGGGTGACCAGACGCTGGGCAGTATTTCGGAAAGAAAACGCTCAGACACCAAAAACCGCCTGAGTATGGTGGAGGAGGCGGGGGAATGTATCCTCATCAGCATCCATCAAAATCACTTTTCTGAAAGCAAATACAGCGGCGCTCAGGTTTTTTACTCGCCCAACCGGCCGGAAAGCGCGGAGTTGGCGGAAGCAATCCGCCAAAATATCGTTCAGGATTTGCAGCCGGAAAACAAGCGAGAGAACAAAGAGGCAGGCAGCAACATTTATCTTCTGCACAAATGCCAGGTTCCCGGTGTTTTGGTAGAGTGCGGCTTTCTCTCCAATCCAGAGGAGAACGGCAAGTTGTGCAATGAGACCTATCAAAAAGATATGGCTGCTGCCATTTATAATGGACTGATTGATTATTTGGAGAGCCAGCCCAGTGAAGCCAGTTCATCATCTCTCTCAGAATAAAGCCGGGAGTGTCCGTTCCGAGGAGTTTTTCGTGTT
>CAJTXF010000098.1 GCA_910580045.1 uncultured Eubacteriales bacterium
GTTTTCGAGAAACGTAGCGAGGGTACCGAGCGCTACGCGAACCGCCAGCGGGTGCAACCCGCCGTCAGGCGCTTAAAGGCTCCCTTTTGACGACAGCGCCTCTCCTCCTGTCTCCTTCACCGCCTCCCTCAGCCCATGGGCAAAGGCCTTGAACATGGCCTCCACCATATGGTGGGCGTTCTTCCCATACTCGCACCGCAGATGCAGGGTTATCCCGCTGTTCATGGCCACTGCCCGGAAAAACTCTTCCGTCATGCAGCTGTCATACTCCCCAATCCTCTCCTGGGGGAACTCCCCCTCAAACACCAAAAAGGGCCGCCCGCTTACATCCACCGCGCAGAAGGCAAGGGCCTCGTCCATGGGCACAAAGGCATGGCCGTACCGCGCCAGCCCGGCCTTATCCCCCAGCGCTTTTCCCAGGGCCTGGCCCAGCACAATCCCCGTGTCCTCCACCGTATGGTGGCAGTCCACCTCCAAGTCGCCCTGGGCCTTTACCGTGAGCCCCAGCCCTCCGTGTACCGCCAGGGCCGTGAGCATATGGTCAAAGAACCCCACCCCGGTGGAGATATCCGCCCTGCCCCCGTCCAAGTCCAGGCTCAGGGTGATTTCCGTCTCCCGGGTTTTCCGGCAGACCTGTACGCTTCTGCTCATGGCTAGTCCTCCAAAACCTCTCTGAATTTTTCCAAAAACGCCTGGTTCTCCTCTGCCCTGCCGCAGGTCACCCGCAGCAGGCCTCCTGTGAACCGCACCGCCACGCCCTTTTCCAGCAGCCTTTGCTGGGCCGTCCCGCCGTCCTCCATCACCAGGGCCGCGAAGTTGGCCTCCCCCGGCAGAATCCGGAACCGGCCGGGCAGCTCTTCGCTCAGCCTCTCCAGGCCCGCCAGCAGCTCCCCCCGGGAGGCCAGAATAGTTTCCCGGGCGTCCCGCAGCATCTGGGGCTCAGCCAGCGCCATGTCCCCCAGGGCTTGGGATACGCTGTTCACGTTATAGGGGGATTTGGCTGCCCGGAGCTTCCCGGTCAGGGTTTCATTTGCCACGGCGAAGCCCAGCCGCAGGGCCGCCAGGCCCAGGGCCTTGGAGCAGGTCCGCAGGATGACAAGGTTGTCAAAGCCCTCCTCCTCCCCCAGCAGGCTCTCCCCCGAGAAGTCCATATAGGCCTCGTCCAGCACCACCAAAGTGTTGTCCAGGCTCCTCGCCAGCCGCCGGACCTGCTCCCGTTTCAGCACCAGGGAGGTGGGGTTGCAGGGGTTGCTGAAAATCAGCAGCCGCACCCCCTCCTCTCTGCACCGGGCGATGGTGTCCTCCACGTCCACGGCAAAGCCGGGCTTCGGAATGGGCACATGCCGGGCCTCGGCCAAAAGGCCCCCCTGGGCGTACATGGAGAAATCCGGCTCTAAGGTGGCGAAGGCCTCCCCCTTCTCCAAAAAAGCCTGGAAGATGACGGAAATCAGCTCGTCCGAGCCATTCCCGGCGGTCACATGGCCGGGCTCCACTCCGTAGTATCCGGCAAAGGCCCTGCACAGCTCCCCGGCCGCCGGGTCCGGGTAGCGGTTCAGCTCCAGGCTCCCCAGGGCCTGGCCCAGCCGGGCGGCCAGCTCCCCTGGCAGGCTTAAAAAGGACTCGTTGGCATCCAGCCGGACACAGCCCGCGCTGTCCCCCGGCGCGTAGGCCCGCAGGCCCGCAATCTTCCTGTTCAGTTGGTACATCTGGCTCGCTCCCCTTTCTAACCTTTCTAAAGAGCCGCTGACTGAAACCGGTTTCCCAATCCAGAATCCCGGCTTACCGGGTATTTCCCCCGCCTTCGGCGGGGGAAATACCCAACAACCGGCGCTTCCCTAAGTCAGCAGCTCGTCCTTCCCGGCAGACTGGAGGCACCACATCACCGTCTCATACACGTCCTGGACGCTGTCCTCAGGCTGCTCATACCGGCGCACCCCCAGGCTGTCCCAGTACTCTCTGCCGAACAGCCTGTGCCTGCGGGAAATCTCCACATTGCTGTCATCAAAAAAAATCTTATACCGCCGCCTGCCCCGGCTGAAATACAGCACAGCGGCAGACTTGCTCTCCCCAAGCCATTCCAGGGTCCCCTGGCCGGTGAGGGCCTTATAGATATCCTCCACGCTGCTGATTTCCATCAGCGCGCCCTCTCCCGGCGCACCCGGACAGAGTTGGCGTGGGCGGTAAGCTCCTCGGTCTCGGCCAAAAGGATAATGTCATCCGCCGCCTTGAGCAGCTCCTCCCTGGGATAGTAGATAAAGCTGGACTTCTTCACAAAGTCATCCACAGACAGGGGGGAGAAGAACCGGGCCGTGCCCCCGGTGGGCAGCACGTGGTTGGCCCCGGCGTAGTAGTCGCCCAAGGGCTCCGGCGAGTAGTGGCCCAAAAACACCGAGCCCGCGTTGTCCAGCCTGCCCAGATATTCAAAGGGGTTCTCACAGCAGACCTCCAGATGCTCTGGGGCCAGCTGGTTGGCAAAGTCCACCGCCTCATCCATGGTGTCGCACACAATCACCGCGCCGAAGCCGTCTAAGGACTTCTCGATGATCTCCCGGCGGGAGAGCTTTTCCACCTGGCGGGAGAGGGCCTCCACCGTACGCTCAGCCAGCGAGGCGCTGTCTGTTATCAGCACCGCCGAGGCCATGGGGTCATGCTCCGCCTGGCTCATCAGGTCCGCCGCCAGGAACTCCGGGTCGGCGCTGCTGTCCGCAATCACCAGAATCTCGCTGGGCCCGGCAATCATGTCAATGTCTACCACGCCGTACAGCTGCTTTTTGGCCGTGGCCACAAAGATATTCCCCGGCCCCACGATTTTGTCCACCTTCGGGACTGTCTCCGTGCCATAGGCCAGGGCAGCCACAGCCTGGGCCCCGCCCATGAGGAACACCCTGTCCACCCCGGCCTCCAGGGCGGCGGCAATGATGTTGGGGTCCGGACGGCCCCCCCGGCCCGGGGGGGTTGCCATGATGATTTCCCCCACGCCGGCCACCTTGGCGGGAATCACGTTCATAAGCACAGAGGAGAACAGGGGCGCGGTGCCCCCAGGCACATAGACGCCCACCCGGTGCAGGCCCCGCACCCGCTGGCCGGTGATAATGCCATTGCCCTGGGCGTCGATACGGCTCTGCTGCTTCTGCCGCGTGTGGAAATCATAGATGTTGGCCGCAGCCCGCTTGAGAGCGGCGAGAAAATCCGGCCCGCAGTCCCTGGTGGCAGCCTCCATCTCCTGGCGGCTGAGCTCCAAGCTATCGGGGGTCCAGCCGTCAAACTGGCGGGAATAGGCCTTGACAGCCTCATCGCCGCCGGACTGGACGGTGGAGATAATTTGGGCAACAGACTGCTCGATTTTCGAATCCGGGGTACCGGCCCGGGCCTTGAGGGTTTGGATAAAATCCTGACGCTCCCCAGGGGAAGCGGTGACAATTTTCAGCATGAGAATCATCCTTTCGTTGATATCCGCCCGCCTGAGGTTGAGCCAGCGGAAGTTTTCGTCCACCTTTTTCAAAAGGTGGTGGGGGTGCGGGGGCAGCGCCCCCAAGGTCGAAGCCCAGCGGCAAAAGCAAGTTCCCCAAGAGCGGCACCAAGAATGGCGGCGCTCACAGAGAAAGGAGCGAGGCAGAGCGTCCGGCGGCCCACCCCCGTCCGAGCGTCGAACCAGGAGCGCCGCCAAAGCTGCCGGTCGCGCGATTCCGTAGACTTGGGGAACGGAACGTTCCTCAAGTCACGGAGAGCCGCAGGCCGTCTGTAGGAGCGTTGGGCCGCTAAGCGTTCCCCGCAGATGCTGCTTACCGTAAGGTCAAGGGCCTGACAGTAAGCAGCTTCCCAACCGCAAGCGGCATCTATCAGGAACGCTCAGGGCCGCCACGTTTCGGAAGGCCAGTCCGCAGCTCTCCGTGACTTGGGAAACAGGACGTTTCCCAAGTCAACGGATTTGCGCTGTTCGTGCTGTTTGGCGGCGCGGCTTTCTGCCTCTAACAAACTTAAAATATGGGAGTCAGGCGCTGCCTCTCTTTCGGACTTGATGCGCCGCCCTCTAAGGTCAAGGTCGCCTCCGGCGGCTTAGGGCTTTGCCCTAAGAACCCACCAGGGGGCAAGCCCCCCTGGACCCCGGGATGGGCCCAACCCCAGGCCCCTGCTATCCCAGCTCCCGCTCCAATCGCTCCGCGAACGCCTCTATCTCCTTCTTCCTCAGCTTCATGCTGGCCACATTCACAATCAATCTGGCCGACACATCCGCCACCGGCTCCACAACCTCCAGCCCGTTCTCCCGCAGCGTGGCTCCTGTTTCCACCAAGTCTACAATCCCGTCCGCCAATCCCAGCAGCGGCGCCAGCTCTACTGAGCCCTCTATCTTTATCACCCTTACATCCATATCCTTGCTCTGGAAAAACCGCCTGGCCACCTTGGGGTATTTTGTGGCAATGGTCTTAATCTGATAGCCCTGATAAAAATCCGTGCCCGCTGGCGCTGCCAGGGCAAAGCCGCATTTGCCAAACCGCAAATCCAATATCTCAAAGAACTGGCCTCCCCGCTCCATGATGACATCCTTGCCCACCACGCCCAAGTCGCACACCCCATGCTCCAAATAGGTGATTACGTCCCCGGCCTTGGCCAGCACCGCCTCCATTTCCCCCACCGGCAGAATCAGCTTCCGGCCCTTATCCCTCAGGGCCGAGCAGTCCAGGCCCGCCCGCCCCATCAGCTCCGCGGTGGATTTTTCCAGCCTGCCTTTGGTCAGGGCAATCCGCAGTGGTCTCATGGCCGCTCCTCCTCTCCTGGCTGAATCTCCCGGACGCTTTCCCCCACCAGCAGCAGCCTGGGGATGCCCGCCTGCTCCGCGTAGGCCCGGGCCTCCTCCAGGCTGTCCCACACCGAGCTTTCGCAGGCAAGGCCCTGTTCTGTCAGCCTTATCAGCTCCTGCTGGGCCTTCATCTCAAAGCCCGGCTCCCCGTGTACCAGCACCTGGGAGGCCTCCTCCGGGGGCAGCTGCCCCTGGATTAGCCCGGCGGCGGCCTCCATATCCACCGCAAAGCCTGCGGCAGGCATCTGGGCCCCAAACTGGCCGCAGAGCCCGTCATACCGCCCCCCGGTGAGGATGGGGCGGCCCTGCTCCCGCACATAGCCGCTGAACACCACCCCGGTATAGTAGTCGTTCCGCTGGACCAGGCCCAAGTCCACCATCAGCCTGCTGCCCAGGCCCAAGTCCTTCAGGGCAGTATACAGGCTTCTGAGATACTCCAGGGTCTGTGCCGCCGAGCCGTCCAGACCCCAGCCCTCCGCCTGAGAGAGGACCTCCTCGCCCCCAAACAGCCGGGGCAGGCGGCGGATGGCCTCAGCCTCCGGGCTGTGGCCCAGGGGCTGCAGAAGCTCGTCCAGCGCCCCGTAGTTTTTCGCCTCTATGGTGGCCCGGATTTCCTCCCGCTGGTCAGGGGAAATGCTCAGCCGCCCGGCCAGCAGCCGGAAGAACCCGGCATGGCCCAGCTCTACGCGGAAGTCCTCTGTCACAGCCCGCAGGGCCTCTGCCGCGGCGCAGATGACCTCTAAGTCCGCCCGCAGGCCAGCGGCCCCCAGCAGCTCCACCCCCATCTGGGGGTTCTCGTGGCTTCTGCCGGAGAGGGCGGGCCAGCTGCGGTACACGCTCTGGCTGTAATACAGCCGGATGGGCCGGGCGTGGTTCCGCAGCCGGGCGGCGGCCATCCGGGCCATGGGCAGGGTGGAGTCCGGGCGGAACACCAGCAGCCGTCCGGCGCTGTCCGTGGACTTGTACATCTGCTGCTGGGGGATGGCCGCGCCGGGCAGGTTGAACATATCGTAATACTCCAGGCCAGGGGTCATGGCCTCCCGGTAGCCCCGGCGGGTAAAGAGCCTGGTCAGGCGGGCCTTGGCCTCGCCCAGGGCCCGGCACTCCTCAAAGAGCAAATCCCGGGCCCCCTCAGGGGTGAGCTTGGTGTAATTCCTCATGCGGGCAAATCTCCTTGCGATTTACTGTGGTAATATCATAAACTATCCGGGCCTGTTTGTCAAGCGCTTTATTATAGCGGGAGTGTCCGTTCCGAGGAGTTTTTCGTGTTCCCCCGCCCCCAGGGCGGGGGAACAAAGATGATTATCTCTGTGGTTTGGACAATCCCATTATAGCAGCGTGATAACACAGCGAATTATCCTGGGATTTATAACGTGCCGCTCTCCAATATGGTGAAGCTCACCGAATCGCAGTCAAGCTCTGCCATAGCCCCCACGGGCAGAACGGTCATAGGCGTGCGGTGGCCGAAGTCCACGCCGGAAAGTACTGGCAAATCCTCCCGGTGTACTTCATGCTTCAGTACCTTTAAGAGCACTTCCCTATCCTCATTGCCCATAGCGGGGGTGATGATTCCGGCGCATAACTCCAATGCCCCGCTGGCCGCCAGGGCCCGCCAGCCGTGGAGCGCGGCAAGAGCGCTGTTATAGGGGGAGAGGTTCTCCATAAATAGAATGCTCCCCTCCCAAAGCTCCCGGCCCGGGAACACCTCTGTGCCCATGATTTGCTGCAAGGGGCCCATGCAGCCGCCGATAAGCCTTCCGCGTACCCTGCCGCTGCCCTGGAGGAGCTCATAGCCCGGGTTCTCCTGCCAGGGAATCTCGCTCTCCGGCAAATCCCGCCACTCAATGGGTGTGAACCTTCCGCAAGGCTCCACCCGGCCAATGGCCTCCCCGGAGAACAAGGCCCGCTCTACGGCAGCTTTGGTGTAGGCGTCCAGGCTCCCAGGCTGGGCGATGGGGGTCAGCAGGCTGGGGCCGTAATAGCTCATCACCCCCGCGTGGGCGAACACCATACAGGTGGTGGTGATGTCGGAGAATCCCATATAGATTTTGGGGTGTGAGCGGATAAGCTCATAGTCAATGTAAGGCAGCAGCCGGTAGGAGTCGTCCCCGCCCATGTTGGCGATAATGCCCTTGACAGAGGGGTTTTCCAAAGCCCAGTGCAAATCCTCGGCCCGGGCCTGGGGGTTCTCGTAAAGGTACTTGGTGCCGCGGAGCGCGTGAGGAGTTTCCACCACGTGGAGGGCGAAGTCTTCTTCCAGGCGTTTTTTGCCCAGTTCATAGCGCCAGAGCAGGTCAGGGTCACCAGCGCGGCCGCCGGAAATGGAGATGGCGGCAATGGTGTCGCCGGGACGAAGGGAATGGGGTTTGATGAAAGATTTCATGGAATGGCCTCCTGAAAAAATAATATTAAGATAAAGCCCAGCTGAGGGCAAAATCGGAAAGTTCTTGAAGAGTCCAGAGGAAGCGCAGCACCTAAGGTTGAGCCAACTGCGCGGTCCAGGGGCGTCAGGCCCCTGGCAGGGGTTTGGGGGCAGCGCCCCCAAGGTCTGGCCCTTGACCTTAGAGGGCGGCGCTCATAGAGAAAGGGGCGAGGCAGTATGCCAGACGGCCCCCAAGCGTCCGAACGAGGAAACCGGAGCGCCGCCAAAGATGCCAGCCGCGCGAATCTGTCGAGTTAGGAGCTGTGGTGAGCCAGTTTTTCCAGCAGTTTTCAGG
>CAJTXF010000099.1 GCA_910580045.1 uncultured Eubacteriales bacterium
GCAAGATTCCGTAATTTAGGAAAGCGTGGCTTTCCTAAATTACGGAGAGAGGCGGCCTCCCCGCAGAAGCGTTGGGAGGCTGAGCGTCCCCGCACACTGCCGCTGACCTCAGAAAACGGGAGCTGACGGTAAGGTCAAGGGCCTGACGGCCAGCGGCTTCCCGACCGCAAGGGGCCAAGCGTTGGCCAAAGCCAACTCTACGCCCCTTGACCCCGGTCGGGGCTTACCGTCAGGTACTGCCCACCCTTACCCCGGGATGGGCCCGCCGCCAGGCAGTACGGCATCCCCCCTCCTTCTGCCCCACCCCCAATTTCTCACGAGAGGAAGCAAAGTATGGCAAATAATATATTAACCAAGCTCTTCGGCAACTACAGCAAGCGGGAGCTCAAACGCATCCAGCCCCAGGTGGAGCGGGTTCTGGCTCTGGAGGAGAAGTACCGCGCCCTTTCAGACGCGGACCTCAAGGCCGAGACCCCCCGCTTCCGCCAGCTGCTGCAGGAGGGCAAGTCCCTGGACGACATCCTCCCCGAGGCCTTCGCAGCCTGCCGGGAGGCCATGGACCGGGTGCTCTCCAAGCGCCTGTTCCCGGTGCAGATTCAGGGCGGCGTTATCCTCCACCAGGGCCGCATCGCTGAGATGAAAACCGGCGAGGGCAAAACCTTTACCCTGGCCCTGCCCGCCTACCTCAACGCCCTCTCTGGCAAAGGGGTGCATATTGTCACGGTCAACGAGTACCTGGCCAAGTACCAGGGGGAGATGATGGCAAGAGTCTTCAACTTTATGGGCCTCACTGTGGGCCTGGCCATCACAGGCATGAACGCGGAGGCCAAGAAGGCCGCCTATGCCTGCGACATCACCTATGGCACCAACAACGAGATGGGCTTTGACTATCTGCGGGACAACATGGTCACCTATAAGGAGCGCAAGGTCCAGCGGGGCCACCACTACGCCATTGTGGACGAGGTGGACTCTATCCTGATTGACGAGGCCCGCACCCCCCTGATTATCTCCGGCCAGGGGGAGAAGGCCACGGACCTCTACCAGCAGGCCAACACCCTGGCCCGCTCCCTCAAGCCTGTCCGGGTGAAGGAGACAGACCAGAAGGAGGATAATGACGAGCTGTACGCGGAGTATGACTACATTGTCAACGAAAAGCTGAAGACCTGCTCCCTCACCCGCCGGGGCGTAAAGCGGGCCGAGGAGTTCTTCCACCTGGAGAACCTGACCGACCCGGACAACATCCGCATCCAGCACCATGTGAACCAGGCCATCCGGGCCTGGGGCATTATGCACCGGGACCAGGACTATGTGGTCAAGGACGGGGAGGTCATCATTGTGGACGAGTTTACCGGCCGCCTGATGTACGGCCGCCGGTATAACGAGGGCCTCCACCAGGCCATTGAGGCCAAGGAGGGGGTCCAGGTGGCCCGGGAGAGCCGGACCCTGGCCACCATTACCTTCCAGAACTACTTCCGCATGTATGAAAAGCTCTCCGGCATGACAGGCACCGCCATGACCGAGCGGGAGGAGTTTTCGGAAATCTACCGGCTGGACGTGGTGGAAATCCCCACCAACCGGCCCATGATTCGGGAGGACTGCCCGGACGTGGTCTATAAGACCGCAGAGGCCAAGTACCGGGCTGTGATTGACGACATTGTGGAGCACCACCAGAAGGGCCAGCCTGTGCTGGTGGGCACCATCACCATTGAGAAGTCCGAGCTGCTGAGCAAAATGCTCAAGGCCCGGGGCGTGAAGCACGAGGTGCTCAACGCCAAGTTCCACGAGAAGGAGGCCCAGATTGTGGCCCAGGCGGGCCGCAAGGGGGCTGTCACCATTGCCACCAACATGGCCGGGCGCGGCACGGACATCCTGCTGGGGGGCAACGCGGAGTTTATGGCCAAGGCCGAGATGCGCAAAAAGGGCTGCACGGAGGAGCTGCTGGCAGAGGCCACGGCCTTCAGCCACACAGAGGACCCGGAGGTTTTAGAGGCCCGGGAGACCTTTGCCAGGCTGAACAGGGAGTATGAGGAGCAGATTTCCCCCGAGGCCCAGCAGGTCAAGGAGCTGGGGGGCCTGTATATTATCGGCACTGAGCGCCACGAGTCCCGGCGGATTGACAACCAGCTGCGGGGCCGCTCCGGCCGCCAGGGGGACCCGGGCAAGAGCCGGTTCTACATCTCCCTGGAGGATGATTTGATGCGCCTGTTCGGCGGCGAGCGGCTCTCGGCCATGATGGATAAGCTGCGCATTGAGGACGATATGCCCATTGAGGCGGGCATGGTCAGCAGCTCCATTGAGAACGCCCAGCGCAAGGTGGAGAGCCGGAACTTCGGCATTCGGAAAAACGTGCTGCAATACGACGAGGTGATGAACAACCAGCGGCAGATTATCTATGGCCAGCGGGACCAGGTCCTCAATGGGGACAACATGAGGCCGGTGATTTTCAAGATGATAGAGGAGGCTGTGGCTGCCAATGTGGGCCACTATCTGCCCGCCCACATCCCCCACGACGACTGGGATTTGGAGGGCCTGCGGGCCCACTACGCGGGCTGGCTCACCGGGGAGGGGGATTTGGAATATACCCCCCGGGAGATAGAGGACTTGGAGCCTGAGTTTGTAAAAAAGCTCATTGCGGAAAAGGCCCGGGCCCTGTACGAGCAGCGGGAGCAGGCCTTCACCTCCCCGGTGATGCGGGAGGTTGAGCGGGTGGTGCTGCTGAAAAACGTGGACCGGGAGTGGATGGACCACATCGACGCCATGGAGCAGCTTCAGGACGGCATCCGGCTGCGGGCCTATGCCCAGCAGGACCCTGTGGTGGAGTACCGGCTGGAGGGCTTTGACATGTTTGACGCCATGATTGCCTCCATCCGGGAGAACACGGCCAAGGACATCCTCACTGTGCGCCTGCGCACCCCAGAGGCCCCTCAGCGGGAGCAGGTGGCCAAGGAGACCGGAGCCGGTACCGCCGGAGACCAGCCTGTGAAGAAACAGCCTGTGAAAAAGGACAAAAAGCCCGGCCGCAACGACCCCTGCCCCTGCGGAAGCGGGAAAAAATATAAAAAGTGCTGCGGCCGGGACGAGTGAAACGGCCCAGGGAGGAGATTACCATGAGACATAGGAAATCCGCCAAGAGATGGGCCGCTGCCCTGCTCAGCCTGGCCCTGGCCCTGGGGCTGGGCGGCTGCCAGCTGTTCCCCTCAGACGACTATAACGACTATGACGTGTCCGCCTATATCCAGGCCTTTTTGGACAGCAGCTATCACAATTCCCACGAGCGGTTCCTGGCCCTCTCCCAGTCCTCCAGCCAGGAGGAAGCCCTGCTGAACAACACCACCACAGTGGAGAATGCCGCCGTGAATTTCTGCAACGCCTACGGCCTCTCCCCCAATGAGGAGCAGCTCACTGAGCTGCAGGGCATTATGGGCCAGGCCCTGGCCTCTGCCCAATACACTGTGATGGACGAGCGGCGCATTGACACAGGCTATTATATTGAGGTGGAGGTCACCCCGGTCACCAGCCTGGCAGGGCTGGAATCGGACTTCCACCAGCTGCGCACCCAGGCCCAGGACGAGGCTGACGCGGCCAACGCCGCGGCCAACAGCCCCACCCCGGCCCCAGAGGACGGCCAAGAGGATGGGGACGAGTGGGGGGACGAGTACAGCGAAGAGGAGCCCGACCCCACCCCCACGCCAGCGCCCACGCCGGAGCCTGTCCTGACAGACGCCCGGGAGCTGTATGTGGATAAGGTCATCCAGTTCTGCCGGGACCGGCTGAGCCAGGTGGAGTACCAGTCCACCAGCGTGACCATTGCCCTGGACATCCGCCAGACCAATGAGGGCGAGCTGCAGCTGGACATGAACCAAATTGAGAGCATTGACGGCTCTGTCCTGATTTTCAAGCGATAACCCAATGAACCCATAAGGAGGAACTACCCATGGAATATCCCCAACTGGCTGTGCCCGCCCTATTGGATTTGAGCCATACCGCTGCCCGCCCCCTGCTGGAGGGGGTGGAGTACCCCTGGCAGGTGCTCTTGGGCATTGGCGAATTTATCAAGACCCTGGGCTCCACCCTCTCCCCAGAGGAGTATGAGCACCCGGAGGAGTGGGTCTGGGTACACAAAACTGTGAAGCGCTTCCCCAGCAGCTATATTGCCGGACCCTGCGTCATTGGCCCGGAAACGGAAATCCGCCCCGGGGCGTTTATCCGGGGCAATGCCCTGGTGGGCGCGGGCTGTGTGGTGGGCAACTCTACAGAGCTGAAAAATGTCATCCTCTTTGACAGTGTCCAGGTGCCCCACTACAACTATGTGGGGGACTCTGTTTTGGGGTACAAGGCCCACATGGGGGCAGGCGCTGTCACCTCCAACGTAAAGTCTGACAAGAGCCTGGTGACCATTGCCATGGGCAAAAGCCAGGTGCGCACCAGCCTGAAAAAGCTGGGGGCTGTGCTGGGGGACCATGTGGAGGTGGGCTGCGGCACTGTGCTGAACCCAGGCACGGTGATTGGCCGGGGCAGCCGTATTTATCCCCTGTCCAGCGTGCGGGGGGTTGTGGCCGGGAACAGTATTTATAAGCGCGCGGGAGAGATTGCCCCCATCCGGTAAGCCCGCCCCAATGGGAATGGAGAAATCATGGATACAATCGTGGAATTTTTGCAGTCCGGGGCCCTGCCCGGGGTGCTGCTGATTATACGGGTGCTTGTGCCCCTGCTGGCGCTGTACGTGGTGTGGCGCTGTTATACCTCCTTCAAATCCGGCCAGCGCCGCCGGGAGCCAGTGGTCATGCTGCTGGACGAACACAGCGGGGCCCGGTTCCCGGTGCTGTACTGGGAGAACTCAGTGGGACGCAGCAAAAGCTGCGATATCTGCCTGCCGGACACTGCTGTATCCCGGGACCATGGGGTGTTCATGCGCCGGGAGGAGGGCTGGTTCGTGTCCGACACAGGCTCCAAGGGCGGCATTTTGGTAAACGGCCGGAAAATCAACGGCCCCAAGCTGGTGCGCATTGGAGACAGCATGACCTTTGGCAATGTGACCCTCACCCTATACAACACCTCTCAAAGTCCGGAGAAAAAGCGGCGGGCTTTCCAGGCCCTGCTGAAAAATGCCGCCTCTCCCCTGCAGCTGATGATTACAGCCACCCTGGTCCACCTGCTGATGGCCCTGCAGGCAGCCATTGTCTGGCAGGGCCGCACCCCCAGCTTCCAGCCGGAGATGCTTCTGCCAGAGGCCGGGGTGCTTCTCATTGGCTGGGGGCTGTATATCTACTCCATGAAGGGCCTGCACCGGGTCAGCTTTGAGATAGAGACCGTGGCCTACCTGCTCTCGGGCATTGGCATCAACCTGCTGGCTGCCTACAGCTTCTCCACGGCCCGGACCCAGCTGGCGGCCATGCTGCTGGGGGTGCTGACGTTCTGCTTCCTCATCTGGTTCATGGACGATTTGGAGCGGGTGGCCAAGTTCCGCCTGCCCATTGGAATCGGGGCCCTGTGCCTGTTTGTGGTGAACCTGCTGCTGGGCTCCACCCAGTATGGCTCAAAAAACTGGATCCGCATCGGGCCGGTGAGCGTGCAGCCCTCAGAGTTCATTAAAATTGCTTTTGTGTTTGTGGGCACCTCCACCCTGGACAGGCTCCAGACCAAGAAAAATATCACAGAGTTCCTGGTGTTCACCGGGGCCTGCATTGGTTTCCTGTTCCTGATGCGGGACTTGGGCACAGCGCTTATCTTCTTCGCCACCTTCCTGATTATCGCCTTCATGCGCTCGGGCAGCGTGCGCACCATCATTCTGATTGTGGCGGCAGCGGCCCTGGGCGTGTTCCTGATTCTCACCTTCATGCCCTATGTGGCGGATAGGTTCAGCGCCTGGGGGCACGTGTGGGAGGACCCCTATGACAGCGGCATCCAGCAGACCCGGGTCATGACCTATATGGCCAGCGGCGGGCTGTTCGGCATAGGGCTGGGCAGGGGATGTCTGAAATACATCTTCGCGGCGGACAGCGATTTGGTGTTCGGCCTGCTGTGCGAGGAGCAGGGCGTCCTGCTGGGAGTGGTGGTGCTGGGGGCAATCGCCCTGTTCACCCTGTACGCCCGCAGCGATGTGACCAGAAGCCGCTCCACCTTTTTCTCCATCGGCGCGGTGGCAGTGGCTGGGCTGCTGCTGTTCCAGACCAGCCTGAACGTGTTCGGCGTGACGGATATTCTGCCGCTGACTGGGGTGACTTTGCCCCTGCTGAGCGCGGGAGGGTCCAGTATGGCGTCGGTGTGGGGCCTGCTGGCGTTTTTGAAGGCATCGGACGAGAGGACGTATGCAGTGAAGCGGCAGAAAGGCACACACAGTGCCCCCAGCGCCGGAAGCCCACGGCCAAGGCACAGTGCCTGACGGCTCGGGGAAAGGCCCAGCGCAAAGCATAAGCTCCGAGCGGATTGAAAGTTTTTGAAGGTTCCAAGGGAACTTTTTTCAAAAAGTTCCCTTGGTGGGGGTTTGGGGGCAACGCCCCCAAGGTCTTGACCTAAGCGGTGCCATAGGAGCGCCCCAACCAAGAGCGGAGCAAAGTACGGGCGGCGCTCTCCAAGAAAACTGCGAGGCAGTCCGGTCAGCCGGCCATCCCACGCCAGTCAGTGACAGTTTCGAGCGCCGCCCACCCACCCGAGCAGCACAATTCCGCTCATTTTGGAAAATCTCCGATTTTCCAAAATGGCGGAGCGATGCGGACTGGCCTTCCTAAGCATGGGGCCCTGGAGTCTGTTTGAAAACCGGAGAAATGCTGGATGTTTGGCCAGAAATCGGTGATTTCAAGGAAAGAACCGCAAAAAAGGCTTCCGCTTTTCGAGGATTTTTGACGCCGAAAACACCATTTCTGGGCATAACAGACAGTGTTTCGGAGTTTTCAAACAGACTCTAGACCTAACCGCAAGATGCCGCTTTCTGTAGGAAACGGGAGGGAGCGGGAACGTCCAGGGCCCAACGCCCGCGCGGACGGCCCGCGGCTCTCCGTGAGTTGGGAAATCTTTGATTTCCCAACTCAAAGGAATTGCGCGACCGGCTTCTCTGGCGGCGCGGAATGCTGCCTCTGCCGGACTCAGCTGGCAGGAGGGAAGTGCTGCTTCTCTCCGTAGTTCGTGCGCGCCGCCCTTAAGGTCATGCCAAGACCTCGGGACTCCTGACGTTGGCTTCGCCAAGTCGTCCC
>CAJTXF010000100.1 GCA_910580045.1 uncultured Eubacteriales bacterium
ACCCCCCCCCCCCCCCCCCCCCCCCGCGGGTTTCATCAACAAAGTAGGTTATTTCACCAGTTTCTTGAAAACAAGGTCCCGCAAAAGCTGATGCGCTTCCGGCTCCATAAATGGACACCTTTCTTGTGTAATCAAACTCTCTGGATAAGGCGTTTGCCAGCTGTTCACGAATAGACTTTACATCAAATGTACTCATTGATTTTCTTCCTTTCTTTGTTGTTCCTTATTACAAATTGTCCCATACATTTTCAAATAATAGGCCAAATAATCCCCAGAAAGGATAGGCCGCCACCAAGCGCTGTTGTTCACATACCACCGGATAGTGCGCCGGATGCCCTGGTCAAAGGAGGTTTCCGGCAGCCAGCCCAGTTCGCGGTGGATTTTCCCTGGGTCAATAGCATAGCGGCGGTCGTGGCCCTTGCGGTCAGCCACATACTGAATCAGCCCCTCCGGCTTATCCAGCCCGGCAAGAATCAGCTTCACCACGTCCAAATTTTCTTTCTCATTGTGCCCGCCCACATTGTAGACTTCTCCAACCCGGCCATTCCGCAGAATCATTTCAATAGCCCGGCAGTGGTCCTCCACATACAGCCAGTCCCGCACATTCAGCCCATCTCCATACACTGGCAAAGGCTTATCGTTCAGCGCGTTGATAATCATTAGAGGGATAAACTTTTCTGGGAACTGGTACGGCCCATAATTGTTGGAGCAGCGGGAAATCGTGGCCGGGATGCCGTAGGTACGCACATAGGACTGCACCAGCAAATCTGCCGCGGCTTTGGAGGCACTGTAGGGGGAGCTGGTGTGCAGGGGGGTATCCTCCGTGAAAAATAAATCTGGCCTATCCAGAGGCAGATCCCCATAGACTTCATCTGTAGAAACCTGGTGGTAGCGCCCCACCCCGAACTCTCGGCAGGCGTCCAAAAGCACAGCCGTGCCGAACAGATTGGTGCGTAAAAACACGTCTGGCCCGTCAATAGAGCGGTCTACGTGGCTCTCTGCCGCAAAGTGGATCACATACTCTGGCCGCTCTGTCCGGAACAACTCAAACACAGTGTCCCTGTTGCAGACATCACCCTTCACAAATCGGAACTCTGGCTTTTCCATCACTGATTCCAGCGTAGACAGATTCCCCGCATAGGTCAGTTTATCCAGACAGATGATTCTATCCTCCGGATACCTTTCCATCCAGTAAAAGATGAAATTAGAGCCGATGAATCCCGCCCCGCCTGTTACCAAAACTATCATCTTTTCGTCTCCCTCCTGTCACCGCAGGAACCTATCTTCCGCCACCCGCCGCAGATGCTCCCCATAAGGTGACTTTCCGTACAGCGCCGCGCTTTCCAATAGCTTAGGCCTGTCAATCCAGCCGGCATAGTAGGCAAGCTCTTCCGGTGCGGAGATAACCATACCCTGGCGGTTCTGAACCGCCTCCACGAATACCGCCGCCTCCATCAGGCTCTCTACAGTGCCCGCGTCCATCCAGGCAAACCCCCGGCCCAAGACCTGTGCTTTCAGCCGGCCTTCCCGCAGATACAGTTGGTTCAGCCCGGTTATCTCCAGCTCGCCCCGGGAGGAGGGCTGCAGCTGCTTTGCCAGCTCACAGACCCGCCCATCGTAAAAATACAGTCCGGTAACAGCGTAATGAGACTTGGGCTTCTCCGGTTTCTCCTCCACGGACAGCACCTGATACTCAGAGTTCAGCTCCATTACCCCAAAACGCTCTGGGTCCCTCACATAGCAACCGAATATCGTGGCATACCCTGACTCAGCGCTGGTGATTGCCTCCTGCAGGTTTGACGAAAACCAGCCGCCATAGAAGATATTGTCACCCAAAATCAGAGCGCAGGGCTCGCCGCCAATAAAGTCTTCCCCGATTAGGAAGGCCTGGGCAATCCCCTCCGGCTTGGGCTGCTCCGCATAGGAGAGCCGGATGCCGAACTGCCCGCCATCCCCCAGAAGCTCCCGGAATCTAGGCAAATCTTCCGGCGTGGAGATGAGCAAAATGTCCCGGATTCCCGCCAGCATCAAAGTGGACAGCGGATAGTAGAGCATCGGCTTGTCATATACTGGCAGAAGCTGCTTGGACAGCACCTTTGTCAGTGGGTAGAGCCGGGTTCCAGAGCCGCCGGCCAGAATGATTCCTCGCACTTTGCTCACCTCACTTTTTACAGGATATGATGATATCACAGATAGTATCTACAGCATCCAGCGGCAGTTCAGAGTATAGGGGCAGTGTCAATACTCTTTGGCTGATTCGCCTTGCTATAGGCGTCAAGCCTGGGTCAAAGCGATTTCTATAGCAGGAAAACTCGCTGGTCAGCGGATAGAAGTACTTTCGTGCATATACGTTTTTGGCCGCAAGCGCTGTCAGAACCTGATTCCTGTCCGCCCCGAAAGCTGCCTCGTCAAATACCACCGGGAAATACGCGTAATTTGACAGAACTTCCGGCTGAATCGGGTTTAGCTGTATCCCCGAAATATTCTCCAGCCTCTCACGATAGCGCTCCGCAGCTTTTCTGCGTCCCACGATATTTTCGTCAATATGCCGCAGATTGCATAATCCCATAGCTGCCCGGAACTCATCCAGCTTGGAATTGCCGCCCACCTCGCTGGCATCCTCCTGCCCCTCCAGGCCGAAGTTCTTGAGCCTAGTCAGGCGTTGTCCAAAATCCTTGTCTTGATAGGCAACCGCGCCGCCCTCTATGGTGTGGAAAACCTTGGTAGCGTGGAAGCTGAAACAGCTGGCATCTCCAAAGCTGGCGATTCCTCTGTCTTTATATCTTACACCGAAGGTGTGGGCAGCATCATAGAGCACTTTCAGGCTGTACCTACGGGCGATTTCCTCGATGGCCTCTACACTGCACACATTGCCGTATACATGCACTGGCAGAATTGCCGAGGTCTTTTCAGTAATCAGAGCTTCGATTTTTGAGACATCTATGGTAAAATCAATGGGATTTATGTCGCAGAAAACCGGCGTCAGGCCGTTTCTAACAATGGCCTGAGTCGTGGAAGCAAAGGTAAACGGCGTGGTAATCACCTCACCGGAAAGCCCAAAGGCCTGCAGGGAGAGCTCCAGGGCCATATGCCCGTTGGTTAAAAGCTCCACTTGACTGGCCTCCAGATATTTTGCTAACCCAGATTGGAGCTGCTGGTGTTTCTCTCCCATATTTGTCAGCCAGCGGCTGTCCCACAATCCCTGGATTTCCTCGCAGTATTCCTCAAAGGCCGGCATGGATGAACGGGCAACTTGGATGGAATGATTCATACAGATTCCTCTGCTGCTCTCAATATATTTACAGTTTGGCCGACTGCGGCCCTATCTGCCCATGACGGATTCCAGCCCAAAGCCTCCAGTCTCTCGCTGTCCAGCACCTGGCGGGCTGGAGTTGAAGGATTGGCTGTCTGCTCCTGGGGAATATCAAAAACCACCCTGCATCCGCCCGCTTCCGCGGCCTGCTCTGCAAATTCCCCAATGGTCATCTGATACTGCCTATCCGCAATATTGTAGGCATATCCAGGCTCGCCTTTTTCCAATACCAACAGGATGGCAGCAACAGCGTCTGTCATATAACAATGGGAGCGCTCCTTCTTCCCATCGCTTTTCAGGATAATATTTCTGCCATCCGCAGCGCTCCAAAGGAACTCCGCTGCTGCCCGGCTGTCCCTTCGGTACATGGTCGGCCCAAACAGGTGGCAGGGACGCACAATCACCACATCAGCCCCGTACTGGCTGATATAGCTTTGACACAGAACCTCCGCCGCCCGCTTCCCCTCCGGGTAGCAGCTCCGGGGGCTGGACAGGTTCAGCGAACCACAATAGGCCTCTGTAAAACTGCTCTGTTTCCCGTCCAGCTGACCGTAGACCTCCCCAGAGGACACGAACAGAAACCGCTTCATCCCGTGGCTCAGGCCATATTTCAGCAAATTATCCGTCCCCGCCACATTGGCCATCAGCGTGTCAACCGGATGCTCTGCCATATTCGCTGGGTCAGCATTGCTGGCTGCGTGGATAATATAGTCCACATTCTCACACATATTTTCCAGCGGCTGGCATACATCCTGAACGATGTACCTGAAATTGCTGTTCTCAAGGTAGCTGTAAAACCGCTCTCTCAGTTTTTCTTCGTTTCTGCCCAGCGCTATAACTGTACAGCTCAGCTTCCTTTCCCGGTTCCCTAGCACGATTGTGTCCACAAGGCAGCTGCCCAGCATCCCTCCAGCGCCAGTAATCAGCACCGTCTTCCCGCCGAGAAACTCCGAGCTGCCAATGGCCCGCAGCTGCGCAAGATATTCCTGGTTCTCCGTCAGCTTCATACCTGCTCCTTCAACGCCAAAAGCGCCTTAAAAATCTTCAAATCATCTGGGGTGGTCAGTTTGATATTGGTCTCTGCCCCAATGGAAAAGTGCACAACCTCTCCCAGCTCCACCATCAGGGTACAGCTGGCGATGGAGTTTGTAATGCCCAGCTCTAAGGCTTTGCGGTGAGCCTCAGCCAGTTTTCCCACTCGAAAGGCCTGGGGCGTTTGGGTCAGAGCCAGTGTTTCCCGAGGAACTGCTTCAGAAGAGGTCTGCTCTGTAGTTCTCCGCAGCGCCACTGTGTTGCATGGCACTACCGCAACAGCGGAGCCATGCCGCCTGCACTGCACGATGCAGTCTGAGATAATCTCTTGGGAGACCATTGGCCGAATCGCGTCATGCACCAGAATAATGTCCTCCGGGCTATAAAGCTCTTCTGCATGGAACAGCCCGTTGCGGATGGACGCCTGTCCCTTCTCCCCACCGGAGACTACCCATTCCAGTTTGGTGATTTTGTACTGCCGGGCATAGGCTTTCAGTATATCATGCCAGCCGTCCACACAGACCACCCCAATGGCATCAATGTCCGGGTGGGACTGGAAAGCCTCCAGGGTGTAAATGATAACTGGCTTGTCGTTCACATTCAGGAACTGCTTGGGAATCTCCTGCTGCATCCGCTGGCCCTTGCCTCCGGCAATGATAAGCGCTACGTTCATGCTCTGTCCTCCATGCCGAACACCTTCCAGAGCCGCTCCACAATAGCCTCCGGCTCCTCATCCCCATCGTTTTCGATGACAATATCAGAACAGACCGGCTCGTCCCAGGGCAGGTCTACACCCACAACATTTTTTACCCCTGGGGAATACAGCCCCTTCTGATTGCGTTTGTACAGCGTATCCATACTGACCTTTATGTAAATTTCCCGGTAATTCTCAATGTTCTCCCGGCACCAGGCCCGCACATCCGCATACATGCCTATGCCGCAGTAAATCGCGTCTATCCCCCGCTCTGCCAGCTCACCGCACTGCATCAAAAGGTTTTTCGCTCCTTGCCGCCTTGCCTCCGTGGAGTAGTCCTTGGGCGCACGGGCATTGGCCTTATCCCGGTTTTTGTCTCCGTCAATCAGGACAGCATTTGTCCGAACCACCTTGAGACGCTGGTAGAACAGGCCTCCAATGGTGGTCTTGCCAGCTCCGGCCAGACCGGTGAAAAAGTATACAGTTCCTTTTTGCATCCTTGCCCCTCCTTAGTGGTACAGCGGCTGTTCCAAAAGCTCTGGCTCCAAAGTCAACCGGGGCATAAACTCCAGCGGCTGACCGTCCTTTGCCACAAATTTTAGGCCTCCCAGCAACAGATTGGTCACGCTCATGGTTCGTTCTTCCTGCTGCTGCATATATTTCTCCAAAGACTGCACCGCTTCTTCCTCTACTGTGTTGGCATATTCCTGCACTTCGCCAGCTTCCGCCGCCTTTTCCCTCATTTCCACCACAGTCTCTTCAAAAAAGGTCTTCATGCTCTTGCGGATAAACGAATAAATTGTGTCAAAGCGCCGGGCTTTTTCCCTTATTTCCTCCGGGCTGGCAGGCTGACCATCATAATACTTGAAATCATATCCATAGTACCGATAAGCGTCCTGCAGAAAGTATTCCAGGAACCAGCGCTCTTCGTCACAGGCATAGTCGTCATAAGATTTGTAGACCGATGTGGTATCAAACCCATGAACCTCCTGTTTCAGCATCACCTGGGTGGGCAGCCCGTTAAACGAGCAGTAAGTCATGGACTTAGTATAGGGCAGGTCCAGGAATTTTGCCAGGGCAGTAAAGGTAGCCTTAGGGTTCAGCTTGCCGTCCTCAAAGCGCACCACCACGCAGTCCCGGAAAATCCGAATCCGGCTGTCCACCAGGTAGCCGCGGTACAGCACCCGCTCCACCACCTCGTTGGTGACCCGCCTATACTTCCCGTCCTCACTTCTGCCGCTCATGCTGTTCATAAACCGTACCGCACCTCCGTAACTGGTGGTAATACGCCGCATGGGGGCAAATGACTTGATATATTTGAAGTACTTAATCAGGGTTGACTTTTCTATGGCCTCATACTGCTCAGAGGTGACAATGGCATGCCCCTTGTTGTCACCCTTAATGTCCGTGTGGATATATCCAAAATGGGGCTGGTAGAAAATTGCCGGCACAATGCGGGAGTTGGGGTCCAGACGCTTGGTAAAGCGCTTACAGCAGAAAAATGTAGCCACCAAAATGTCCTTGTCCGTCCGGTCCCGCATGAAGTACAAGTCCCGAAGCATGTCGAAGTTTTCCCACTCCCCGTTGGAGAACACCTCTTTCACCTCCGCCCAGCTTCGGGCATCATTCAGCGTGCTGCGCAGGTCATCCATGGTATCCTCCATGGAGTCGTGGAAAATAGAGGAGCTGGACAGCAGGTTCGGATGGGCATCCATAATTTCGTTGAAAAAGTCGCCGCCGTTGTGGTACGACAGCTGCATGTGCCAAATCAGCCGGTTTACTTCCCTGACCCCCACTGGCCTTAAAGGATAGATGCTATAGTCAATCCCAAACCGTTGATTGAAATCTATGGGATACTGGCTAATTTCATCTGAAATCAGGAACACAAACTTCCGGTCTCCCAACAGCTTTCGGAAGTTCAGCACCTGCAGATAGGCGCAGAACTCCGCCCAGCTGGAATAGTGCAGGTAAATATGGTTTTCCCGGCCTACATGCTCGCTAGGACGCACATTATCGTTCAAATATTCCAGTTCATATTGTGAATAAACA
>CAJTXF010000101.1:0-3822 GCA_910580045.1 uncultured Eubacteriales bacterium
CACCTGCTTTCACAAAAAAATCACGCCCCGGCTTGACTTTCAGCCGGAGCGCGTGTATAATAAACATAAAGAGGGCGCTGCCGCATGGCGGTCAGCCCTAGACAATCAACATGAACCTATGTTGACCGTTCGGATGCCAGCCGAGCGGTCAACACGCTTTTATGGGTGCTATGTAGGCCAGCAGTATGGCTACCGCGGCCAACACCAGCACGAACCGCAGGGCTTTCGCCCGGCGAGAACTTCCCATTACGCGCCACCTCCCTTCGTCATAGACGGGCAGGGAAAGTGTACCACCCCCTTTCGGACTTGCCAAAGGCAATGTCCAGGGTTGTGGCTAACCGCTTTGAATTACGCAGCAACGTCCTCCGCCTCCCAGCAGGGAGGCATTTCTATTATACCACGCTGTCGAAAAATGTCAATCTCCTAGAACTCATCATCAAACTCAAAGGTAAACTTCACGTCCCCGTCCTTGCCCTTGGGGAGAAGGTTTTTCACCGCCGCGAACACGCCCTCGCTGTCGATGAGCGCCATCTCGCTGATATTCGTGCCCACCAGGCCCGCCTCCGGGATGGTGACTGTGTACCGGTTGGTGGTCTCCGCCGGGTTGGTCACGCTGTCAATCTCGTACCGCCCCACCTCGTGGCGCAGGGCCTGCTGGTCCGCTGTGGGCTGAAGGGGCTGGCCTGCCTCGTCCACCCCCTGGTCCCCAAAGGCAATGTGGGTGATTTTCGGGATGCTCTCCACCGCCCCGCTGGTGATTTTCGCCAGATTCACCCGCCTTGCTTTGGTAATAACGCTGTTTGCGTTGCTCGCCATTAAAGCTCACTCCTTTTGATTCCGCCGTTGAATTTTTTCTGAACGTCCAGCTTGAACCGGTAGGGCTCGCCCCCGTACTCAAACCACTCCTGGACTTTGGTGTTGGGGTACACCGCGGAGGCCGCCTTCTCCACCGCCGCCCGGGTGCCCAAGGTCTTGTGCACCTGCCAGCTGGCCGCCAAAGTCCTGCGCTTTTCCTCCGTGCTGTAGTCGCTGTCCCACCAGTCCACCTTGAAGTCTTGGGCCAGAATGTCCAGCAGCGGGCCGTCCAGCCGCTCAATACGCGGATAAAGGGCCAGCCTCTCTATCTCAGCGGGCTGGGTATGTTCTGGTTGCCGGTGTAGTTCATGAGCACCCGCAGCTGGACCATAATCCCCGCCGCCCACCGGACAAAGAGCTGCTCGGGGCTGCCGGGCCGCAGGGCCTGGCCGGTTATCTGGGTGCAGCCCTGCTCCAGCAGCGCTGTCAGCTCCCCCGCCTCCGGGCTCACAAATTCATATTCCGGGTTGCGCATGAAACCGCCGCCTTTCTGGGTTTTGGGTATAAAAAAGCACGCCCTCTATAGGGGACGCACTTTTTTGAATGATTTTGGAAAAGGGCTTGACATACTCGTCAGAGTATGTTATGATATAAACACAGCAAGGGGAAAGCCCCAAGCGAGTTCACCGGGCAGGAGGTAGGAAGGATGGAGCAAAAAATGACCCAGGCTGAGCTGATTATCTTTCTTGAGACATTGGCAGAAAACGTAGAGCTGAAAGCCAAAAGCGGCGAAGAGGCCGCTGAAATCATCCGTGACAAAATTGAACGGCTGAAGGAAAAATAAAAAATTCCCGCTGCCTGAGACAACACCGGGAATAAAACCACACGGAAGCGACTGGAACCTGCCGTCCGGTCGTTTCTATTTTACCATATGGCAGAAGAAAAATCAAACGGAAATTGGGGGGAGCGATTTGAGCCATACATCTACTGAGGTAAAGCGCCGCTACAACAGCAAAACTTATAAGAGGTGGAGCGTTGACCTGCGCTTTGAGGATTTTGACAGGCTTGAGGAACTGCGCGGGGAATTGAGCCGGGCCGCGTTTCTGAAAAAGCTGTTGGAGCAGTATACCAATGAAACCCAGGCGGGCAGCTAGCCCGCCCTTTTCTATTCCCCCAAAACCTCCACCGTGACCACCGGGCACAGGGAGGCCGGGTCCGCGGCGTCCCCGGCAAAGTCCATGCCCACAAGGCTGGCCCGGGGCTCCCAGTCCTCAATGGCCTCCTTTACCGCCACCCGGAGCATGACCTTTGCCACAGGCAGGGGCTTATCCAGAAAGCTCCGGCACGGTCTCCGCCAGCAGGGAGAGGGTGGCGTGGTACTGCTCCTGCTGCTCCTTGGTACGGTGGGTGACGCCCTCCAGGGCTTCCAGCCGGTCCAGGCAGTGGGCGAACCGCTGGTCTGCTAACCCCAAGCATCTTTGGTCAGCGCCTCAAACTGCTTCCCGTTCCAGGAAAAGGGCTCCTCGGGCTTGTGGGTATACACTGTCAGCCGGGGCGCGGCTTTGGCCGCTTCCTCTTCCTTGGCCGCCTGCTGGGCGGTTTCTTCCAGTTCCTGCTGGGTGGTCTCCGATAACACCTTTCCCTCTACTTCCGGTTTGTTCATGGTTGGCACCTCTCAAAAAAACAAATAATTTTCTATAGCCACTTGATAATACGTGTTATTACGTATATAATAGAGACATGAGGTGAGCAAAATGAAGCGTAGAGCCCTGGACCGGGCCTTGAAGAAAGCCGGGTGGCAAATCTGTTCCGGCGGCAGCCACGATGTGGCCCGCCATCCGGCTAAACCCGGAATCAAACTTGTGCTTCCCCGCCACGCGGAAGTCAATGAAAACACGGCAAGGGGCATCCTGAAGGCCGCGGGGCTGAAATAGCCCAGTACCTTTGGGTGCCCTACCACCAGGAGGCGTTACAGTATGACAGAGTATGTTTATCCCGCAATTTTCCACCCCAATGAAAACGATGGTTCCTACACGGTCACTTTCCCTGACCTTCCCGGCTGCATTACAGAGGGCAAAGACATGGCAAACGCCCTGTTTATGGCCCAGGATGCCCTTGCGGCCTGGCTGGCGGACAGCGAGGACCACAAAGACTCCATTCCCGTTCCCGGAGCCCCGCCGCAGGTGGCGAGCCCGGAATTTGTCAACCTTGTCCTGGCCGACACCGATGCCTGGCGGAAAAAGTACGACAGCCGGGCAGTGAAAAAGACTCTCTCCATCCCCAACTGGCTGAACACCCTTGCTGAGGATGCTGGCGTTAATTTCTCTCAAATCCTCCAGGACGCCCTGAAAGAGCGCCTGAATATCACTTAAAGGGCTGCCCAGGGGCGCGCCGTTCTTTTTCAGGTGTTCCAGCACGGCGGCGCGGGTTTCATCCAGGGTCTTGCCCTCGGTGATGAACTTGTCTGGTTCCATGCTGAGCTCCCGGCACAGGGTGGTGATTTCCGCGCTGCGTTGGCGCTCCGCCCTGCTGGCCGAAAATCATACTGCTCAGGTCCAGGCCGTGGACTTCTTCCGCGTACTCCAATACCTCCGCGATATCGTCCGCCTGGTCCCGCCAGTCCTTGCCGTTCTCAGCGGCAATCCGCTTGACTTGCCCGACTTGCCACAGGCAGCGTCGTGGGCAACGTCATCTCCCCTCGAAAAACGCGGCTACCGTTCCCGGCAGCAGGCACCCGTCCCCGGCATTCTCCTGGGCCAGCAGCTCACGCACAGCGGCCCCGGCGGTGAACTCCACCTTCTTCGGTGGCTTGGGGCCGGTGGCGGCTCAGGTGAGCGGTCAGCTTTTGTCGGGCGGCTTTCAGCTCCGGGGCCTCGCAGAAACAGGGCTTGCCCCTGCCCAAGCCCCCCTCCCCCGGCAGGGCAAGCCGGGGGGATTCCCGGCACTTTCTCGCGCTAAAGCAGCCGGGGAGGGGCGGAAAATTTTCTTTGTCAACGGTCAGGGGAGGAGTCGTGCGCGCTTAGTCGC
>CAJTXF010000101.1:3832-7037 GCA_910580045.1 uncultured Eubacteriales bacterium
CGTGCGACTAAGCGCGCACGACTACTCACCCAGTTGACCGTCAGGGAAGAAAAGAAATTACTATATAGTAGCAGTTTCTTTTTTCCTAATACTGATATTAAACATCACTTCTTTTTTCTACCTTACCCTGCCGTCCCACCATGAAGCCTCCATGCTCTTTCAGGCGGTTGCGCACTGTCTTTTCCGTCACCCCCAGATACCCGCACATGGCCTCTACCGTCACCTCACCCCTGGCGGCGCAGGCCTCATAGGCCAGCTCCACAGACTGCCTGCGCTGCTGCTGGCGGCTGGCTTTCTGCTGGGGTGAGCAGCGCAGGTGGTTATAGGGCGTCAGCCCGTTCCAGGGCTTGCACCCCTTCAAGAGGCCCTCTCTGTCCACCCAGTGCAGGGGATAGCCAAACCAGATATCCCGCTGGGGAAACTTGGGGAACTCCCGCAGGGTGCCCTCAATGCGCCAGCCAGTGGGGGGCTGGGTCTCCGGGTTTTCCTGATTTTCCTGATTCACCCGATTCAGCAGCTCCTCGGTCAGGTCCAGCTCGATGAGGTCCAGCAGGGCGTCCGGGTCTCTTGCGAACACGCCAGAGCCGGAGGCCCGGTCCATCGACCGCTTGCCCCCTTGCGCCCCCTTGCTGTGATGGTGGCAGTAGATGACCGCGGTGCCCAGCTCGGTACACACCTTGTCGAACTGGTTGCAGAAGTTGGCCATCTGGTCGGCGCTGTTCTCGTCGCCGGTGATGACCTTGTAGATGGGGTCGATAATAATGGCGATGTAATTCTTCTTCGCGGCCCGGCGGATGAGCTTGGGGGCCAGCTTGTCCATTGGGATGGAGTGCCCGCGCAGGTTCCAGATGTCGATATTCCCGAGATGCTCCGGCTCCCATCCCAGGGCCATGTAAACGTCCTTGAAGCGGTGCAGGCAGCTGGCCCTGTCCAGCTCCAGATTCACGTATAGGATACGCCCCTGGGCGCAGGGAAAGCCCATCCAGGGCCGGCCCTCGGCCACGCAGCAGCACAGCTCGATTAGCGCGAATGACTTGCCCGCTTTGCTGGGCCCGGCCACCAGCAGCTTGTGTCCCTGGCGCAGTACACCGTCAATGAGAGGCGGGGCCAGGGCCGGCATATTCCGCCAGGCAACCGTGAGGCTTTCGGTTTCGGGCAGGTCATCGTTGACGCTCTCCACCCATTCCTTCCACTCGTTCCAGCTGGCCTTGCCTATATTGGTAGCCACCAGGAACTGCTTGTTCTCCCCCCGCGTCACCCCGGGCATACGGGAAAGCCGGGAGGGGTTGCGGTTCTGGCGGTCAGGCTCCAGGCCGTTCTTCTTGCACACCTCATAGAGATAGTCCACCCGCGCGCGGTACTCCTCATAGCTGCCCGCCTCCACCCGGACGATAGCGTGAATACTCTTGCCGCCCGAATGCACAAGAGCGGCCACGGGCAGCTCCAGCGCGGTGATAATGGCCATTTGCTGTTCTACCGGGATGCTGTCGCTCTCCACCAAAGCATAGCGGAAATCGGTGACGTTCTCGTTTTTGACCCCCTTGCCGTCCAGGGGGTTGAAGCGAATCCAGGCCCCCGCCTTGGGGGAGTAGTCCCCCAGCACCCGGCCAATGTCGCCACCACAGCGGCTCAGCTCTTGAATCAGCCTGCCCGCCGTGCGGTCATAGCAGCCCTTGGAGGGGATGTGCCTGCCGTCCTTTTCGTAGCTCTTGGTGACGTAGCCCACGCAGTCGTCCGCGTCGAACAAGACCTCCAGGTAGGAAATCAACTCTTGAACCGCGTCCCAGACCCCCGGTTCTTCCACCTCGCGAGCCCAAGACCTTGCCTTCGGCAAGTCCGCGCTGATGATGTCGTCCCACGCCAGCTCCCGGCCCTCTTTTTGGGGAGGCTTCCGGCCCCGGTCAGAGAGCCGCGGCTCCCAACCGCGGCTCTTGGCCATCCTGACGATGGTCCCGCCGGTGACTGGATTGGCCGCGCCGTGAAAGCTCTCCCACTTGCGCTGGCACTCGCCGGGGTGATACCGCTTGCTGTCCCGGGCGCTCCAGCGCTCCCAGTCCTCTGGGGTGTATCCGGCCTCCTTCAGGCCCATGCCCACCGAAACCCACTCCTGATAGCTGAGGGCGGCTGGGTCTATGTAAGAGAGGGCTTGGCGCAAATCTGTTTTTTCCTTCATCAATACCTCCTAACTCCTGGTGTAGGCTTTGCCGGGCAGGATGCGGGAGCGGATACTCCAGCATCTATGCGGGAGCATTCATGCTCAGAGCATTTATGCTCTTCTCCATCAGAACTCACCCGCCTGAAAGCCCTGGGCGGGTCGCTCCACAGGCTCGTAAAACCTCTTGATTTCGTTGCTCCGCTTTTTCTCCCCGTCCCGGTCGCTGACCCACTCCCGGACGCCCACCTTGCACCGGCCTTTGGAGCCCACCACCTTACTCCAATTCATGCGGAGCTTTTCGCCGTGCCTGCGCTGGCCGATACTGCTGAAGAACGCGCAGAGCAGGCCCTCGCACTTGCTGTGCAGGAACAGGTTGTGCTTGATGACCGCCCGGCCCTCGGGGGCGTCGATGGTGATGGAGAGCACGGCCTTTTTGCAGGGGGGCAGCTTGGCCCCGCCGGGGTAGTGCTCCCGCTCGAAGTCCGTGACCGTAAAATCGTAGTCGCCGGGGGGCAGCAGGGTAAATTCCGGGCTGTCGTTTTCTATCTCATCCTCCCAGTCCAGCTCGTGTTCGTAGTTGATAATTTCCATCTTTGTTCTCCTTTCCAAAAATTTTGCCCTTCATATATCCCTCTAAAAACCCTAAAAGTTGTTCTCAAAAGAGCAACTTCCGCAAAAATTTTTTTGGAAAGGCAGGCCCCAGCGGTTCTTTGCGGTCTCGCCTGTCGGCACGGTCGGTTCGGGACGGTCCCCACCGGGGACCCTCACCCCAGCAGGGGCGGTGGGCTGTGTACATGTGTCCGCAGGAGTTCGTTTCGCGAACTCTCCCGCCCTGGGCAAGGATGGTCAGGCCACAGTCTTTAGGATGGAGCGCTGGGTTGAGATATCGAGAATATGGTCATAAAAGGTAGAGATAAGGGGCATAGAGAAACTCCTTTCGAGAATGAAGAATGCGTATAAAAGGGCGGGGTGAGCAGAGCCTAACGGCAAGCCAGCGGAAGTTTTCGTCCACCTTTTTCAAAAGGTGGCAGGGGTGCGGGGGCAGAGCCC
>CAJTXF010000102.1 GCA_910580045.1 uncultured Eubacteriales bacterium
CAGGGGCTTTGCCCCCGCACCCCCACCACCTTTTGAAAAAGGTGGACGAAAACTTTCTCTGGCCTGCCGCCACCCCCCTGCTCTCATCTTACCCCACTGGAGGTTTTATCATGCGCTACACCTGGCTCGACGCCCACTGTCTCAGCAAGCCCGGCGCCACCAAAGATTTGAAAAAAGGATGGAACTGGCTCCGCTACATGGTCGGCGGCAAAATGTTCGCTGCTGTTCTTCTGGACAGCGGCAATGTCCCCTATTATATCAACCTCAAGCTGGAGCCTGCTGAGGGCGAGTTCTACCGCCAGCAGTATGAGGACGTTATCCCCGGCTATTACTCCAACAAGGCCCACTGGAACTCCATCAGGCCCGACGGCGCTGTGCCCGACGAGCTCCTTCGGGAAATGCTGGACAAGTCCTATGCCCTGGTGTTTGCCGGGCTCACCAAGAAGCTGCAAAAGGAAATCCTGGGGGAGTGAGCCTCCCGCGGAGAGGAGCGAACGCCTGGGCGGTCCCGCGCCCGGGCGTTTTCTTTTGGGGGCGGGTGTCAATTTTTGCGGCAAAGGGTCAATTCTCTTTAGTGGTTTTGAGCCCTGCCCCTGTCTTGACTTTCCCGCCCTGGGTTGCTATAATCATCTTGATATTACTCCAAGGACAAAAACAAGGGCGCTCCTCCCCCGCCCCGGCGGGGCGGGGCCTCCTGTTCTGCCCTGGGGCGTAGTAGAAATCTCCCCGCTGTCTCTGGGGAAGAAAGGAAGTGCGCAATGAAAAAACACACAAAAGGGCTGGTGCTGTGGATTGTGGTGGTGCTGGCCCTGCTGGCTGCCGCGATTTTGGCGGGCTCCCCTGGCCGGACCGAGACTGTGCAGCAGGCCATGCGGGACGCGGTGCTCCATGAGGAGAACCGGGTTGCCCTGCCCGGCGGCAAGACCGTAAGCCCTGGGCTGATTTCCGCCTTTGTGGTCACAGGAATCCTGCTGGCCGGGGCTGCCTGTATCCGCCTGTTCGCTATCCCCAGGTTCCGGCTCTCTCCGGGTAAGCTGCAGCTGGTGCTGGAGGAGGCGGTGGGACTGTTCGACCGTATGGCCAAAGACAACAGCCCCCATCGCTGCGGCTTTTTGGGGGCTTATATTTTTGCCGCCGGGGCCTATATCTTTACCGGCACCCTGTTCGAGCTGCTGGGCCTGCAGGCCGTGACCACCCATGGGACTCCCATCACCCTGCCCGCCCCTCTTTCAGACGTGAACGGGGCCATTGGGCTGGGGGTGCTGTCCTATCTGGTGATTGTGTCCGGGGGTGTGGCCGCCCATGGCGTCAAGGGCGTGGGCAAGGCCCTGAAAGAGTTCTCCCTGCCCATTTCCATGAGCTTCCGCCTGTTCGGCGCCCTGCTCAGCGGCCTGCTGGTCACAGAGCTGGTGTACTATTTTGTAAGCCTGAGCTTTGTGCTGCCTGTGGTTGTGGGCGTGCTGTTCACCTTGCTCCACGCCCTGATTCAGACCTACGTGCTCACCATGCTGGTGGCCCTGTACTATGGAGAGGTGTCTGAAAAGAGCCACGGCAAGGATAAGGCCAAAGACTGAACTGCAAATTTTTTTAGGAGGGTTTGATTATTATGAGAAAGCTGCTGCGTCATAGAAGACTGATTTGCGCCCTGGTGCTGGCCCTGGTGACAGTGCTGCTGCTGGGCCTGCCCGCCCTGGCCGCCTCGGGTGAGGCTGCCCCGGCCGCCGCCTCCGCCGGCGGAGATTTGGGCGCCAAGGCCCTGGCCGCGGGCATTGCCGTGGGCCTGGCCGCCGCGGGCGGCGCCATTGGCATGGGCATTGCCACTGCCAAGACCACGGAGAGTATCTCCCGCCAGCCAGAGGCGGACGGCAAAATCCGCACTGCCATGATGCTGGGCCTGGTGTTTATCGAGACTGCCATTATCTATGCCCTGCTGGTGGTCATCCTGATTATCTTCGTGCTGTAAGGGTAGGTGTGAGATATGCCGCTGAACATAGATTGGCAGCAGATTCTGCTGCACTGGATGAACCTGGCCATCCTGACCGGGGGACTGTATTTTTTGCTGTATAAGCCCGTGAAAAACTTTATGGCCAAGCGGGAGGCCCACTATAAAGAGCTGGACGAGCAGGCCGCCGAAAAGCTGGCCCAGGCCGAGAAGGTCCAGGCCGAGTATCAGGCCAAGCTGGAAAGCATGGAGGAAGAGCTGCGGGCAGAGCGGCTGCAGAGCCAGCAGGCTGTGCAGAAGTCTGTGGAAGAGCAGCTGGCCCAGGCCCAGGCCCAGGCGGCGGAGATTATCCGGGACGCCCAGGCCCAGGCAGAGCACAGCCGGGACAGGATAAAGAAGGAGGCCCAGCGGGAGCTGAAGGCCCTGGTCACCGAGGCGGCGAAGAAAATCGCCTTCCAGCGGGAGGAGGACCCCTTTGAGCTCTTCCTGGACTTAGCGGATGGGGGGCAGGCCAATGAGAGCCGATAGAGGCCATCTGAATGCGGTCCTGCGCAGCGGGAAAGAGCCCACTACCCAGCAGCTGGAGCGCTTTGGGGACTTTTTGGAGAAGACCTACCAGCGGGAGGTGCCCATCCATTGGGAGCGGGACAGCTCTCTGGCCACCGGCTTCCGGCTGCAGGTGGGCTCGGATGTATATGACTGGACCCCCCATGGCCTGGTCCGCCAGTTCCAGGACTATCTCCGGGCCCTGCGGCCTGGGGAGGACGACATTGTCCCCCTGATGCGGGAGGCGGTGGAGGACTGGATGCCTGCCGTGGCCCCGGAGGAGATTGGGGAAGTGCTCACCGTGGACGGGGACATCGCCACCGTGGGCGGCCTGGAGCACGCCCAGTACGGAGAGATTCTGGTGTTTGAGGGCGGCGTGAAGGGCATGGTCCAGGATTTGCGCCAGGAGGATTTGAGCTGCATCGTCTTTGGGGAGAGTGAAACCATCAGCGCTGGCAGCATGGTGCGCCGCACCCTGAAAACCGCGGCCATGCGGGTGGGCGAGGGCTTTCTGGGCCGGGTGGTGGACGCCCTGGGCATGCCTGTGGACGGCAAGGGCCCCATTGAGGCAGAGACCCACCGGCCCATTGAGGCCCCTGCCCCCGGCATCCTGGAGCGCCAGCCGGTCAATGAGCCCATGGAGACCGGCCTTCTCGCCATTGACGCCATGTTCCCCATTGGCCGGGGCCAGCGGGAGCTGATTATCGGGGACCGGCAGACCGGCAAGACCGCCATTGCCCTGGACACCATCCTGAACCAGAAGGGCAAGAACGTGGTGTGCATCTACGTGGCCATTGGCCAGAAGACCAGCAGCATTGCCCAGCTGGTGGAGAACCTGCGCCGCAGGGGGGCCATGGACTATACCACTGTAATCAGCGCCCCGGCAGGGGACTCTGCCGCTTTGCAGTATATTGCCCCCTACGCGGGCTGCGCTTTGGGCGAGTACTTTATGTACCAGGGCCGGGACGTGCTGATTGTGTATGACGACCTCTCGAAGCACGCCATCGCCTACCGGGCCCTGAGCCTGCTTTTGGAGCGCTCCCCGGGCCGGGAGGCATACCCTGGGGACGTGTTCTACCTCCACTCCCGCCTCTTGGAGCGGGCAGCCCATCTTTCCGACGGGCTGGGGGGCGGCAGCATGACTGCCCTGCCCATTGTGGAGACCCAGGCCGGGGACGTGTCCGCCTATATCCCCACCAACATTATCTCCATCACGGACGGCCAGATTTTCCTGGAGAGCGACTTGTTCTTCTCCGGCCAGCGGCCCGCGGTGAACGTGGGCCTGTCCGTGTCCCGTGTGGGCGGCGACGCCCAGACCAAGGCCATGAAGTCCGCCGCAGGCACCCTGCGGCTGGATTTGGCCCAGTACCGGGAGATGGAGGTGTTCACCCAGTTTTCCAGCGATTTGGACGAGGCCACCAAGCGCCAGCTCAGCTATGGCCAGGGGCTTATGCGCCTGCTGCGCCAGCCCCAGTACTCCCCCTTCTCCCACCACGGGCAGGTGATTCTGCTCACGGCGGCCATGGGCCATGTGATGCAGGATGTGCCCCTGGAGAAGATGGACAGCTTCCGGGCGGGGCTTTTGGCCTATGTGGAAGAGCAGGCCCCGGATTTGTGCCGGAAAATTGAGCAGAGCGGCATCCTCTCCGGCGACGACAGGGAGGACATTCTGGGCCTGTGCGCCCGGTATCAGGCCTCTGCCGGAAAGCGTGGTGGCTGATATGGCCGGGGCCAAAGAGATAAAAACCCATATGCAGAGCGTGGGCGAGACCCGGAAAATCACCAACGCCATGTATCTGATTGCCTCCACCAAGCTGCGCCGGGCCCGGCAGGAGCTGGAGAACACCCGGCCCTATTTTGAGGCCCTGCAGCGGGAAATCAAGCGGATTTTCCGCACGGCGGGGGATGTGGACAGCCACTATTTCTACCCGCCCCAGGGCGCGCCCGCCCTGGACGGGACCTATGGCTGCCTGGTAATCACCGCGGACAAGGGCCTGGCCGGGGCGTATAATCAGAACGCCATCAAGCAGGCCGTGGCCCTTTTGGAGGAGCACCCGGACACCAAGCTGTTTGTGGTGGGGGAATATGGCCGCCGGTTTTTTGACAGCCACCGGATTCCCATTGAGCATAGCTTTCTCTATACCGCCCAGAACCCCACCATGATGCGGGCCCGGGAAATCAGCGCCCTGCTGCTGGACGGCTTTGACCGGGGCGAGCTGCAAAAAATCTTTGTGGTGTATACGGACATGGAGAACAGCGTCAGCTTCCGGGCCCGGTGCACAAGGCTTCTGCCCTTTCACAGGACGTATTTCGCGGATACGGCCCAGCACGAAAAGGCGGTGACAGAGGGCTTTGAGTTTTTGCCGGATGTGCGCACAGTGCTCAACAGCATGATGCCCAGCTATGTGTCCGGGTTTATTTACAGCGCCCTGATTGACAGCTTCTGCTGTGAGCAGAACGCCCGCATGACGGCCATGGACAATGCCAACCAGAACGCCGGGGAGCTGATGGCCGCGCTCTCCCTGCAGTATAACCGGGTGCGCCAGGCGGGCATTACCCAAGAGATTACAGAAATATCTGCCGGGGCCAAGGCCCAGCGCGGGAAAAAGGAGAGGTGAGGGATTTGGAAAGAGGAATCATTGTGCGCGTGTCCGGCCCTGTTGTGGACGTGGAGATTCAGGAGGGGCCCCTGCCCCGGCTTCGGGAGGCGCTGACCGTGGAAAAGGACGGCCAAATCCGGGTGATGGAGGTTGCCCAGCACCTGGGGGCTGATTTGGTGCGGTGCGTGATGCTCTCTGCCAGCGAGGGCCTGGCCCGGGGCCTAGCTGTGGAGGTGCCTGGCCGGACAATCCAGGTGCCTGTGGGCACAGCCACCCTGGGCAGGATGTTCAACGTGCTGGGCCAGCCCATTGACGGCAAGGGCCCGGTGCCGGAGGGCACCCCTGTCCAGAGCATCTACCGCCAGCCCCCCCGCTTTGAGGAGCAGAGCCCGGCGGTGGAGATTCTGGAGACAGGCATCAAGGTCATAGACTTGCTGGAGCCCTATCCCCGCGGGGGTAAGATTGGCCTGTTTGGCGGCGCGGGGGTGGGCAAGACCGTGCTGATTCAGGAGCTGATTCACAACGTGGCCATGGAGCACGGGGGCTATTCCATCTTCACCGGCGTGGGAGAGCGCAGCCGGGAGGGCAATGACCTTTGGCGGGAGATGCAGGAGAGCGGCGTTTCCGACAAGACCGCCCTGGTCTTTGGCCAGATGAACGAGAGCCCGGGCGTGCGTATGCGGGTGGCCCTGTCCGGCCTGACCATGGCCGAGTACTTCAGGGACAAGGAGCACAAGGACGTGCTGCTGTTTATTGACAACATCTTCCGCTTTGTCCAGGCAGGCAGCGAGGTGTCCACCCTTCTGGGCCGGATGCCCTCCGCGGTGGGCTATCAGCCGGGCCTGGCCAACGAGATGGGCGAGCTGCAGGAGCGCATCACCTCCACCAAGGAGGGCTCGGTCACCTCGGTCCAGGCGGTGTATGTGCCCGCCGACGATTTGACCGACCCGGCCACTGCCACCACCTTTGCCCATCTGGACGCCACCACGGTGCTCAGCCGGAAGATTTCCGAGCAGGGCATCTACCCGGCGGTGGATCCCCTGGCCTCCTCCTCCCGGATTCTGGAGGCGGACGTGGTGGGGGAGGAGCATTACCGCATTGCCCGGAAGTGCCAGGAGATTTTGGAAAAATACAACGAGCTCCAGGACATCATCGCCATTTTGGGCATGGATGAACTCAGCGAGGAGGACCAGAAAATCGTGGGCCGGGCCCGGCGGCTGCAGCGTTTCTTTGCCCAGCCCACCCATGTGGCGGAAAAGTTCACAGGCCTGCCGGGTATCTACGTGCCCTTAAAGGACACCTTAGAGAGCTTCGGCAAGCTGGTGGACGGAGAGCTGGACCAGTACCCGGAGGCGGCCTTCTACAATGTGGGCACCTGGCGGGACGTGGTGGAAAAGGCCAAGCGGATGGAAGCGGGTGAGGCCTGATGGAGACCTTTCAGGTACACATTCTGGCCGCCGACAGGACCTTTTATGAGGGCCCCTGCGAGAGCCTGACCATCTCCACCTCTGACGGGGAGATAGGGATTTTGGCCCATCACAGCCCTATGCTGGCGGCAGTGCTGCCGGGCACGCTGCGCTATCGGGTTCCGGGGGAGCCGGAGCAGGTGGCGGCAGTGTCCCCGGGGATGATGAAGGCAGAGGCAAACGAGGTGCTGGTGCTGGTGGACTCGGCGGAGCGGCCAGAGGAGATTGACGCGGCCCGGGCCCGGCGGGAGGCGGACGAGGCCCAGGAGGCCCTGCTGCAAAGGCGCAGCCGCCAGGAGCACCAGGTGGCCCAGGCGACCTTGGCCAGGGCCCTGAACCGGCTGAGGGTAAAGTCGTCGTATAGCCACCTGGAGCAGTAAGCATAAGCCTGACGGGGAGCCCCGACCGGGGTCCAGGGGGGCTTGCCCCCTGGCG
>CAJTXF010000103.1 GCA_910580045.1 uncultured Eubacteriales bacterium
AGCGCAAGCGACACTTTCAAACACCGCCGGAGAGGCGGACTGGCCTTCCGAAACGCCGGGCCCTGAGCTTCTCAGCAAACTTGCCGCTTGCGGTGAGGATGTTGTGAACGGTTAGGCCCTAGACCTTACAGTAAGCACCATCTGACCGGAACGCTTAGCCTCCCAACGCCTGTGCAGGGCGTCCGCCTCTCTCCGAAAGTTAAGAAAGCGCGGCTTTCTTAACTTTCGGAATCTTGCTGCTGGCTGCGGCGTATGGGCGGCGCTCAGAGTGCCACGTTCAGACGCTTGGGGGCCGACTGGCGTTCTGCTTCGCTCCTTGCTCTTGGAGCGCCGCCTAAGGGCAAGGGCATGGGGCTTTGCCCCACACCCTACCAGGGCGCTGCCCTGGACCCGCAAGGGGCCATGCGCCCCTTGACCCCGGCTTGGCCCGCCGTCAGGCACTCGCTCACCCTCTTGACCTCGGCTTGGCCCGCCGCCAGCCGCTGTCTTGCCCCCTATTATACTATTTCGAGCGGACTCAAGGTCAAGGAAAGAAACTCACAAATTTGCCGCTGCTCTTTTGTGGGTTTTGCCAGGCTTCCCCTGGGCGCTTCCTCTCCCTGGGGCTTGACTTTTCCCCGGCAAGCCGGTATAATATTCCTACAGAAGTTTGTGAAGGTGGTTTTTATGAGCTTTTTTAAGAATTTGTTTTCCAAGAATAAAGAGACGCCCCAAAGCCCTGCCCCTGCCGCGCAAAAGAGCGGCATTGCCCAAGAGCTTCCCGAGCTGGCGGAGGGTATGTCCCTGGATGTGGTGACAGAGTCCGGCAAGCTCATGCTCTCTGGCCGAATCAGCACAATCAGCGGCACCAGCCTGACTTTGGAGCGCCTGCCCGGCTGGCTCTCCTTTGAGACCTGCAATGTGGGCGACAAAGTGTCTGTGCGGGGCTTTACGCGCCAGATGATTGCCTTTAACCTGACCGGCACTGTCCAGGAGTCCACCCGCATGGTGTTCGGGGTGAAAAATTTGAAAGTGCAGCATGTGACCAACCAGCGCATGAGCTTCCGCCTGCCTGTGAACACGGAAGCCGCCATGTTCCGGGAGGATGACGAACACCTCAGCCGCCCGGAGGAGTGCATTCTGGTGGACATCAGCACAGGCGGGGCCTGTGTGGAGACAGACTACATACACTCTGAGGAGGAAGTGATTCAGCTGCGCTTTAAGCTGGAGGACTACCCGGTCATGGTGTTTTTGGGGCAGATTGTCCGGGGCGCGGAGTATACCTCTGGCCGGTACCGTTACGGGGTGCTGTTCGCCCAGCCCAAGCCAGAGGAGCTGACCACCCTCACCCGCACCCTCTATAACATCCAGACCGGCAATCGCAAAGAGTGGAGCCGGGGCATGGAGGGGACCTGGTCCTGAATACAGCAAAAGCAGAGGCAGGCGGCTCAAAAGGGGAGGCCTGCCTTTTTGCGCGGAAATTTGTCGCTTCTGGGCAAAAAGACGGTGTTTTCGATTTTTCAAACAAGCCCTAAGCCCATCAGCCAAATAAAAAAGACCAGCGGGACAGGCCTCCGCTGGTCTTTTCTGTTACAGGCTTCTCAGTCTGCCGTGACGGTGAGGGTGCCGCCGCCCCAGCGCGTGCCCCCTTCTTCCAGCCAGAGCTCTGCCTGGCCCGGCTCTGGGGAGAAGCGCATCTCCGGGTTCCACAGGGCGAGCTCCTCCTTGCCCAGCTGGAAGGTGCAGCCCCGGCTCTCGCCAGGGGCCAGGAGCAGCTTGTCAAAGGCTTTCAGCTCCTTCACCCGGGGCACCACCGGGCACCGCCGCCAGCGCAGGAACAGCTGGGGAACCGCGTGCCCCTCCCGCTGGCCGGTGTTTGTCACCCGGAAGCGCAGAGAGACTTTCTCCCCTGCCAGCAGGGCGGTTTTGCTGATGCTGGAGGGCATCTGAGGCTCTGACAGGGTGAATTCCGTGTAGCTGAGCCCAAACCCGAAGGGGTAGAGGGGGGCCTCCCCAGGGGTGTAGGAGGCCTTGTGATTGCCATAACAGGGCAGGCCCCCAGTGCTTCTTGGCAGGGAGACAGGAAGCCGCCCGGAGGGGGAGAGCTGTCCGGTGAGGAGCTCCCCAATGGCCCGGCCCCCCATAGGGCCAGGGTAAAAGGCCCACAGCAGGGCTTGGGACTGCTCCGCGATTTGGGGCACAGCGTAGGGCCGCCCGGCAATGATAACCGTGATGATTGGCTTGCCCAGCCGGAAGATTTCCTCTGCCAGCTCCTGCTGGACCCCGGGCAGGCGCAGCTCCATTGCGTCCACCCCCTCGCCGCAGTCCATCTCCAGAGGGCCCTGGGCCGCAGCCGCGCCGTTGTCCTGGAACTCCGCCCCCGAAAACCGGCTGGAAGAGCCCCCCAGGGCCAGGATTATCACATCACTGTCCCGGGCCAGCTCTACCGCCTGGGCAAAGCCTCCGCAATCCGCGCCCCGGATTGTACACCCCTGGGCGAAGGGGATTTGCCTGCCCAGGGCTTCCTCCAATCCCTGGAGCAGGGTGATTCCTTCCCCAGGGCGCTGGGGCGGGGTGTAGTCCCCCAGCTGGTTGTAAAGGCTGTTCCCATTGGGGCCAATAAGGGCCACCCTGCCCGGCTCGCACAGGGGCAGGATGCCGTGGTTTTTCAGAAGGACAGGGCTCTGCCGGGCCAGCTCCAGGCTCTCTGGGTGGGCGGCGTAGGTGAAGCGCTTGGGCGGAATCTCCTCCAAATAGGGATGCTCGAACAGGCCCCGGCGGAACTTTAGCTCCAGCACCGCCAGCACGGCCCTGTCAATGTCCTCCTCGCTGCAGAGGCCCAGCTCCACCGCCTTTTCCAGAGTGGAGAAAGCGCTGTCCCACAGGCTCAGCTGTACCCCCGCCCCCAGGGCCAGGGCAGCGGAGGCCTCAGGGCTGCCGCTGATTTCGTCCAGCCGGTCAATGGCCAGCCCGTCCGCCATAATCAGCCCCCGGAAGCCCAGCTCCTCCCGGAGCAGGGTGGTGAGCAAATCTCGGTTGGCGTGGCAGAACACCCCGTCAATCTCGTTGTAAGCGGCCATGACCCCGTCCGCGCCTGCCAGGCTGGCGGCCCGCATGGGGGGCAGGTGGATTTCCCGCAGTTCCCGGGGGCCGATGCGGGCCGCGCTGGCGTTGACGCCCCCAGTGGTCTCCCCCTGGGCGCAGAAGTGTTTGGCAACCACCCCGGCCCCGGGACGGCGGCAGCCCTCCACCGCGGCCCGGGCCATGGCGGCGGCCAGGCAGGGCTCTTCGCTATAGCACTCCTCGCTGCGGCCCCAGCGGGGGTCCCGGAGCACATCCAGCATGGAAATCAGGGCAAAGTCCACCCCCAGCTCCCGGAGCTGTTCGCCGCAGACCTGATAGGCCTTTTCCAGCAAATCCGGGTTCCAGGCAGCCCCGGCGGCCAGGTTCACAGGCAGCAGGTACCCGTCCAGGGCCTGGTGGCCGTGGGGGCACTCGCTGGAGGTGAGCATGGGGATGCCGAACCGGGAGTGCTCAATCACACAGCGCTGGGCCAGGTTATAGGCCTGCTTCATCTCCACCCCCGCAAGGCCGGTGGAGAAATCCCGGCGGGACCAGGGGTCAGCCCGGTAGAGGCCATAGAGGCAGCCCAGGCCGCCAAAGCGCTCCACCTCTTGGATAAATTCCTGGGTAAGGGCCAGAGGGCCGTCTTCTTTCGTGTAGCAGGCAAAGCCGAAAAGGCGCTGGTTCAGCTGGCCGGTTTTTTCCCGCAGGGTGAGCCGGGGGAGCAGGTCAGCAGCCCGGCGGGCGGGGGAATATTCAGGGTTTTGATAGAGCATAGGGAGGACTCCTTCCAAAAGTGAGAATACGGGGAATAAGCGAAAGCCTGACCCCGGGATGGGCTCGCCGGTAGGTGGCGGGTTTGGCGGGGCCGCAAAAAAATTTTTTGAAAAACATGCAACCGTTTTGGGAAAAACCGGATTCTTATAGGTAGAACGCAAAATTCACGGGGGCAACCCCCAAATTCAAAGGAGGACTACTTATGAAAAGAACCATGCAAAAGCTCACCGCCCTGCTCGTCCTGGCCGCGCTGCTGGCCATGATTGGAGCCTGTGGGCCGGACGACTTCGTGTCTCAGACGCCGGACCCGCCCTCCTCGGTGATGGAGAAGGACAGCACCGCCCACGAGGCCCCGCTGCGGGTGTTCGTGGAGCCCAATATGTTCACCCAGAGCCTGCAGGCAGAGCTGAAAAGCAAGCTGTACTGGGCAGAGAAGAACGGCGGGCCCGGGCCGGAGGAGGTGGAGTTTGAGTTTCTTCCCGGGCTTTCCGAGAGTGGCGGCTACGTCAACAGTTCGGACAGGGAGGCGGCTCTCACCCACCTGAAAACCGAGATGATGAGCGGCGCGGGCCCGGACCTGCTGATCTGCTCCTGCGACTATCTGGTGGAGATTGACCACCTATTCCGCTACCCGGAGCAGGCCATGAAGCGGAACCTGTTCCTGCCCCTGGACAGCTATATCGAAAACGCCCGGTTCATGGAGTGGGACAGGCTCTTTCCCAAAGTCATGGAGGCGGGCCGCACGGACCAGGGCCAGATGGTCCTGCCCTTGACCTGGCGGCTTCCCGTGACCTTTTTCCGCAAGTCGGAGGTGGAGCACACCCCCTCCCAGACCATGACCTATCAGGAGGCCATGAGCAGCGGGGACCCGGCGCTCGTCCTGAGCTCCGCGGGGACCATGCTGTATGAGGGGGAGATACCCAACGTTGTTCAGCTGGGCCGGGTGGGGGCCCAGTTCCTCCGGCTGGCGGACTGGGACACAGAGACCCTGGCCTTCTCCCAGGAGGAGCTGCTGAAGGCGGCGGAGGACCAGCGGGACCTGGTAAAGGGGCTGAAGGCCGGAGAATTCGCGGACGCGCCCCACTGTTTTCAAAGCGTCCTGTTTCAAGGCTACAGCGAGGACAGCACCCTCTATGAAGAGGGCGGGGAACTGGTCGACCCCTACCGGGGCATTGGCCGGGAGGAGCCCCTGACGATGGTGCCCGTCTACACCAAAGAGGGGGGCTACGGGGCCACCATCACCAGCTTTGGGGCTGTGAACGCCAACTCCAAGCGGCCGGAGGACGCTTTCTTCCTGCTGGACCTGATTCTGAGTAAGGACTACCAAGCCGGGTCAGTGATGGACAACCTGGCCCGCCGGAACCACTTGGGGATGCCCGTCCACATGGACCTGGGCACAAAGGAGGAGCCCTTCTGGGAGAACTGGCACCTGAGCAGTGAGGACTTCCGGACCTATACCCAGCTGCGGGACAATATCCGTCAGGTGCGCTTTGGGTGCAGGCTGGACAAGTATCTGGATGATGTGTGGGTACAAGTCCATCTTGAGACGGAGGACCTGCCCCAGGCGGTGGGGAAAATCTACCATCAAATGAAAATGGAGCTGGGGGAGAGCTGAGGGGCGGAATATCCCGGTTTCTGCCGGTTTTTGCCGGAATCAGCCGGAATAAAAATCGCGCGGTCCAGGGAAACGCCCCAGCCGCGCAATTTTTCACTTTTCAGCAGGCGGATATGTAGAGGCTTACAGGATAATCTCCCCGTCCACAGTGCCGGGCAGGGCAGCGGCGTTGGCCTCGTCGGTGTCCACGTGCATGGCCAGGGCATAGCTGGGGCTCACCCGGCAGACCACGTCCCCGAAGACCAGGCCGCGGCCGTTGTAGTTTACCTTTACGGAGACAATCTGCTTGTCCACAACGCCGGCCTCTTTGGCCTCGTCGGGGTTAAAGTGGATGTGGCGCTTGGCGGCGATGACGCCCTTCTCAATGGTGACCTCACCGGCAGGCCCTTTCAGGGTGCAGCCGGGGGTACCCTCCAAATCGCCGGACTCCCGGATAGGGGCAGTGACGCCCAGCTTGCGGGCGTCGGTGAGGGAAATCTCCACCTGGGTCTCCTTGCGGCAGGGGCCCAGGATGGACATGGACATAGAGCCCTTGGGGCCGATGACCTCGACCTTTTCGGCGCAGGCGAACTGGCCGGGCTGGGACAAATCCTTTTTGTTGGTGAGGGTGGCGCCGGGGCCAAAGAGAGCGGCCAGGTCAGCCTCTGATACATGGACATGATGGGCGGAAGTTTCAACCATAACATTCATTGGGGAATTCCTCCTAAAAAGAATATTTCTTATATTCATTATACACAGTGAGAGAGGAAAAAGCAACACCAAATTCCAATGGGAGATGGGGAAAAAGCGGAGGGTGAGCAGCACCTGACGGCGAGCCAAGCCGGGGTCAAGGGGCGCATGGCCCCTTGCGGGTCCAGGGCAGAGCCCTGGTGGGGTGTGGGGCAAAGCCCCATGACCTTGACCTTAGGGGCGGCGCCAGAAATCCCAGGGAGAGGCAGAGTCTAACTCCCATATCCCAAGCCCGTCAGAGGCACCAGAGTTCGCGAAGCGAACTCTTTCGCGCCGCCCCCACCTGGCCCAGACCATCCCAAGCAGCAAGATTCCGAAAGTTGGGAAAGCCGCGCTTTCCCAACTTTCGGAGAGAGGCGGACGCCCCGCACCAGCGTAGGGAGGCTAAGCGTTCCCGTACACTGCCGCTGGCTTAGAAAATGGGAGCTGACAGTAAGGCCAAGGGCCTGGCGGTCAGCAGCATCCTCCCCGTAAGCGGCAGTTTACTGGAAGGTTCAGGGCCGCCACGCTTGGTCAGGCCAGTCCGCGGCTCTCCGTGAGTTGGGAAATCTGTGATTTCCCAACTCAACGGATTCGCGCTGCTTGGGATGGTGGGCGGCTGCTCCGAAGAGTTCGCTTGGCGAACTCTTCGAACCCACCAGGGGGCAAGGTCTCGCCTGTC
>CAJTXF010000104.1 GCA_910580045.1 uncultured Eubacteriales bacterium
CGGACGATGAAATCAACGCCGCCAACATTCGGGAGGCCCTGCATGATAAAAATGAGCTTTAATGTAACCGCCAAAAAGCTTTTTGGCGTGAAATATGAGCGGCTGATCCGGACGCTCTTTCTGGATGTAGTGGTGTTTTGGGGGCTGCGTATCAGCGGGTTCCAGATACAGATCCATCCTTTCATTCTGTTCCTAATGGCCAGCGCCTTCTCAGCTGGCGTTATGTGGCAGGCGCTTTCCTCTGAGGATAACCGGGAAAACCTCAAAAACGCGTTCATGCTCCCCTTTGAGGGGCGCAGTCTGATTTTTCCCTATGTAACTGCCCTGGGAGCCTACACCCTGCTGACCAAGACCGCCGGACTGCTGGCCGTGGCTTGGGCGGTTTCCCGCTGGAGCTGGGTGGAGATTTTGGAAAGCGTCCTCTGCGCCTTGGCCGCTATTGTGGTGGTGTCCTGTCTCTATCCCCTGCGCCTGGGACGTACAGACGCCTATGCTTTCTACGTCAGACCCGAAGGCCGCAGGCAGACAGCCAAAGTCCACCGGCATCACTCCCTATGGCGCTATCTGTTCCGCTACCTGATAGCCCACAAGAATTATCTGCTCAACACGGCGGCTATGTGGGGCGTGGCCTGCGTCCTGCCGGTGCTGCTGGGCCAGATGGAGGCCCGGTTCGTCCTGCCCATCGGCTTTGCTATCCTCTCCCTGAACACACCTCTCTGCATCCTGCTGTCCTGCGACCCGGCTCTGGAGCGGGCGGTGCGGTTCCTGCCAGGACAGGGTCGTGCGTTCTGCCTCCCCTACTGCCTGTTCATCTTTGTTTGCAACCTGGCTGCGAGTATTATTTTCCTATGCAGCTGGCAAATTGGGATTGGCGGAGTTATTCCTCTCCATGTTATAACAGCAATCTCCTTTGCCCTGTTGAGCGCAATCGGATCCGTACTGTTGGAGTGGTACTGCCCTATCCGGGGGTGGAAAACCGAAAGCGACCTCTGGCACCACCCCAGGAAATATGTTGTGCCTGCTGCCATGCTTCTGCTGGCCGGGCTGGTGAGTATGTTCTGAAACAATTTTCTGCCTGGGCGGACAGGATCGCTCGGGCAGAATTTTTTCAAAAAGACAGACTGCTGTAACATTTCGCGGACATTTCTCTGTTATACTATTCTCAGTATATATAGGAGGACAAGCCATGAAACAGATACTGATTGTCGAGGATGACGTCCTTTTGAATAAAACCCTGGCCTACAACCTGATTTCCGATGGCTGGGAGGTTACACCGGCTTTGAAGGCCAAAACTGCCGCCAGCCTACTTGCCGGGAGGTCATACGACCTGGTGCTGCTGGACATCAATCTGCCGGACGGTGATGGCTATGACCTGTGCAGATTGATCAAACCGGAGCACCCTGACACGGTGGTGATCTTCCTCACCGCTAACGACCAGGAGTGCGATCAGCTCCGGGGCTATGAGGCGGGGGCGGTAGACTACATCACCAAGCCCTTCTCTATTGGGGCTTTGCAGCGGAAAATCCGCGCCATGTTCGCCATGCTGGAGCACCACAACCCAGCAAAGGATCTCTACGACGACGGCAGGCTGTTCCTGGACTTCTCGGAGCAGTCCGCCACCCTGAACGGGAAGCCGATCACCCTCTCCTCCATGGAGTACAAGATGCTGTACCTGTTCTGTAAAAATCCACGCCAAGTCCTGACCCGGCAGCGGCTTTTGGAGCGGCTATGGGACGTGGACGAGAAATTTGTGGACGAGCACACCCTGACCACCTCCATCAGCCGCATCAGGGGCAAAATTGAGGCGGAGGGCGACACCTATATCAAGACCATCTACGGCATCGGCTATCAGTGGACAGGGGGTGAGCGGAAATGAGGCGTATGCCCGTCAAAACCATGTTTCTGCTGGTGGAGGCCGGCGCGGCCATTTCCATGCTGGCTATTTCCTTCCTCCTCTCCGCCATGACAGGACAGGGGTGGGTGCTGCTGGCCGGCGCGCTGTTGACCGCCTGCGCCCTGGTCTGGCTGTTCCTGCTGACGCTGCTTTTCGCCAAGCGGCTGTCCCAATTTACCAGCGACCTGTGCCAGACCATGGACAGCATGATCACCGGCGGCGAGGAACCGGCCAGAGCTGAAGACCGTGAGACCATCTTTGCCCGCATCAGCTACCGCCTCTCCCGACTGTACGGTATTCTCCAGGAAAACCGACGCAAGGTGGACGAGGAGCGGCGGGAGCTGCAAACCCTGGTGTCGGACATTTCCCATCAGGTGAAAACGCCGGTGGCAAATCTGAAAATGGTAACGGACACCCTGCTGGCAAAGCCTGTCACGGAGCAGGAGCGGCGGGACTTCTTGCAAGGCATCCGCAGTCAGACGGATAAGCTGGAATTTCTGGTGCAGTCCATGGGGAAAGCTTCTCGCCTGGAGACTGGGGCCATCACGCTTGAAAAGGAGGACAGTCCGCTGCTGGACACACTGGCCCAGGCCATGAGCGGCATCGTCTACGGGGCGGAGCAAAAGGGCATCTCTGTGGAGGTACAGTGCCCTGACGACCTGCGGGTGTCCCACGACAGCAAGTGGACGGCGGAGGCCCTGTTCAACCTGCTGGACAACGCGGTAAAGTACACCCCGGCGGGCGGCAAGATCAGCGTATCGGTGGAGCAGTGGGAGATGTACGTCAAGCTGGATGTGGCCGACACCGGCAAGGGCATCCCGGAGAGCCGTCAGGCCGCTATTTTCCGGCGCTTTTACCGGGAGGAAGAGGTCCACAACCAGCCGGGAGTGGGCATCGGCCTGTATCTGGCACGGGAGATTATTTCCCGGCAGGGCGGCTATATCAAGGTGACCTCGGAGGTTGGCCGGGGGGCTACCTTTTCCGTGTTCCTGCCCCGGCGATAAACTGTTCACAAAAAATTCACATTCAAAGCTCCAATTCGGACATTTCTGAGACATTTGGATTTTACTATGGCTCTGCAACAGGCGAACAGCCGTGAAAGGAGCAGACGAAAATGAACGTATTACAGACCATTGACCTAAAAAAGCAGTATGGCACCGAGCCGAACATCACCCGCGCCTTGGATGGTGTCAACCTCTCGGTGGAGCAGGGGGAGTTTGTGGCCGTGGTGGGTACCTCCGGCAGCGGCAAGTCCACCCTGCTGAATATGATGGGCGGCCTCGATACCCCCACCTCCGGCAGCGTCATCGTCCGGGGGGACGAGCTGGCGAATAAGAACGACGAGGAGCTGACCATCTTCCGCCGCCGCAACATCGGCTTCATCTTCCAGAATTACAATCTGGTGCCCATTCTCAACGTCTATGAGAACATCGTCCTGCCCGTGGAACTGGACGGGGACACGGTGGACCAGAGGTTCATGGACGAGATCGTCCACATGCTGGCCCTGGAGGACAAGCTTCAAAATATGCCCAACAACCTCTCCGGAGGACAGCAGCAGCGGGTGGCGATTGCCCGGGCCCTCATCACCAAGCCGGCCATCGTCCTGGCCGATGAACCCACCGGCAACCTGGACAGCAAGACCAGCGCCGACGTGCTGGGCCTGCTGAAGCGCACCAGCACCCAGTTCAACCAGACCATCGTGATGATTACCCACAACAACGAGATTGCCCAGCTGGCCGACCGCATTGTGCGGATCGAAGACGGCAGGGTCGTGGGCTAAGGGGGTGGCAAATTATGACTTGGCCTTTTGAAAATGACACCAGCGCGGTGGAGAAAAAGCTGGCTCGCCGCAGCATCAAAGCCGACAAGCGCCGGAGCGTTTTTGTCATCCTCACCATCGCCCTGGCCGTGTGCCTTATGGGGACTCTCTGCTTTCTCTACTCTGCCCAGCAGCTGAAAACTCTGGACGGTATCCTGGGGCAGTATCAGGCCGGGTGCGGCGGGCTGACCCGGGAGGAGGCTATTCGGCTTGCGGACTCTGGAAGGCTTGAAAAATGGGGCTATACTGTGGATGCCGGAACCGTCCGCTATGAGGACAGCGTTTTGAACATCAGCTTTGTCAGCCCGGAGATGATTGACCTGATGGGCTACGGCGAGGTCACCGGGCACTATCCCCAGGGGCCGAATGAGCTGTGTGTGGAACGCGCCTTTTTCCGTTATTTTGGCCTCTCAGGGGAGGTTGGTCAGACGGTGGCCCTGGATCTGGGAGACGGTGAGAAGACCTATACCGTAACAGGCATTTTGGAAGCGGAGAACGACAGCCGGATTTTCACGGTCTGGATTCCAGAGACTGCGGTGGAAGCGGACGGCCACAACGCCCCCTATGAGCTGCGGTTTCGCTTTGCCGGAAGCCAGGGAATGGAGCCCGGCCAGCTTCGTCTGGAAATTGAGCGGTTCTTTGTGGAAATGGGAGTTCCGGAGGACCGTACCTTTTACAGCTCCAATTACTTTGGCATGGTAGACCTCTACCTGGGGAACGGGATGGAGGTCTACGTTGCGGCGGCCCTAATTGCCATTGTCTGTGCCATTGTAATCTACAGCATCTTCTACATCTCTGTCATGGGCAAGTTGCGGGAATACGGCCGCCTGAAGGTGCTGGGGACCACCCCCAAGCAACTGAAACGGGTGGTCAAGCGGGAGCGGCGTTTCCTGACCGCCATCGCTATCCCCCTGGGGCTGTTCTGCGCTGCGGGTATCGCGCTGATTGCCCTGCCCGGCTACTGGTCTTGGGGGGATAATATCCGCTCTGCGGTGGTGGTTTCCCTCCTGACCTATGTGACTGTCCTGATTGCCACCAGAAAACCCATGGCGATGGCAGGGAAGGTCTCCGCCATTGAGGCCATCCGGACCACCGCCTATTCCCAGCAGCAGGGCCGCAGCGTTTCCAGGCAGCTCCACCGCCGTCTGACCATGCCCCGGCTGGCCTGGATGAACTTCTCCCGGAACCGGAAAAAGGCGTTTGTTACCGCCCTCTCCCTGAGCCTGACCGGTATCCTTCTTCTCTGCGTTTCCGCCTACGCAAGCTCGGTGGATGTCAAGGAAATGGCCCAGTCCCAGTTTGGAGACCGGAGCCAGTATCTTCTGCAATATGAGGATCACGCAGGCCGGGAATTTGTGGAGATGCAAAAGGGGAATCCTCTGGGCCAAACTCTGCGTGAGGAGCTGGCCGCCCTACCCGGCGTAGATTATGTTACAGCCTACAGCCTGACCTGCGTGGAGATCCCCGCCATCAGCGCCATTCCGGGCAACAGCGAGCATGAGCCCTTTGTTGTCAGAGGCATTTCCCAGGAGGATATGGCGGAGATGTACGGGGACGGCGGGGTTTTGGAGGGAACCGCGGACTACCGGCAGCTGCTGGGCGGAAACGGTATCCTGGTCTGTCCCGCAGGCAATGCGCTGAAAGAAATCTACCGGACCGGCTATCAGGTGGGAGATACCGTCACTGTCTCCTGCTACAACGGACAGTCCAAGACCTATACCGTCATGGGCATCGTGCAGGACGTTCAGATCGGCAGCTCGTCTCATTTCTTCATTCTGCCAGAGGAGGAGCTGTCCGCCCTTTACCCTGAGATTGCGGACTTCACCGGCTATGTTAATCTCCACACGGAGCAGGACAGCGATCAGTTGCGGCGGGCGGTGTTCAGCGCCGTGTCCGACCAGCGGGTGGCAATCTCCGGACTGGATGATCTGTCCGCCGAGCTGGAGCGCGGCCTGCGGGGAGAGCTGACAAGGGACTACGGCATCCTGGTCTTTATCTTTGTGTTCTCTCTAATTAACCTTGCCAACACCCTGATTACCAATCTGCTCACCCGCCAGCAGGAGTTCGGCGTGTTCCAGTCCGTGGGCATGAGCGGCCGGCAGCTAAGCAACATGCTGTCCTTCGAGTGCCTGTACTATGTGGGGATTACGCTGCTGATTACCTTGACCCTGGGGACGGCGTGCAGTATGGCCGTGTGCCGGGTATTCGACCGGATCGGTATGTTCGGGACGCTCACCTATCATTTCCCGGTGCTCCAGGTGCTGTTGTTCGGGGCCGCACTGTTGCTGGTGCAGGGGGTGTTCTCCGCCTGCGCGGTCCGCTATACCAGAAGGCTCTCTCTGGTGGAGCGGATCAAGGCGGCGGACTGACCCCGCCTGAAATAGAACGATTATGAGGAGGTATGTTAGCATCCTGCGCTCCGTCGGCCTGACTGGAATGCAACTGTGTCGGATGAACATTTGCGAAGGGCTCTGCTATGCGGCCTTTGCCGCCCTGGCTGTCCTGCTGATCGGACTTCCGATTGCGGTGGTGTGCCGGAAGGTCAGCAGACAATCCTTCGCTGGTGAAATCGTGCCCTATCAATTCCCAATTCTTGAAATGAGCTTGTTTATCCTGGCGCTGTTCAGCCTGGAATTTTTGTTGTCCGCCTGGACAGTCAGCAGGCAGAGAAAGCTGTCCTTGATCGAGCAGATGCGGGAGATGAGATTGTGATCTCACAGAACATTTCATGACATCCAGAGAGCATTTCATTGCAAAA
>CAJTXF010000105.1 GCA_910580045.1 uncultured Eubacteriales bacterium
AGACAGAATGTCAGACGGCCCCCAAGCGTCTGAACGTGGCACTCTGAGCGCCGCCCCATAAGCCGCAGCACATAGCAAGATTCCGAAAGTTAGGAAAGCGCTGCTTTCCTAACTTTCGGAGAGAGGCGGACGGCCAGCACAAGCGTTGGGAGGCTAAGCGTCCCAGCAAGCTGCCGCTGACTCTGGGAGCAAGGGCCTGACAGTCAGCGGCTTCCCAACTGTAAGCAGCATCTTTCGGTTAGGTTTAGGGCCGCCACGCTCCTGCGGACGGTCCGCAGCTCTCCGTGACTTGGGGAACCCTTAGGTTCCCCAAGTCAACGGATTTGCGCTGTTCGAGATGGTTGGCGGCGCGGCTTTCTGCCTCTGTCGGACTCGAGTTATGGTAGTCAGCTTCTGCCTCTCTTTGGGTCTTGATGCGCCGCCTTGAAGGTCAAGGGCTAAGGTCGTGGGGCTTTGGTCTCGTCTGCCGACTCGGTCGGTCAAGTTGGCGCAGCCAACTTGGCAGCTTAGAGCGCCACTGGCGCTCGCTCACCCCACACCCCACCAGGGAGGACTTTTTGAAAAAAGTCCCCCTGGACCCTTCAAAAACTTTTCGATTGGCGCTCAGCTGGGTTTCTGGACTCTTCCAAAACCTTCCTCTGGCTCGCCATTGGTTTTCCAAATAACGAAAGGCGGTATTCTATGAAACAAATTATCACCATCCAGCACTGCCAATCCCAACAGCACCTTAACGGCATGATGGGCGGCTGGAATGACTGGGATTTAAGGAACTTAAGGCGTTAGCCGCGAATTGTGCGGTGTTGCCATATATCAAAGACTGAGGAAAAGGAGAACCGCTATGACCACCATTGGCGCATTTTTTCAAAAAGAATTGGAGGGCGCGGCCCTGCCCCAGGTGCTTTTGGACGGGGAGCTGCTCTCCATGGGGGTGGACCGCCGGACGCGGACAGTCACCCTCCCGGCCCGGTTCGCCGGGCTGGTGGAGTACAGCCAGCTTCAGGCGTTCTGCCGTCTGGCAGCGGGCAAGGCCCTGCGCCGGGTGATTGTGGAGCCCCAGTTCCCCCAGGAGTCCTTCTCCCCGGACTGCCTGCCCTCTCTGGCCGCGGCCCTCAAGGAGCGGGACGCCAGCCTCAACGGCAGTATGCGGGGGGCCAGCGCCCGGATGGAGGGGGATACCCTGGTGGTCAGCCTGGCCCACGGGGGCTTTGAGCTGCTGAAAACCCGGGACACTGCCGGGCAGATGCAGGGCCTGATTGCCGCCTGGTTCGGCATCCAGTGCCCGGTGCGCTTTGACGGCAAGCTGGCCGTGAAGGAGGGGGACGGCTCTTTGGTAGAGCAGGTCCACCGGCAGGAGGTGAAGCGCCAGCGGGAGGCTGTGATGCGGGAGCTGGAGGAGTATGAGGAGAAGATGGCTGACAAGGCTGCCCGCCGGAGGGTGGAAATCCGGGAGGGGGAGTTCCTGCTGCCCCAAATCGTGCCGGAGAGCGCCCGGCCCCTGCTGGGCCAGGTGCCCAAGGCCCCGCCCGTGCCCCTCAGCCAGCTGAGCCTGGATTTGGGCGCGGCAGTGGTGTGGGGGGAGATTTTCAGCATAGAGAGCAAGGAGACCCGGGCCAGGGACAGGAAGATCTACACCATTGACATTACGGACTACACCGGCTCCACCACCCTGAAGCTGCTGCAGGATATTGGCCAGTGCAAGGAGCTGGACAAGCTGAAAAAGGGCCAGTCCATTCTGGTGCGGGGGGCCTTGGAGTACGACAAGTATGACAGGGAGAACGTGATGCGGCCCAAGGCCATTGCCACTGTGGACCAGGTGGAGGTGGTGGACAATGCCCTGGAAAAGCGGGTGGAGCTGCACCTGCACAGCAGCATGTCCGACATGGACGGCATCACCCCAGTGGGCGAGCTGGTGGCCCAGGCCCACAAATGGGGCCAGCCTGCCATTGCCATCACGGACCACGGGGTGGCCCAGGCCTTTCCCGAGGCCATGCTGGCCGAGGAGGCTGCCCGCAAGGAGGACCCGGACTTTAAGGTCATCTACGGCACAGAGGCCTATTTTGTCAATGATTTGGTCCCTGCCGCGGTGGGGGAGTGCGCCCAGAGCCTGGGCGGGGAGTTTATCTGCTTTGATTTGGAGACCACGGGCCTGTCCCCCAAAAAAGAGCGCATCACGGAAATCGGCGCGGTGCGGGTGCGGGACGGGAAGGTTTTGGACAGCTTCAACACCTTCGTGAACCCAGGGATGCCCATCCCCCAAAAAATCACCGAGCTCACAGGCATCACGGACGAGATGGTGGCCAATGCCCCTGGGGAGAAGGAGGCCCTGGGCCTGTTCCGGGAGTTCTGCGGCCGGGGTGACGGCGAGGCGCCTGTGATGGTGGCCCATAACGCCGGGTTTGATATGGGCTTTGTCAAGGCAGCGGCGGCCCGGCAGGGCCTTTCCATGGACTGGCCCTATATTGACACAGTGCCCATGTGCCGGGCCCTGCTCAAGGACATCAAGGACTGCAAGCTGGACACGGTTGCCAAATACCTGCGCCTGGGGGACTTCAACCACCACCGGGCCGAGGATGACGCGGCCATGCTGGCCAGCGTTTTCCTGGAGCTGCTCCGCCGCCTGCGGGAGGAGCAGAAGGCCGCCACTGTGGCGGACATCAACCAGGCCCTGGCTGGGGGGGACCCGAAAAAGCTCCGCTCTTATCACATGATTATTCTGGTGAAGAATAATACCGGCCTGAAAAACCTGTACCGGCTGATTTCCGCTGCCCATCTGGACTATTTCTACCGGAACCCCCGAACCCCCAAAAGTATGCTGGACAAGTACCGGGAGGGGCTGATTATTGGCAGCGCCTGCGAGGCCGGGGAGCTGTTCCGGGCCATGGCCAATGGGGAGAGCTTTGAGCAGCTGTGCAAAATCGCCAGGTACTATGACTACCTGGAAATCCAGCCCATTGGCAACAACATGTTCATGGTGCGCAATGGGGACACGGACGAGGAGGGCCTGCGGGAGTATAACCGTACCATTGTGAAGATTGGGGAAAAGCTCCGCAAGCCTGTGGTGGCCACAGGGGACGTGCACTTCAAGGAGCCCAAGGACGCGGACTACCGCCGGGTGATTATGAAGAACTTCTCTGACGGGGACGAGCAGGCCCCTCTGTATATGCGCACCACAGCGGAGATGCTCAAGGAATTTGAGTACCTGGGCAAGGAGAAGGCCTTTGAGGTGGTGGTCACCAACCCCAACAAAATTGCCAATATGTGCGAGCACCTGCGGCCTGTGCCCATGGGCAACTTCCCGCCCTTTATTGAGGGGGCCCAGGAACAGCTGGTGGACATCACCTGGCGGCGGGCCAAAGAGCGGTATGGGGACCCTCTGCCGGAGATTGTGGAGGCAAGGCTCAACAAGGAGCTGAACTCCATTATCAAGCACGGCTTCTCCGTGCTGTACATGACCGCCCAGAAGCTGGTGGCGGACAGCGAGGAGCACGGGTATCTGGTGGGCTCCCGGGGCTCGGTGGGCTCCTCCTTTGTGGCCAGCATGTCCGGCATCTCAGAGGTGAACCCCTTAGAGCCCCACTATGTGTGCCCCAAGTGCAGGCACAGCGAGTTTATCACAGACGGCAGCTATGACTCGGGCTTTGATTTGCCCCCCAAGGACTGCCCCCACTGCGGGGAGCCCATGGACAGGGACGGGCATACCATCCCCTTCGAGACCTTTCTGGGCTTTGACGGGGACAAGGTGCCGGATATTGACTTGAACTTCTCCGGCGAGCAGCAGAGCAGCTCTCACCGGTTCACAGAGGTGCTCTTTGGCCGGGACAACGTGTTCAAGGCCGGGACCATCTCCACCGTGGCGGAGAAAACCGCGTTCGGCTATGTAAAAAGCTACTGTGAGGAGCGGGGCCGCACCCTGCATAACGCGGAGATGAAGCGGCTGGCCATGGGCTGCACCGGGGTGAAGCGCACCACCGGCCAGCACCCCGGGGGCATGATTGTCATCCCCCGGGGCATGGAGGTCTATGACTTCTGCCCGGTCCAGCGGCCCGCCAACAAGGGGGACAGCGACAACATCACCACCCACTTTGACTTCCACTCCATTCACGACAATGTGTGCAAGCTGGACGAGCTGGGCCATGATGTGCCCACCATCTACCACTATCTGGAGGAGTATACAGGCATCCCGGTGATGAAGGTGAGCATGAGCGACCCGGACGTGATGAGCCTGTTCAGCTCCCCGGCGGCTTTGGGCATCCAGCCCGAGGATATCGGCGGGGTGAAGACCGGCACCCTCAGCCTGCCGGAGCTGGGCACCAACTTTGTCCGGGGTATGCTGGAGGAGTGCAAGCCCACCCGATTCTCGGACTTTTTGCAGATATCGGGCCTGTCCCACGGCACGGACGTGTGGCTGGGCAATGCCCAGGAGCTGATTCAGAACGGCACCTGCACCATTTCCGAGGTGATAGGCACCCGGGACCAAATCATGGTCTACCTGCTGAATAAGGGCCTGGACCCCAAGATGGCCTTCAAAATCATGGAAATCGTGCGAAAGGGCAAGGCAGGCAAGCTGCTGACCCAGGAGCATATCGCGGCCATGAAAGAGCACAATGTGCCCCAGTGGTATATTGACAGCTGCTTCAAAATCAAGTACATGTTCCCCAAAGCCCACGCGGCGGCGTATATGATAGCGGCTTTGCGGCTGGGGTGGTATAAGGTGCATAAGCCCATTGAGTTCTACGCGGCTTACTTCACGGTGCGCAGCGAGGACTTTGACGGGGCCACAGCCCTGGGCGGACGGGAGGCGGTGCGCAGGCGGATGAACGATTTGGACCAGAGAATCAAGAACCGGGAGGCCAGCGCCAAGGACGAGGGCGAGTTCGATACCCTGCAAATCATCAACGAGATGATGGCCCGGGGCATCCAGCTGGCGGGCGTTGATTTGTATAAGTCCGCGGCCACCAGCTTTTTGGTGGAGGATGGGAAGATACGGCTGCCCTTCTCCAGCCTGAAAGGGGTGGGGGAGTCAGCGGCAGAGAGCTTGGCCCAGGCCAGGGAAAGCGGCGGGGAGTATATTTCGGTGGATGATTTGCAGAGCAGGGCGAAGGTGTCCACAGCGGTGATAGATACCCTGCGGGGGGTAGGAGCGCTGAAAGAGCTGCCGGAGAGCAGCCAAATCACGCTGTTTTAGCGCCATAGCCTGACGGGGAGCCCCGACCGGGGTCCAGGGGGGCTTGCCCCCTGGTGGGTTCGAAGAGTTCGCCAAGCGAACTCTCGGGCAAAGCCCTAAGCCGCCGGAGGCGACCTTGACCTTAGGGCGGCGCCAAAAACCCAAAAGAGAGGCAGAACTTAACTCTCTCAACTTGAGTTCGACAGAGGCAGAAAGCCGCGCCGCCCAACCATCCCAAGCAGCGCAAATCCGTTGACTTTGGAAATCGTAGATTTCCAAGTCACGGAGAGCTGCGGACTGGCCTGACCAAGCGTTGGGCCCTAAGCGCAGCGGTTAGCTCCCTCTTTCTGAATATAGCGGCATCTGCCAGGAACGCTCAGCGGCCCAACGCCTGCGCAGACGGTCTGCGGCTCTCTGTGAGTTAGGAGCCCATCGGGCTCATAACCCGAAGGTCGCAGGTTCAAATCCTGCCCCCGCAACCACTTTTCCCCGGAAACTCTAAGGTTTCCGGGGATTTCATTTTGCTTTTTCCCTTATTTTCCCTTGCCTGACCCATTCGCTGACCCATACGGGGATAGGACCAGAAACTATCGGATACTACTCCCCAGGAGGTTGCCCATCGTCTTGGCTGCTTCTTTTTGCGCGGCGGTGGTGACGTGGGCGTAGGTGTCCAGGGTGAATCCGGCGCTGTAGTGACCAAGCATACCCGACACCGTTTTGATATCTACTCCATTTTGGAGTGCCAGGGTCGAAAACGTGTGACGGAGATCGTGGAACCGTATCTTGGGTAGCCCCGCCCTCTCAAGCACCCGATGTAGCATATGCAGGACGCTGTCCGGCGAGATCGGGCCGCCGTTTGGCGAGGGAAACACATACCCACCAGATACTTTATCCCTCTGCTCTTTGAGGATTTCTACCGCGTCTGCCCCAATGGACAGCGTGCGGTAGGAATTTTTTGTCTTCAGCGGAGCCTCAACCACCTCTCCGTCGATTCTGGCCACCTGTCGTTTTACTTGGATAACACCTGTGTCCAGGTCGATGTCATCCCACTTCAAGCCCAACAGTTCGCCCCGACGTAACCCTGTTGCCAGTTCCAGGTAGTACATTTCGAACACACCGCTGTTCTTAGCCTCGCGGAAGAAGGCAACTAGTTGGTCTGCGGTCAGCGTTTTCATCTCTTGGTGCTCTACCTTTGGCAGGGCACAACCATCCGTGGGGTTGGTGGAGATGAGTTTTTGGCTTTTGGCAAGCTCCATCGCAGATGAAATCACCTG
>CAJTXF010000106.1 GCA_910580045.1 uncultured Eubacteriales bacterium
CCCCCCACACCCCCTACGCCCCCCGAGACCAATGACCCGGAGGCCCTGGAGGAGTACCGGGAGCGCATGGAGGAGGCCCAGGAGCGGTACCAGGAAATGATGGAAGAGTATCAGGAGCAGGTGGAGGAGCTGAACGAGGCCTACCAGGAGCGAATGGAGGCCTATCAGGAGCAGGTCGAGGAGCTGAACGAGGCCTACCAGGAGCAGATGGAGGCCTATCAGGAACAGCTGGAGGAGCAGGAGCAGGCCCGCCACCAGAGGCGTCAGGCTGACAGAGAAGCCCGCAGGGCACAATACCAAGGAAACCCCGGCTTCGGCTGCTGGCCTCTAACCGACAATGAGTACAATCAGGTTTACAACGAGGCCTATCACGCCGTATACCATCCGGCTTATGAAAAGCTGTATACCAAGCTCGCTCCCGGCACAGAGGGCTTCCAGGAGAAAGTACAGAAAATCGCTCAGGAAGCCGCCCAGGCGGCCCTGGAAGCTGTAGAAAAGGCCCGCTCTGAAAAGAGGGCCGCCCAGCCCGAGGGCTGGAAGCAGAGCGCCGGAGGCCTGGGCGCGTGGCTGAACAGCCTGGGCCGGGAAATCAGCCAGGCCATGAACGGCATTGGGGCTGAGATTGGCATTGATTTGAACGAGGCCATGTCTGACGTGTCCGAAATGGTCAATGATGTAAAGGGCTCCATCCAGGAGATTGTGGAAGACTGGAAGCAGGAGCAGGCCGAGGAGGCAGAAGAAGCAGCGGAGGACTTCCCCTTTGTGGATGACCACGGCTCACAAACTGTGGAGAGCCAGCAGCGCACAGAGAATGGCGAGTATGTCTACACCAGCGCTGTGGAGCTGTCTGCCATAGAAAAGCTCAGCGTCAACTGGTCCAGTGGCCAGGTGCTTCTGTGCCCCTGGGACGGGGAGTATGTGGAAGTGACAGAGTACAGCCGCAAGCCTTTGGCTCCCGAGCAGCAGATGAACGTCCATGTAAGGGACAATACACGGCTGAGCATCGAGTGGAGCAGGCGGAAGACCGGCTGGAGCCTATTCGGCGGCAAGAGCAAGCGGCTGGAGGTACGGATTCCCCGGAGCCTGTGTGAAAAAATCGAGAAGCTGAACGTCAACTGCATCTCCGCTTCTGTAACGGCCCAGGATTTGCGGTGTGAAAAGGCCGATATCGCCGCTACCTCTGGCTCCATATCAGCCCAGGGCCTGACTGGGGAGAACCTGTCCCTCCATTCGGTTTCCGGCACCATTAAGGTGGAGAACCTGTCCGCAGAGCAGCTGGAGCTGAACACGGTGTCCGGCTCTCTGAAAGCAGAGGGCTTCGAGGCGGAAAAGGCCGGGCTGCATACAGTGTCCGGCTCCCTCAAGGCCCACGGCAACGCGGAGGCGTTTCAGGTAAGCACCACCTCCGGCTCAGCGGAGCTTATGGTGGACCAGTGCCCGGAAAAAGCCAAGTTCAGCACAGTGTCCGGCTCCCTGAGCATCACCCTGCCGGAGAACGAGGGCTTTACCGCCAGATACAGCACTATGAGCGGCGGGTTCCGCACAGACTTCCCGGTCAGCGGGCTTGGGGGGAAGAAGGGCCAGGCTGTGTACGGCAGCGGCAAGACCCAGCTGGAATTCTCCTCCACCTCGGGGAGTATATCCGTGAAAAAAGCAGAATAAGAAAGCGGCCTGGGCCTGCCTTTCATCGGGAACGATGGGGCAGGCCCGGTTTTTCTTGACAATCCACCCGCAGGGTGCTATGCTGTGTGAGAGGAGCCGGAGCAGAGCGCTCCCCCAGGAAAGGAGAACTGCCATGAGCCAAAACGCGTTTACCGGCGGCGTGGATCCCGGCGGGCTTTGGACAAAAAATGATGTGCGCATTCTCATATGCTATGTGCTGGCCAGTGTGGACGCCCCTCTGACAGAGGAGGACTTGTGCGGGGTCATCCAGGGGCGGGCGCTGGCCAATTATTTTGAGACCGCGGACGCTCTCGCCGCCCTGAGCCAGCTGGGCCACGTGGAGAAGGGGCCGGCTGGGTATACTGTTACAGCCACAGGACGGCAGGTTGCCCAGGACTTGGACAGCGGGCTGCCCCTGGCAGTGCGGGACAAGGCGCTGGAATCCGCGCTGACGCTGCTGGCCCTGGGCCGGGCCAAGCGGGAGCACCGGGTGGAGGTTACAGAGGACGGCAGCGGCTGCCGGGTGACCTGCCACCTCTCAGGCGGAGAAGGGCTGGAGCTCATGAGCCTGACTCTGTATGTCCCGGATAAAAGGCAGGCCCGGATGGTCAAAGAACGATTTTATCAAGAGCCGAACCTGCTGTACCAAAGGGTGCTGGCCACGCTGACAGGAGATGACACAGGGGAGTAGGCAAACCCCGCCAGGGGCCTAACGCCCCTGAACCCCGCCTGTTCGCGCTGCTTGGCGAAAGCCCCTGCCGCGAGCCGTTAGGCCCGCCCTATCTTCCCTTTACTTTCCCTTTTTTATACGTCACTCTATCTTACCCACGAAAGGAGTTCTACCATGCCCATTACTTTCGACGCTTCCAGCCATATCTTTAAGCTGGATACCCCTTCCTCTTCCTATGCTTTTATGCTCTTTTCCGAAAATTACCTGGTCCATCTCTACTACGGCCCCAAAGTCCCGGATATAGCCCCTCTTGCTGCCCTGATGGACCGGGGCAGCTATGATTCCTTCTCCCCCCGCAACCCTGCGCTTATCACTGACCGCTCCTTCTCCCTGGACTTTACCCCCCAGGAGTTTCCCGGTCCCGGCTGCGGGGATTACCGTATCCCTGCTGTGGAGGTCCGCTCCCCTGCCGGAGACACGGTAACGGATTTCCGCTATGTTTCCCATAAAATCTACCCCGGCAAGCCCGCTCTGGAGGGCCTGCCCGCCACCTTCGCCCAGGAGGGAGAGGCCGAGACCCTGGAGGTGGAGGCCCTGGACCCAGTCACTGGGGTAAAAGCCCATCTGCTCTATACAGTCTTTGCCCAGCATGACGCCATTGCCCGAAGCGTGCGGCTGGAAAACACCGGGGTCAGGCCTGTGGATTTGGAGCGGGTCATGAGCCTGTGCCTGGATTTGCCCACCATGGACTATGATTTGATTCATGTATACGGCCGCTGGGCCAAAGAGAACACCACCACCCGTACCCCCCTGCGCCATGGCTGCCAGAGCTTTGCCTCCCGCCGGGGCATGACCAGCCACAGCTATAACCCCTTTGCCGCGCTGCTCCGCCAGGGCGCAGGCGAGGAGCAAGGCGAGGCCATTGGCGTGGGCCTGATATACAGCGGCAATTTCTCCTTTGAGGTGGAGGTGGACCACCTGGGCTGCCCCCGGCTGGCCGCTGGCATTGAGCCCAGCACCTTCTGCTGGCGCTTGGAGCCTGGCGAGAGCTTTCAGTCCCCAGAGGCTGTGATGGTCTTCTCCCAGCAGGGCCTGGGCGGCATGAGCCGCACCTTCCACCGGCTGTACAACCAGCACCTGATTCACGGGGAGTGGGCCCACAAAAAGCGTCCCCTGCTCATCAACAGCTGGGAGGCCGCCTATTTTGACTTTGACGCCGCCAAGCTGGTGGAGTTCGCCCAAGAAGCCGGAAAGCTGGGCATTGAGATGCTGGTCATGGACGACGGCTGGTTCGGCGAGCGCTGTGACGACCACCGGGCCCTGGGGGACTGGCAGGTCAATGAGGAGAAGCTGGGGTGCAGCCTCTCTGAGCTTATTGCCGGAGTGAACCAGGCAGGGCTCAAGTTCGGCATCTGGTACGAGCCGGAGATGATAAGCCCTGACAGCGATTTGTACCGGGCCCACCCGGACTGGGCCATTGCAACCAGCGGCCGGGTGAACTCCCAGGGCCGGTACCAATATGTGCTGGACATGACCCGCAAGGAGGTGCGGGACAATATCTTTGAGCAGATGGCCGGGGTGCTGGGCAGCCATAAAATTGACTATGTGAAGTGGGACTGCAACCGGAACATCACCGAGGCTGCCAGCGCTGCCCTGCCGCCTGAGCGCCAGGGGGAGTTCTTCCACCGGTACGTGCTGGGGGTCTATGATTTGATGGAGCGGGTGACAAAGGCCTTCCCCCACATCCTGCTGGAGAACTGCTCTGGCGGCGGCGGGCGCTTTGACGCGGGGATGCTGTACTACTCCCCCCAAATCTGGACCAGCGACAACACAGACCCTATTGAGCGGCTGTCTATCCAGTTCGGGGCCTCCCTGTGCTACCCGGTGAGCAGCATGGGCGCCCATGTGTCCGCCAATCCCCGTGCAGGCATTGCAACCAAGGGGGCTGTAGCCATGATGGGCACCTTTGGCTATGAGCTGGACCCCCGCAAGCTCACCGAGGAGGAGCGGGAGGCTGTCAAGAGCCAGGCCGCGGCCTACCACAAGGACTATGAGCTGATTCGCGAGGGCGATTTGTACCGTCTCACGGATTCTGCTGAGAATCGGAACTTCTGCGACTGGGAGTTCGTGAGCCCGGATAAGGAGCGGGCTCTGTTTACCCGGATTATAGTGCGCAGGCCTGACCTGGTGTTCCAGACCCTGCGCCTGCGGGGCCTGGACCCGGAGAAGCTGTACTTGGAGGAGGAGACCGGCCGAATCTGCTCCGGGGCGCTGCTCATGTCCGCCGGGCCGGGCCTCTGCGTGAACCCCTGGGCCACAAAAGACGGGGACTGCATTGTCCGGCACTACACCGCCCAGCCCTAAACCAGGCTCTGACCAGACTCTGAGCCAAGCGCCCGAAACAGCCTGTCTTTGTTTCTGTGAAAATTTAGGTTGACACGGGACGAATTTCCTGCTATAATAATGGAAGTTGTCCGGCAGCTCTTGCCGGACTGGCTTTCGACTCATTAGCTCAGTTGGCAGAGCACCTGACTTTTAATCAGGGTGTCCGGGGTTCAAATCCCCGATGGGTCACCAGACATTGGCTTCGCCAAGTCTACAAACCCCAAGAAACCATACGGTTTCTTGGGGTTTCTTTTCTTATATGCGGATTGACTGACACCTTGATATGCAGCTAAACTTTTAGATTCAAGAACACGGTTGAGTAAAACTTCCCATTCTGGAAACGGTTCTCCAGGGTTCCGCCGTATTTTTCCGCTGTTGTCCGTATGCTTTCAATTCCAAGGCCATGAGGGTGGCTTTCATCCGCTTTTGTGGTAAATTGACACAAAGAAAAAAGGGGCAGGCATTGGATACAGAAATGGAAGTCTGCAAAAGCCGGTATGGGTATATCCGGGTGGAGTTTCATGGGACAGGGGAATTACCCGGCTATTGCAGCGGCATGGTCTGCCATACCCCAAAGGAGCTTTTTGACCTTCTGCTTTCCGATTATGAAAGCTATCTGGAAATCCAGCGGACAAAAGGACGCAGAGATGTGACGGAGGAAGATAAAAACGAAATTACCGCACTGTGTCAATCCCGTTTGGAGAAGTGGGAAAAAGGAAGCGCCAGATAGCTTTGGGTGATTTACTTTTGGCATGAAACAGGATAATCCGATATAAAAATGTTGAATAAAAAGAAACAAGCGGTCTGCGTATGCAGGCCGTTTTGTTATGAAGGGAGGATTCCATCATGGCAACCACACGCATCATGCCGCTGCACACCGGCAAAGGCCGCACCGAAAGCCAGGCGGTCAGTGACATTATCGACTATGTAGCCAACCCACAAAAGACAGACAACGGCAGGCTCGTCACCGGCTTTGCGTGTGACAGCCGAGTAGCCGACGCCGAGTTTCTGCTGGCAAAACGTGAGTACATTTCCACCACTGGACGGGTACGGGGCGCGGACGATGTGCTGGCCTACCATGTCCGGCAGTCCTTTGTCCCCGGTGAGATCACCCCGGAAGAAGCCAACCGGCTGGGCGTGGAGTTTGCAAAGCGGTTCACCAAGGGAAATCACGCCTTTGTGGTCTGCACCCATATCGACAAATCCCATATCCATAACCACATCATCTGGAACGCAGTCAATGTGAACTGTGACCGGAAATTCCGAAACTTCTGGGGCAGCACCCGCGCGGTCCGGCGGCTGAATGATACCATCTGCGTTGAGAATGGCTATTCCATTGTAGAGGACCCAAAACCGCATGGAAAAAGCTACAACAAATGGCTGGGGGATCAGGCAAAGCCCTCCCACCGGGAACAGCTCCGCATGATGATCGACCAGGCGCTGGAACAGAAACCGGCTGACTTTGACGCTCTGTTAAAGCTGCTTGCGGAAATGGGTTGTGAGGTGTCACGCCGGGGACAGGCAATCCGGCTCAAAGCCCCCGGCTGGAAGAATGTTGCCCGCATGGATGAAAAGCTGGGACAAG
>CAJTXF010000107.1:0-208 GCA_910580045.1 uncultured Eubacteriales bacterium
AACCGCTCTTGCTTTTTTCCTTTTTTACGAGGGTTCGAATCTATTTTTCGCTTACTTACATCCACATTTTCGTATTTTTGAAATCCAGGCTTCCGGGCATCAAAAAACCGCGCCACGGCGCGGTTTTTTGAGCGAATATCTTTTTTATATCCACAGGCTGGCAGGGGCAGAAGGATTCGAACCCTCGGCACGCGGTTTTGGAGTGGAT
>CAJTXF010000107.1:218-6064 GCA_910580045.1 uncultured Eubacteriales bacterium
TTGAACCCTCGCGCCGGTTTCCCGACCTACTCCCTTAGCAGGGGAGCCCCTTCACCACTTGGGTACTTCTCCAAAGGGGCTGTACAGCTGTCTATATTTATCTTAAAAAAGTGATTTACAATTTGGCGGAGAGGAAGAGATTCGAACTCTTGGTCCCTCGCGGGATCACTAGTTTTCAAGACTAGCTCCTTAAACCACTCGGACACCTCTCCAGCTCTCTGCCCGATATTATAGCACAAAGTCATGCCCCTGTCAATCCCTTTTGCAAATAATTTCATCATTTTTCCATTTTCTGCCTCACTTCGGCGGAATCCCTACCCGCGCGGGAAAAGCCCGAGGCTGTTTCCACAGCCGCCGGGCTCCTCTCATTAGATATTTCCGTCCTTCTTTGCTTTCCCGCAGTATATGGCAATGGCCTCCCCGGCAAAGGCCGCGGTGCCCGGGCCTCCTGCCTTGTCGATGTTTTCACCCAGCTCGCCGCCGCTGGCATACATCAGCCCCAGCCCGGCCAGGGTCTGCTCAGAGCAGGTGTAGAAATGGGCGGTGATAAAATCCTGCAGCCGCTGAATCTGGGCCTGCACCTCCCCGGCCTGGGGACCCAGCTTTTGCAGGCGGCCCAGCCCGGCAAAAATCTCCATCATCTGGCTGCCCAGCGCCTGGGTCTCCTCTGGAGACCGCCCGGCTTCCCTCTCCTGGGACTCCTGGTATTCTGGGGTGTGCCCATAAAGAGCCTTGGCCTGGGCCGCGTACTCCTTCTGCTTTGCGGTGTCAAAGGCTGTAAAGTCCATATGCTTTCCTCCTGTCAGTTTGATGTCCTGGGCCAAGGCAATCAGCCGCTCCAGCCGCTCCTTTTTCAGGGTGAGCAGGTCAATCTGCTGCTCCAGCGCTTGGCTCAGGGTGTAATTCGGGCTGTCTAAAATAGCCTGTATCTCCCGCAGGGGGAATTCCAGCTCCCGGAACAGCAGAATCTGCTGCAGCCGGGCCAGGGCCCTGCCGTCATACAGCCGGTACCCAGCAGGGGAGATTGCAGTGGGCTTCAGCAGGCCGATGGCGTCATAATGGTGGAGCGTGCGCACGCTCACGCCGGTCAGGCTGCTGACTTGGCTGACAGTTTTCATAACAGCACCTCCTTACATCCAGAGTATACACTATAACGCTGGGTGAGAGTCAACCCCTTTCTCTAAATTTTTTTGCCCTGCCCTCCCCTTGACTTTTTTCAGTAAAAGAGGTAAAATAAATGTTATACAGCATATCCTCCGGCAGACAGTCCGCTGCTGGTCAGGCCGGGGCGTGCGGTGTTTTTAGAGCTTTGCGGGATATATCATCTTATCTGGAGACGTATCGAAGTGGTCATAACGGGACTGACTCGAAATCAGTTGTACCTCACGGTACCGTGGGTTCGAATCCCACCGTCTCCGCCAAGGCGGTTCGTACCGCACAAGAGAGCTGCAAGGGAAACTTTGCGGCTCTTTTTCATAAAGACTGGAGATGAAGAACGAGTTTGATTTTTGCACGACAGAAACATTGTCAGAAATAAGGAGGAGTCGTTGTGAGAGGTTCGGAATCCAGGCTGATAGAATATATGGAAGGGGCAAAAAAACGCTTTGTTATCCCGGTCTACCAGCGGAACTATAATTGGAAAACAGAGAACTGCAAACAGCTTTTTGACGATCTCTTGAAAATTGTGCGAAGTGGGCGGAAAAGCCATTTTTTCGGAAGTATCGTGTCGGTCTTTAACCCGGATGGCCGCTATACCGAGTTCCTTGTGATCGATGGGCAGCAGCGGCTTACCACTGTGTCCCTCCTGCTCCTTGCCATATACAATTTAACGAAAGAGGGTGTGATCATTCCAGCCACACCCTCTTTGACCCAAGAGATCTATGAGGGGTACCTTGTGGACAAGTTCCAGCCGGAGGAGACGCGGATCAAGCTCAAACCTGTCAAGAATGACCAACGTGCGTTGGGAAAGCTGTTTGAGGACAAAAAGGAGCACATCAAGGACTCCAACCTGACAGCAAACTACAGCTATTTCTATGACCGCATCCAGAAACAGGAGAGCACCATCGACGAGCTATTTGACGCGATTTGCAGGCTGGAGGTCATTGATATCCGGCTGAACAATGAGGATAACCCCCAACTCATTTTTGAAAGCCTCAACTCTACCGGCCTTGATTTGAGTGAGGGCGACAAGATACGCAACTTTGTCCTGATGGGCCTGCCTTCCAAGGAGCAGGAATCCTATTATGAAAAGTATTGGAACCGCATTGAGGAGTGCACAGGCTATGATGCCAGCTCCTTTATCCGGGACTATCTCAGCTTAAAGCAGCAGTCCATTCCCTCGCAGAAGCGCGTCTATGTGAATTTCAAAGAGTATGTGGAGCTGGGCAGGATGGAAACAGAGCCTTTACTCAAAGAGCTTCTCGGGTATGCCCGGCGGTATCAGGTGCTGCTGAAGGGCGGTACCGCAAGCAAGGCTTTGAATGCTTGTATCAGCCGGCTGAACCGTTTGGAGACAACGGTTACCAGGCCGTTTTTCCTGGAAGTCCTGCGCCTGTACGACGAGGGCGCTCTGAGTATTTCAGAAGTCACGGAGATTTTCCTGATTGCCGAAAATTACCTGTTCCGCAGAAATATTTGCGATTTGCCCACCAACGCCCTGAACAAGATTTTCCTTATGTTGCACCGGGAGATCACCCGCTATGACGGTACGGAAAAGGATTATGTGGAGAAATTCAAATACGCGCTTCTCTCAAAAAAGGAAAGGGCGCGTTTCCCGGATGATGATGAATTCGGCGCAAACTTTACAGAGCGCCAAGTCTACCAGATGACCAGCAAAAACAAGATTTACATTCTGGAGCGGCTGGAAAACTATGGCACGTTGGAAGACAAGGACATTTATGCGCATTGCGACGATGGGACGTATTCGATTGAGCACATCATGCCCCAGCACCTCACGCCTACATGGATCAGAGAACTGGGCGAGGACTATGAACAGATACACGAACAGTGGCTGCACAGGATCGCCAACCTGACATTGACCGCCTATAATTCTACCTACAGCAACAGCTCCTTCCTTGAGAAGAAGACCATGAAGAATGGTTTTGAGGACAGCGGTCTCCGTATGAATACGTATATAAGTAAAAAGGAGAAATGGACCCTGACAGAGTTGGAGGACCGCAGTCAGTATCTGCGCGGGCGGGCCCTTGAGATCTGGGCAGCACCTGTTACCGCTTTCAAGCCGCAGGAAAAGCAGATGGATACCTATACTTTGGACGATGATGAGAATTTGAGCGGCCGGACGATCACCCGGTTCCGCTATAAAAACGCCGAACAGCCAGTGACAAGCTGGGTGGAGATGTTCCAGAAGGTGCTTCAGATTTTGTATGCGGAGGACAAGTCCGTACTAACACGACTGGCAGTATCCTCCGATGAAAACATCGGCTACCACTTTTCCATAGGCCCCCATGAGCTGCTTAAATCGGTGGAGATCGGCGATGGCATTTATGTGTTGACAAACACTAGTACACAAAGCAAGCTTTCTGTCCTGAACCGTGTATTCAAGTTATACGACGCCGACCCTTCCGACCTTGTGTTCTATCTCCGGGATGAAAACGAGGCCCTGGAGGATGAGGCTGGTCCGCGCTATGCGCTAAGAAAGCAGTATTGGGCCTATGCGCTGCCGATTATTAAAGAGGCCCATGGAGACACCGGTTCTTTCAGCAATGTCAATCCGTCCAGTATGAACTGGGTAAACGGGTTCTTTGGTGTTAATGGCTTTAATTTATGCTGTGTTGCGAATTATGACTCTGCCCGGGTGGAGCTTTATCTTGGTCATACAGACCGGGACGTTAACAAGCAGACGTTTGACGCGCTTATGCAGCACAAGGCGGAGATTGAGTCCGCTCTTGGTATCGCCCTCCAATGGAGCCGTGGCGATGATATAAAATCTTCTAAAGTCTACCACACACTGTACAATGTAAGTATAGAACATGAAGTCGATTGGCTGCAAATGGCCCGGTTCCACGCGGAATGGAGCAAGAAATTCTATGATGTTATTGTACCCTATTTGACCCACAATTAGGAAGGCTTGAGGAATATGGAATACACAATGGGCATCGACCTGGGCACGTCCTCTGTCAAAGTGGTTTTGCTGAACCGGTCAGGGAAGATGACAGAGGCCGTGAGCAAAAGGTATCGGATTGATATCCCTGTATTGGGCTGGGCCGAGCAGGACCCAGAGGAGTGGTGGACCGCTGCAAGAGCCGCAGTGCAGGAGGTTTTGTGCACCTACGGGGCGGCGGGCAGCCAGGTGAAGGCCATCGGCTTTTCCGGGCAGATGCACGGGCTGGTGGCACTGGGCAAGGACGGCAGACCCGTCTGCCCCGCCATTATCTGGATGGACCAGCGGGCCGGGCAGGAAAGCGCAGAAATACAGAAAATCGCGGAGGAAAATGGTCTGACCCAAAAGCTGATGAACCGGCCCATCCCAGGCGCTTTGATTTGCTCCCTGCTGTGGCTAAAACGGCACAGGCCCGCGCAGTTTGAGAAGATTCGCTGGGTCATGCCGCCTAAGGATTATCTGCGCTATAGGATGTGCGGCGAGGCTTTCACCGATGAAACAGACGCGTCGGCAGCGCTGGCTTTTTCGGTGGCAGACCGGCGCTGGTGCGGGGAATTACTGGAAAAGCTGGATATGGACCCGTCCCTTTTCCCGCCAATCGTAAGGCCCTATGAAATCTGCGGCAAAGTCACCCCCTATGCCGCGCGGGAGATGGGCTTGGAGCCAGGTACTCCCCTGGCGGCTGGCGGGGCGGATTCCGCCATGCAGTTGGTGGGTAACGGCATCGTCGCTCCCGGGACAGCGGCCTGCAATATCGGCACAGGCGCGCAGGTACTGGCAGCAGCGGACTGCCCGGCCTATGACGCGCAACTGCGGTCCCAGACATTCTGTCACGCGGCGGAAAATACCTGGTATCTGCAATGTGGAACGCTAAACGGCGGCAGCGCCCTAAGCTGGCTGAAAAACCAGGCTCTGGAAAATCATGCTGGCTTTGACGTGTTTCTCCAGACAGCGGAGGACACCCCGGCAGGCGCGGAGGGATTGCTTTTCCTCCCCTACCTGGCCGGGGAGCGCAACCCGCACCTGGACCCGGATGCAAAAGGCGTATTTTGTGGTCTGTCCATGAAGCACAGACAAGGCCATCTTATCCGCGCGGTGATGGAGGGCGTGGCTTACAATCTGCGGGAGTGCATGGACATTCTGCAATCGCAAGGCTTGTCCATGAATCGCTTGATTGCTTCCGGAGGAGGAGCGAAAGGACACCTTTGGCGGCAGATATTGGCCGATATGTTTGACACGCCTGTCTACACCACGAAAACGGTCGAAGAGGCCTGCACAGGCGCGGCGATAATGGCGGCGGTGGGGATTGGCTGGTACGAAAACACCGCTGACGCAGTGGAGAAGATTGTCAAGATGGAAAACGAAGTGACACTGCCGGTTGCGGCTCACAGATTAGTGTATGAGGAGAACCGGCAGCATTTTCGGCAGCTTTATGAAAGCACGCGAAACTTACTGTAGCTTTATTGATTCGAGTGTGCAAATTCTATGAGCAATTTTTGGTAGACTGACGCCCCTGGCCTTACCAGCATCCCTGGCGATGCACAGTACGCAATAAACTCCGCTTTACCACAATATCTCATCCCGCTGATATTTACACTGCTAATTACCCCTTTCCGCATCCAATCTCCCACCCTCTGCGGCGCACAGCCAATCAGCTCAGCGGCCAACCTTGTGGGCAGAGCGTCAGGATAGTCAGCCCACCGTTCTATCAGAAACTTCTGAAAGG
>CAJTXF010000108.1 GCA_910580045.1 uncultured Eubacteriales bacterium
ACCCACCAGGGGGCAAGCCCCCCTGGACCCCGGCAGGGGCCCGCCGTCAGGCTTACTCCTCATTCTCGAACGCTTCCAGCGCCGGGCGCTCCGGAATGATCAGCTCCACCACTGTATACATCCCTTCCCGGGAGCGGAACCGGATATGGAAATGGTCCCCAAACACCAGCTTCATCCTCTGATATATATTGTGCAGCCCAATACTGCTCCGCCCTTCCTGGGCTTCATCCATCCCCTGTCGCATCCTGATTTCCAGCGCTTCCAGCTCTCCCGGCGTCATCCCGGCCCCATTGTCCGCCACCTGAATCACCAGGCAGCCCCGCTCCCCCTTGAAGGCCTTGATTAGGATTTGCCCCACCCGCTCCAGCCCCAAAAACCCGTGGCTGATGCTGTTCTCCGCAATGGGCTGAATCACCATGGACAGCATCTGAAACTCCATGACCTCTGCCCCCGCTGAGATTCGCAGCCGGTACTGGCCCGGATAGCGGGTCTTCATTACGTTGAAGTAGTTCCGCACATGGGCCAGCTCCTCCGCCAGGGTTGCCATGGTCTTGGAGTACAGGGAATAGCGGAACATCCGCGCCATGGATGAGATGATGGCCTCAATGTCCCCCGCGCCGCTGTTGTGGGCCTGAGAGCGCATACACTCCAGGGTGTTGAACAGGAAATGGGGGTTGATTTGGCTGCGGTAGCTCATCATCTTTGCCCGGCTCTGGCTCTGCCTGGCCTCATAGAGCTTCTTCTGGGTCTGCTGCTCCCGCTGGAATACCTCCCGCAGCCTGTCCAGCATCAGGTTCACCGCGTGGGCAATGGTTTTCAGCTCTGTCAGCTGGGGGCTGCGGATATGGTCCGTGGCGGCATAGTCCAGGGCGTCCATGTCCCGGGCGATTTGAGAGATGCTCTGGTTGATGGAGTGAATCAGCAGGGTGAGGAACACGGACACCAGAAGGATGCCAATGCCCATCACAATAATGCCCTGGTTCATAGAGCGGATGACCCGCCCGGTCAGCTCCCGCTCGGGGATAAAGTAGACGCACTCCCAGTACCGCTCCGGCATGGTGATGCGGGTGGTCACATATCTTTTCCCCTGAAAGTTGACCCCGCCCTGCTCCTGGGGGATGGAGGGGATCAGGGCCCGCTCATGGTCAGAGAGGGGCCGGGTGGAGGACACCGGGGACCCGTCGTACAGCAGGGCGGCCGCGTCCGGGCTGTCCGGGCCAGAGGTGGACACCCGCTCCAGCAGCTCGTCCATGTCAAAGAGGATGGCGGCAATCATGCGGTTTTGGGGGTAAAAGTGCTCCACGCTGAAAATGGGCACACAGTAGAACATCAGCGAGCTGTTCTTGTCCCCGGGGATGCGGGCGAAAAAGGGACGGCTGATGGTCACGTCCTGGTCGAATTTCCGGGAGGCCAGCAGCTGCCGGAAGGACTCCAGACAGCTGGTGTTGGCATAGAGGTGCCGGCCGTTGTGGGCATAGAGGAACACATTCCGGCAGCTGTCAGACAGGCGCATGGCAGTCTCAAGATAGTTGGCGGCAGGTGAGTGGCTCTGGATAACCAGCTCCGGGTCAGTGGAGAGCAGGTACCGCTGGACCGCGCTGGAATACCCCACCAGGCTGGCCACGTTCTCAAAGCCAGTGAAAGTCAAAGAGAGCTCGCTCCGCATCTTGTCCCCCACCACGGCGAAGTCCTCATAAATCCTGTTGCGGGAATCCTGCCAAGAGCCGAAAAAGGCCTGCAGGGTGACAGCGGTCATGCCCGCGACAGCCACCAGCAGGCACACCATCAGCCGCCCGCTGAGGGAATGCCAGGTTTTTCGCAGTTTGTGCGGCATATGGCCCACCTCCCTAAAACCGCCCCGGCGCGGATTCCGCGGAGCGCCTTTTCCCAGCCAGGGCTGGTTTTTTCTCCATGTATAAAATACACGAAAAAACCCAAAAAATCAATTGCATCCTGGCTATTATCTGAAGATTGTACGGTTAAAACAGAGGATTGTTACTATACTATGAACAAAGCCCATGCTAGAATGAAGGGGAAATCAGGATTCAAGTGAAGGAGGAATGACAAATGGCAGCACCAACGCCTGCCCTGGGGGAGAAGTCCGGGTTCTCCCAAAAGCTCCGGCAGCTGGGGCGGGAGATGTGGAAGAACCGGGCCATCTATACCCTGCTCATCCCAGGCATTCTGTGGTATTTCGTCTTTGCCTATATGCCCATGAGCGGCCTGAGCCTGGCCTTCAAGGACTATAAGGCAAACCTGGGGATTTTAGGGAGCCCCTGGGTGGGCCTGCAGAACTATGAGTACGTGTTCCGGGACGCGGCCTTCTGGAAGTCCATCTGGAAGACAGTGTATATCAACCTGGGCCGCATGGTTTTCCAGTTTCCGGCCCCCATTATTCTGGCCCTGATTCTCAACGAGTTCCGGATGAAGCGGTACAAGCGGGTTTTACAGACCGTGTACACCTTCCCCCACTTCCTCTCCTGGATTATTGTGGCCAGCATTGCCACCAATGTGCTCTCCCTGGACGGGCTTCTGAACCATGCAATTACCCTGTTCGGGGGGGAACCCATCAGCTTTTTGGGCTCTCCCGGCACCTTTATCCCCATGCTGTACGTGACGGATATCTGGAAGTACGCGGGCTATGGCTCCATTGTCTATCTGGCGGCCATCTCGGGCATTGATATGGACCAGTATGAGGCAGCGGACATTGACGGCGCCACCCGGGCCCAGAAGCTGTTCCGCATCACCCTGCCCAATATTATGCCCACCATTATCGTGATGTTTATTATGACCACCGGGCAGATTATGTCCCTGGGCTTTGACCAGATTTTCAACATGAGCAATGCCGCTGTAAAGGAGGCGGCGGAGGTGCTGGATATGTACATATACCGCATCACCTTCCAGTCCGCGGCGGACTTCTCCTTCTCCACGGCAGTGGCCCTGTTCCGCTCTGTGCTGAACATGCTGTTTCTGGTGCTGGCGGACAGGGGCTCTAAGATGATGGGCGGCAACGGCCTGTTCGGCTGAGAGGAGGAGAGACAGATGACAAATCAAGCAAGCACCCAAAAGCTCCATAAGAAAAAAAGGTTCGATCTGGTGGATGTTGTCCTGTTCCTGTTCCTCACGGCCTGGGGGCTGATTATCCTGCTGCCCTTTATCAATGTGATTGCCATCTCCTTCTCCTCTTATAAGGAATATCTGGCAACGCCCTTGCTGATGTTCCCCAAAGAGCCGGAGCTTAAATCCTATCAGGAGCTGTTCGAGGACGGGCGCATCTGGATTGGCTACCGTACCACCTTGATTATTGTGCTTATCGGCGTGCCCCTGAGCCTGTTCCTCACCTCCTCCATGGGCTATGCCCTGAGCCGGAGGAAGTACCCGGGCAAAAAGCTGATTCTGATGCTGGTGCTGTTCACCATGATTTTCCAGGGCGGCATTGTGCCCCTGTATCTGGTGATGAAGGATTTGCACCTGACCAATACCATCTGGTCCATTATCCTGTGCTCTGGCATGAACACCTTTTACATGATTTTGATGTATAACTACTTCCAAAGCCTGCCGGACTCTCTGGTGGAGTCCGCCCGGCTGGACGGCGCGGGAGAGTGGACCATCCTTTTCCGGGTGATTCTGCCCCTGTCCCTGCCCATTATTGCCACAGTGACCCTGTTCTACTCTGTGGACAAGTGGAATGAGTGGTTCAACGCCATGGTCTTTGTGCGCAAGGCGGAAATCCAGCCCCTGCAGCTGATTCTGCGCTCCATGATTCTGGACTCTCAGGTGGCCAACGAGGCCGCCGCCACAGTGGCCATTGAGGACCGCAGCTTCTCCAGCGGCATCAAGATGGCCGCGGTGGTGGTCACCATGCTGCCCATTATGTGCGTGTATCCCTTTTTGCAGAAGCACTTTGCCAAGGGCGTGATGGTGGGGGCCATCAAGGCATAAGCCAAAACACAGGCCATACCGCCGGATGACCGGCGAGGCAAATATAATCTACACGTAAAAGAAAGGATGAAAGCAATGAAACTGAAACGGTTGACGGCTCTGATTCTGTGCCTGGCGCTGGTTCTGTCCCTGGCTGCCTGCGGCGGCGATGGGGGCCAGTCCAGCAGCAGCGGCAGCAGCAGCGGCTCCGCCCCGGAGGAGAGCAGCGCCTCCACCCCGGAGGAGAGCGGGGACGGCGCCTCCGCGCCCGAAGAGAGCGGCACCTCTGCCAGCGGCATCCAGGGCGCTGATTGGTTTGAGGGCAGGGATTTCAGCGAGCACTATACCATCTCCCTGGCCAGCGTCCAGATTGAGGACGCCCGGGACTATAACAAGGGCGACGACTGGGTGAGCCAGTGGACAGAGAAATTCAACATTGAGTGGGAAATCACCCCCCTGACCTTTGAGAACTGGGGCGAGCGCCTGCGCATTTGGATTAACTCTGATGATATGCCGGACATGGCTGTCTATAACTACAACAACGCGGAGGCTGTGAACTACGCGGACCAGGGCCTGGTGAAAATGCTGCCCGAGGACTGGAAGACCGCCTATCCCAACCTGGCCGCGGCCCAGGAGAAGGTGCCCATCAGCTCTCTGGCTGAGGACACCATGGGCGGCACCTTCTACCTGTTCCGCCCCGCCTACTCCAACCACCGCCCGGCGGACAAGATGGCCAACCATATGTCCGTATACATGCGCAAGGACTGGGGCGCTGCTGTGGACGTGGAGGTCAAGCCTGCCATGAAGGTGTCTGAGATTATTGAGTATGCCCGGAAGGTGAAGGAGAAGAACCCCGGCAATGTGGAGGGCGACTTCTATCCCATTGTGAACACCTCCGGCCGGCTGGCCCGGTTCGTGCAGGCCAACAACACCTATGCCGGCCTGGACGACCTGCCCTTCTATAAGGGGGATGACGGCAAATACCACTGGGGCCCCGCGGACGAGAGCACCCTGGAGGCCCTGAAAATGCTGAACCAGGCCTATAAGGACGGCCTGATTGACCCTGAGTTCTACACCATCCAGGATATGGACGACTACGGCGCGTTCCGCACCTCCGGCATTTCCGCGGTGTGCGACAGCGAGGCTGTTATCTCCCAGATCGACACCTATGACAAGGAGATGGCCGCGTCCCTGGGCGTGAACTTTGAGGAGGCGGTGGAAATCGTCACCCCCCTGGGCGAGGACGGCTACTTCCACGCCAATACCTATGGCAACTATTGGGGCACCAACATTTTCTCTCCCCATATCGACGAGGGCAAGTTTGAGCGCGTCCTGTCCATGATGGACTATTCCTGCACGGATTTGGGGCAGTATGAGATTCGCTGCGGCATCCAGGACGTGGACTGGACCTATGACGAGTCCACCGGCGAAATCACCTCCACCCTGAAAGAGGGCGAGGATTTGTGGACCAAATACGCCCTGCTGCCTGTGTACGTAAACATGATGGTCCTGTCTGATGACTTTGGCTTTGTGAACCCCATCTATAAGCAGAGCCTGCGGGACAAGGCAACGCAGCTGCACGTGCTCCACGCGGAGCAGTCCACAGAGGAGAGCTTCCCCTCTGAGATTGACTGGAACGTGGCCCTGCATGATTCCCAGGCCCTGAACCTGGCCACCATGACCTATGCTGACGAGTACGCGGCTTTGATTGTGAAAGAGGGCGACATTGAGACCAACTGGAAAGCCTGGGTCAATGAAAAGATGCCCATGATTCAGCCGGTGCTGGACGAGCTGGACGCGGGGGCAGGCAATTGAGAGTGAGAAGTGTAAGATAGCTGGATAAGAGATAAGGGCCGCAGGCAGCCTGGAAGGGCCCTGCGGCCCTTGTGTTTTGGGGGGAGGGGCAGTATAATAGAGGGGAGAAGGGGAGGGAACGGAGAGGACGCAGAGCTTGGGGTGAGCCCATCCCGGGATCCAGGGGGTGAGCGAGAACCTAACGGTGGGCCAATTGCGCGGTCCAGGGGCGGAGAGTTGGCTTTGACCAACTCTTGGC
>CAJTXF010000109.1 GCA_910580045.1 uncultured Eubacteriales bacterium
TACTCGCTTTTCGGTAACGAAGCCCTGTTCAAAAAAATATCATGGGGCAGGGCTTGGGTTGGTGTTGCCTTTTTGCTGCTATGTCATTTCTTTTTCACCGCTTTTCTTTTGACTTTTCATCTATTTCTCTATTGACTTCTTACCACTGGACTTTATATAGTTTTTGGTATGGACACTTTGGCTTATTGCCTTCTCCCCTCAGCCTTTCACAGAGCCCAGGGTTATGCCGGACACGAAATACTTCTGCAGGAATGGGTACACTGCCAGAATCGGGATGGCCCCCATAACCATCTGGGCGCTCTTGACAGAGCGGACGTTCATCTGTGCCAAGCGGGCCTGCTCCTCGGGAGTTAGTTTGGAGAAGTCGAAATTGTAGATAATGCTGCGCAGATAGGTCTGCAGAGGATAGTTCTCCGGCTGCATATAAATAAGCCCGTCGAACCAACTGTTCCAATGCTGCACCAGGGTGAACAGGGTCACTGTGGCGATGACCGGCACGGAAATGGGCACATAAATCTGCCACAGCAGCCGCCAGTGACCCGCCCCGTCAATAAAGGCGGCATCCTCAATATCCCCGGGAATCTGCCGGAAGAAGCTGAGCAGAAGCAGCATATTGAACACATTGATGCTGGTTGGCAGTACCAGGGCCCAGACACTGTCCAGCAGGCCCAGCTGCACCACTACCAGATAGGTGGGAATCATGCCGCCGTTAAAGAGCATGGTCAGAAAGAAGTACCACACATACACACCCCGCCCGTGGAACCGGTAACTGGCCTTGGAGAGCGGATAGGCGCTGCATATCACCAGAAACAGGTTAATGGGAAGGCCCAGAGCAATGCGCTGCAGGGTGACAACCAGGGCATTCCAGAAGGTTGGACGCTCCATCACATAGGTATAGGCCTCAAAAGTAAACTCCTTGGGCCAGAAGCGCACCTGGCCGGAGATAACCGCCCCATTCGAGCTGAAGGACAGGCACACGATATACCAGAACGGCAGCACACAGGCCAGAGCCGCCAGGGTGAGCAGGAAGTAGTTTGCCACCGCGAACACCCGCTGCCCGTTGGTCTGAATCTGGTGGATGGGCTCATTCTCCCGAGGCTTGGGAGCCCGCTTACTCTTTTCAATTACTTGTACACTCACATCTCCACCTCCATCAGAAAATCTTGTAATCGAATTTCTTGTACGCGATTAGGTAGGCCGAGGAAATCAGGAGAAAGGACACCACGGACTTGAGCAGGCCCACTGCTGTAGAGGGGCCGAACTTGGCCTGCTCCAGGCCCAGGCGGTACACCATGGTGTCAATAATATCGCCGGTCTCATAGACCTGAGGGGAATACAGATTGAACACCTGGTCAAAGCCCGCGTTCAGCAGGTTGCCCATGTTCAGGATGACCATCAGAATCACAATAGTGGCCATGCCAGGCAGGGTCACGTGCCAGGTCTGCTGCCAGCGGTTGGCCCCGTCAATAGAGGCTGCCTCATACAGAGCCATATCAATGCCCGTAATGGCCGCCAGGTACACTACACTGTTGTAGCCAAAATTTCTCCACACGTCCGAAGCCACCAGCGTTCCCTGGAAGTACCGGTTGTCCCCTAAAAAGTAGATGGGCTCTCCCCCAAAGAATTTGATGGCATCGTTGACAATACCGCTGCTGGGAGAGAGAATGTCCAGCAGGATGCCGCTGAGGATAATCCAGGAGATGAAATAAGGGAAGTAGATAGCTGTCTGGATAGTGCGCTTGGCAGTGACGCTGCGGCACTCATTGAGCATGAGAGAGACAATAATGGGAACTAAGGTGCCAATGATTATCTTCAAAATGGCGATAATCAGCGTGTTGGCAAAGACACGCCCTGTGTTGGGCAGAGAGAAAACATAGGTAAAGTTTCCCAGGCCAATCCAGGGGTTATCACCAAACAGGCCCTTGGCCGGGTTAAAATTCTGGAAGGCGATAAAGATGCCGTACAAGGGGATATAGGAGAAGACGAACAGGGCAATCACCCCCGGCAGAATCATCAGATGCAGGGGCAGCTCCCGTTTCAGCTTGCTGTGCTTGTTCCTCATGAGCTTGGCTCCTTTCTTTAAGAGGACACATTATAAAAAAAGGGGCCCCACGCCGGAGCCGGCGCAGGGCCTCCCCAGTTTTCATACGGAAGGTCGGACTCCTTCTGAATCCAGGCACACACCTTTTCAAAAAAGGCCGCCTGAGAGAATCAGTAGGTAGAGTAAATCTCGTTGACCTCCTTGGTCACATCCGCGCCGCCGATGTTGTTCCACTCCTCCGCCATCTGGTCAAAGCCCGCGTCCAGCTCCAGCTGACCCTGAATAATTTTCAGATAGGTGGTGTCGATAAGCTCCTGCATGGAGCTCCAGCGGTCCGCCCAGGTGGTAGTGGGCGCGCCATAGTAGGCGTTCCACTCCACAATATCCGGATAGGTCTTGTTGACAAAGGCAAAGCAGGAGTCAATTGGGCCGAACATATACTGGTAGGCGGTCAGGCCGTTTTTGATATAATCCCAGTAGTTCTTGCCGCTGCCCTCCAGGGGGCCCATGTCAGCGTCAATATCGTTCCAGTAATCCCGCTTATGGTTGACAAGGTTTTCCGGAGCGTTCTCAGGCAGGGCCTCGTACATAGCCTGGTGAGGCATCAGGTCCACCAAGGGATGCAGCACATGGATGGGCGAGGCGTCCCAACAGCCGCTGTTCTCCGGGCAGGCAAAGAAGTTTTCAAAATCATTCTCCTCGCCAAAGAGCTTCTCGGCATAGGCGTTGAGCACATGAATCATTGCCTCAGGATTCTCACAATTGGCATTGACGCAGTACACACCATCAAAGGTGTTGGTGGCGTAGACCTTCACTTCCTCGCCAGTTCCGGTGGGCAGGCCCACGGCAACCCAGTTGGCACTGGAATCCATGCTGCTCTCCGCGGACTGCAGGCGGAACCCATACCAGTGGGGGCCAAAGAAGATGCCGCACTGGTTGTTGGCCACATACTCAAAGGCCTTGGCAATATCCTGGGTTGCGAACTCCTGGTTCACCAGGCCCTCGCTGTACATATCCCGCAGCCAGCCCAGGCCGCCCTTCATCTCTGGCTGCACCTCAGAGAAAGCTGTGGTACCGTCTTCCATCTTCTGCCAGTATTTCCGCACGGCAGTGGTGCCGCCAAAGGCCCAGAAGATACCCTTGCTCTCAGAGATATACTCCTCGCTGAGCATCAGGCCGATGTTATTTTCTTTGTTCTCCACAAAAGCCTTGGCAATGTCATGGACATCATCCATGGTCTTGGGACGCTCCAGGCCCAGGTCATCCAGCCAGTCCTGCCGTACCCAGCAGTGATTGTAGCCATTGGTGGAGGGCATCTTCACTGGGATAGCCATCATCTTCCCGTCATATGTAACAGGGTTATAGATATCTGTGCCCTCATACTCAATGATATCCCGCAGAGTGGTGTTCACGTTCTCCTTGTAGAGGGTGGTCAGGTCGGCGATGGCGCCAGACTCGGCCAGCTGCTTGAGAACGGACAGGTCGTTGACCAAAAATACGTCCGGAAGGGTCCCGGAGGTCATGGCCAGCAGCAGCTTCTGGTTGTAGTCCACGCCGTTGGGGGTAATCATGGTGTACTCCGTTCCGATGTTCAGCTCTTCCTCAAAATAGCGGGTCCAGCGGTTGTCCGTGTAGGGCTCGCCGGCCTCCTCCATCTTCAGGTAGCCGTCGCTGTTGGCGTCCAGCACCCGGCCATAGGTCAGGGTAATCTTTTCGTCATACTTTTTGAACTCACCAGGACCGTAGGCGGTGTCGCCTACGCCATTTTTTGCATAGGAGGTTGATTCTGTCTCTTCCGGAGAAGAGACAGAAGAAGTACCAGCGCTGGTACTCGCCGCATCGTCCGGCTTGGAAGATGACCCCTGTGCCCCGCTGCTGTCCTTGCTGCCGCAGGCTGCAAAAACTGCTGTCAGCATTGCCACAGCCAAGAACACCGCAATGATTCTCTTCAAATTCATGGTAAAGCTCCCTTCTAACGATATAAAAATTTAACTAAACTACGTCAAGACTCAAATTCCGAGAAAGGCCGCGTGCTTGTTATAATCCACAAAATCGTCTCTCAAATCAAGCTAAAACCACTCTCGATTTCTGAGTAGGGTCTGGCGCCAGCGTGAAATACCTCAACTCCTTTCCTTACTTACAATTTGGAAGTTTCGCCCTCCAGTTTTTGTAAAATCCCTTACAGTTTTTATATGTTGACAAGATTTTAGCACGATTTTCCAAGAATGTCAATGGAAATCAGTAAATTCTTTGATTTATATTTGTGCGTTATGAACTCAACATTCTATTATCTATTCAAACCTTTCACGCAAAACCTTATAAAAATATTTTTGAAAATTTTTATATCAATTTTTAGGCGTTTGCATTGAACACCGCTCTTCTCTCTCATAACACTGCCATACAATGAATGGCCTGTTCTTTCAGAGGCTCTCCACAATTTCCGGCAGGCAGCGTAAATTGCGCTCTTGTGTGATGCGCAAAACCCGAACTTTCTCAATAGGGCAATCCCCTGGGCTCGCCTCAAGTATGTTATACTATAGAGCTCCTTTCAAGGTCTTCATGAATGCCGAAGGAACCGCACAACTGCACAGCTCCTTCGGCATGATATCTCTTTATATTTATAGGGATGTAACCTTAATACCGCCTCACTTCAATATGTCCCGCCTGTAGGCAAAAAAGTTCGCGCACCCATCTGATGTGAGTGCGCGAAGTAACTCTAGTGTCGTCCTGGCCCTACCGTGCTTAAAAGATGCCATCGACCCTTGGAGGGCCAAAAAACCTAGTATTTATGCAGTTTTCCAGGCTTTTCAAAAGCCGTCACAAGAACTCTGCCTTAAAAGATGCCACTTTTATGAAGGGTCGCTACGGAGGATAATATCCTATTCACCCTCCGCGATTTTTTTGACTTCGTCCAAATCCAAGCCGCAGATGTCGGAAATTTCTTCCAGAGTCTTTTGTTTCTCTAACAATCGTTTGATCAGGCCAACCATTGCGCTACGTTCACCTTCCGCGCGGCCCTCAGCACGGCCCTCAGCACGGCCTTCGGCACGGCCTTCTTCCAAAGCCTCCTTGCGAGTGTAAAACCGCACATCCTCTATTTTCGCCGCCAGGGTCATAAGTCTCTCCACCTTTCCCTTGTCGGATTTGATATCCTCCACAGCCCGGTCAATCTGTGTCAAGTAGTCTGAACCGGAAATGTCAATGGCCAGCCTGCGATACCTGGCGTTGACATACCGCAAAAACTCCAGTGCTGGTTCGTTCATGTTCTGAACTGTGAACGCGGCGTTAAGAATGTAGGCGTGGGAGCCGTCCTTATACGTCAAATCCTCCGCGCCTTCAATCACAGATTTACGCTCATAAAGCGCCAGTCCACGACCATAATAATCGTCCGTGCAGATGAAAATGATGTAGCTCTCTCTAAGCTGCCGGTAGCTCTCAGCCGGTTCCAAGGCCCTTCTGTCAATACTGCTCTGATAGAATCGGATGCGCCGCTCCAAATCATAGGCGTGGCCGGTCTGCATCTCGATATCATACCGCGTTTCGTCAGCATCTGCCAGAGCCACATCCAGCCGGACGCCATGCAGTTCAAACCCGTCCTTAATATCCTGCTGTTTCTCGATATAGGTGATCTCCGCAACTTTCTTCTCAAGCACCGCTTCAAGAAACGGCTTGACGTTCTCTGGCCGGCGCATGACCTCTGAAAACACCAGGTCGTTGGCGAGAGAAATATCATCTATGCTTATGCTCATGGGAATCACCCCTTTCTATTATGATAAAAATTCGAGTACTTAAAAGCGCTCTTCCTTTAAGTACATTATACCCGAATCTTGCGAAAAAAGCAACTATTTTTGCCTACTCATTGCCGCCCTCCGGCGCGGAGCCGTCCTACTTCTCCATCGCCCGCTCCACCAGCCGGG
>CAJTXF010000110.1:0-339 GCA_910580045.1 uncultured Eubacteriales bacterium
TTACGCCAAACACATCTGCAATCCGCGAAAGCGTGTCCAACGAGGGCTGCCGGATGTTACTTTCGTAGGACGAGATGGTACTCCTGTCTACACCGATTAGGTTGGCCAGCTGGCTTTGGGCTAAATTTTTGGACTGCCGGAGATAACGGAACCGTTCTGGAAAGTCAAAGATCATTGCCTACACCACCTTGCTGATTATAAAGAATTATACCAGCAAACCTGTTACAGTGGGTAGCATCTGTGTGACAGTTTGTAACGTTTGGGCTTTTGGGGTTGCTTTTTTGCTGCTATTTGGTTTTGCGGCAAACCAGTCAAGAAATCAGAAAAGTAAAATCCCTG
>CAJTXF010000110.1:349-5715 GCA_910580045.1 uncultured Eubacteriales bacterium
CAGTGTACACTCTTGCATCTGTGTACACTGACCCTTCCACTATTTCACTAGCCATAGCAACCGTTCCGTTTTGTTTCTTCCATATGTACGGTACTCTTGCTCACCCCAAACTGTTTTGCGGCACAGCGGACGGTGGCTTTGTTTTCCACAATGTATTCCCCGAGCTTGGTTGCGCGGTCGTCTATCACGTTGTTTGACATATAGGGCACCTTCTTTCGGTGCTATATATCTATGCGTCAGGAAGCGGGGATATGTGGAGGGAAAGGGGAAAGATTCTCCCCAGTCACCCAAAGACCCAGAAAAACAGGAGGAGCACCCCCAAAAAAGAGACATTGGCCAGGGTAAAATATCGAAGATAGGTTCCCCCAATGCCGTTCTCCCTGCGCACCACCAGTTTATAGGAAATCAGGCTGGCCATAGACGCAATCAGAGTTCCCAGCCCGCCCAGATTCACGCCAACAGTCAGGGCAGAGAAGTTCTCTGTAAACCCGGAGAGCAGAAGCGCGGCAGGAACATTGCTGATAACCTGGCTGGCGGCAACCCCTGCCAGCACCTCGTTTCCAGAAACTATCTGCTGCAGCAGGCTCTCAAATTCAGGAAGCCTGCCCATATTGCCAATAAAAATGAAGAACCCCACAAAGGTCAGCAGCAGGCTGTAGTCAATATGGCAAAATATAGTTTTGTCTGCCAAAAGCAGTCCAAGGACCGTGACGCCAAGCGCAGCGGGCCAGGGCACAGCCCGGACCACGGCCAGCAGATTGACACAGAATAAAGCGGCATATGCTGCCAGCCGGAGCGGTTTTTCAGACAGCTTCGGTTCCTCGGAAAATGAAACCTGAACTGGCGCTTTATATGTCCTGGCCTGAAGCAGGCTCCAGGCAGCCAGAATCACAAGGGAAACCGCAGCGTATGGCAGCATAAGCCCGGTGAATTGGGCAACCGTCATACCGGATTTCCCATAGAGATAGAGGTTCTGCGGGTTTCCAATGGGCGTGAGCATACTGCCCAGGTTGGCGGCAATGGTTTGAAGCACAACTGTGGGAATCAGCAGCCGGGCCTTTATCTTCTCCCCGGCCAGCCCCAATACGGTCAGGGTGAAGGGCACAAAGGTGATAAGGGCCACATCGTTTGTGATAAACATACTGGAAAAGAAGCAGAGCAGAACCAGAGCCAGGCTCAGCTGCCATGCGCGCCTGACCCTGCTCAGGAAAGTCTGGGCCACCCATTGGAACAGGCCGGTCTTCTGCAGGCCAGCCATCACCCCCATCAGGCAGAACAGAATCGCCAGGGTGCGGAAGTCAATATACCCCAGATACCCTGCGTCAGGACGGACAAAAACCATGGAGACAGCGGCCAACGCCAGCGCGGCGCAGAGTACAGCTTCCTGTTTGATAAAGCGGACGATTTTCACTTTCATTGCTCTTTCTCCTTCTGCCGGAAACTTTCCGTCGGCTCCATAATACGAACCGCAAAGCAGGGCCCGCGCTCCGGTAGTAGTATAAAGGATAACCGGCAAAATTGCAAGCCATTCCCCTGGGGGATTCTTTGCCTGGGCAGCTTGTAAAATGTTTTCTCCAGTGCATTCCGCAAACTTGTCTATGCGGTCAGCTGAGCAAAACAGTATCTTGGGTTTGTTGAGAACTTTGATTCAATTTATCGTTAATATCCAAAGCTAAATTTTCAAAAACATCAAAAATGGTTATTGACAAATGTAAGAATTGCTGTTATACTGAGCTTGCAAGCAAAAAAATTGACGAAAGGTAGGGTACTGCAATGAAAAAGAATCATTTCGTTCGCGCTGGCTCTGGTGATGGTGGTGGGGGTGCTCTCCGTGGTGGCAGTGGCGTATGTCTGCCCGTATTGCGGAGAGTCTAATAGCTCCCAAATAAAAGTCGGCCAGGAAGAGCTCATGTATACAAACAGGATAGACGGTGGATGCCCGAACACGACCCTGTCACACCTACATTACACATATAGGACTCCGTGCACCTTCAAGTGTACGCCGTGCAGGCGTGAGTACATTGTATATAGAAATATACGCACTGTTTGTAACTATGCTTAGACTGCTTTAACCCAAAACATAAGGCTTGATTTGATATGGAAAAAATAAAGAATCTTATGATTTTGCTACTGGCTTTTTGTTTGCTGTTAACTTCTCTCACAAGTTGCCAAGCTGCTGCCCCGAATAATTCGGATGGGCCTGAGACCCTTTCTGTTCCAGCTACAGAACAGCCTTCGGAATCTGAACTCTGTACCATTAAAATTTTTCTTGATTTTCCTGATATGAATTATGACGAGAGCGCTTTTCGCACTCGAATTGGCGGACGCTATAAAGGATTCAACATCGCATTCGAGACTGCGGCTCAAACAAAATTCATTGACGGTAGAACCGATACCACAGAGAGAGACATTTATTTGACCCATCTTCGCACAGAAATCATGGCGGGCAAAGGCCCCGATGTTTTTGTCAGCCTTTGCACCGGTGAGGAAAACTATCGGGGTCTCTTCCCATTCCCCGTCCAGGCCATGAACAACCGTCTGTTCCTTCCTCTGGACGACTATATCCAGGCCTCTGACCGCATAGAGTGGGACAAGCTGTTCCCCCTGGTGATGGAAAAGGGCCGCAATGAGGAGGGCCAGCAGCTGGTTCCCCTGACCTACGCTTTCCCCCTGTTCCTCTACGACAAGGAGCAGTTCAGCCTGCAGGCCCAGCGGCCTATGACCTGGGACGAGATGCGCACCAGCTCGGAGGAGATGGTCTATGAGCCGGTGAAGTATACCAATTGGGCGGACCTGTTCGGCGAGCCCTGTGACTATGACAAGGACGCCCCCGCCATCACCGAGGAGGAGCTGTTCGCCTGCTGTCAGGATTATGTTACCATTGATTCGCCTGTAGGAGAGACCAAGGGTGTCCGAATCCAGATGGTGGGCGGAGGTCTCCTGGCTATGAACGGCCCGGACGAGGGCAATAATGTGACGCTGGAGGAACACGGCGGGCAGTATACCATGCTGCCCATCTACAACCTTTCCGGCGGGGTCACGGCCAATATCACCACCTTCGCGGCCATTAACCGGAACACAGAGCACCCGGAGGAGGCGTTCATGGTGGTGGAATATCTGCTCAGCAGGGACGCCCAGCAGCACGACGATATTTTCAAGCGGATGTACGGGATGCCCGTACATATGGAGGTGTGCAGTATGGATGCACCCATGGACGGGCGGCATATGTCTGAGGAGAACTTCCGGGAGTTCTCAGCCATACGGGACCAGGTGAACGCGGTGAAGTTCGCCACGCCGGTGGACGAAGTCGTCAACTGTGCCATCATGGGGCCAGAGGCCTCCCAAGAGCAGGTGCATAAGCAGTATGTTACCATGCAGATGATGCTGGCGGAGAGCTGAGACGCAGGCACTCACGCCATCCCCCTTTCAGCAAGCCTCAACAAAAGCGCCCCTGTAGACAGGGGCGCTTGCTGATTTTATTTAGGGAAGCGCTCGCAGCTGTCCGGCTTCCAGCGCAAGCCGGACATGGTAGTGTTCAGCCTGGCCCGGCCGGTGGCTGACATGCACCACCGCGGCAGGCTCTTCCAGCAGCGCGGACTCTATGGTCCGGGCGTTCTCGGAATCCAGGGCAGAGGTGATTTCATCCAGCAGGTACAATGCCGGACGCCCCACCATAGCCCGGGCCAGGGCCACCCGCTGCTTCTCCCCGCCGGAGAGCCGCTCCACAACCTCCGGGGTGATTTCCTGGCCCTGGTACCGCTGGAGCAGGTAGTCCAGGTTCAGCTTGGAGATAATTTCCGCCAGCCGCTGGGGCGGCACCGGACGGCCCAGGCAGATATTCTCCTCCAATGAGGCGAAAAACAGGTATGGCTCCTGGAACACTGGGCACACCTGGGAGAAGAAGGCTCCCTCTCCCACAGCCTGGATGTCCACGCCGCCCAGGCGGATTTGGCCGGTATAGCCCCTGTCCCCCAGGCGGGCCAGCAGCCGCAGAAGCGTAGACTTGCCGCTGCCGCTCTCACCGGTGATAAGGTACTTTTTCCCGGCGGCGAAGGTCACGGTCACATCCCGCAGAATGTGGATTCCCCCTGCTTGGTAGGAGAGATGCTCCACCGCCAGCTCCTGAAAGGGGCCGGGCTCTGCCCCTGCCTGCTGGGCAGGGAGCGGGGCAGTCAGCTCCTGATAGCGGGTGAGCAGGGGGCGCACTTCGTTTTTGGCGTGGAACAGGTAGGACAGCACCTCAATGGGGGAGGCAATGAGCTCTGCCAGCTGAATGATTGCAATCAGCCCGCCAATGGTGATGGCCTTTTGGGAGACCAGCCACAGGCCTACCGTAAAAATCAAAATGGTTTTTGCCACCTGCAGCACGGCCTGGATGGCGTAAATCAGCAGGCGGCGGCCCAGCAGAGCCCGCTCGGCGGCCTGGACCTGCTGGTTTTCCTCCTCTAACAGCTGGAAGGAGCGGCGCTGGCAGCAATAGGCTTTCAGCACCTGCAGGCCCCCTAAAAAGGACTGCAGAACCGTGTTATACCGGCCCAGGCTCTGGGAGAAAGCCTGGCGGGCGGCAGCGTCCTTCTCCCCCAGCAGCTTGGGGAGAAAGACAATCAGCAGGCTGACTGACACCACCACCAGGGCCATGGCCCAATGAACATAGAGCAGGGACGCCGCGGACATGACCAGCATGCTTCCTGTCTTGAGAATGTCGATTAGGCCCGCGAAGTGCTGCTCCGCCAAGCTGGGGATGTCGTTGTTCACAAAAGAGGAGAAGCCGGACAGTGCCTCTTGTCCGGCGCTGTCCTGGCGGGAGAATGCCTGATAGGCCTCCCGGCGGAGATGGGCTTTCAGGCGCAGCTTGAAGCTGTCGCTGGCGTGGAAATCAGCCAAGGAAAGCCCGGCCTGGGCCGCGCCCAGGGCCAGGAACCCTATCAGCAGCAGGCCGCTTTGGCTGTCGCCTGCCATCACGGCGTTGACCAGCCTGCCGGAGAGAGTGGGGGCCAATATGCAGGCCCCGCAGAACAGGAGGCCCACAATCAGGGCCCAGAAGAACCCCCGGGTTTGGGGGCCGAGAATTTGGAAGAATTTTTTCATGTTTGCTCACCTCAGGGTAAAATTTGGCGTTATCCTAAGTGAGCGGCGTGACCGGCCCTTACCGGAGACGCATGACGGAGCCAAGGCACGCCGTCTCACGTGTCTTGGCAAAGCGCCATTTATACTTCATATATTTGGCGAAGCCCATGGGGAACCTCCTGAATTTTTTAGTACTATTATAGCATATATCCGCTTGGAGAAGACCGGTGCTTTTGCTTCGCAAAAGAGAAACGCTTCGCGCTTCAGGGCTTCTCCGGATGTCCGCAGGCGGACATCCG
>CAJTXF010000111.1 GCA_910580045.1 uncultured Eubacteriales bacterium
TCGGTCGGTTCGCAGCTTGTGTGCCACTGGCACACGCTCACCCCCTGGACCGCGCTTTCCGCTCCTTCGCTTATGCTGTAAGAAAGCCCCTGCCCCGAGCCGTCAGGCTTCCCCACAATCCTATTTCTAAAGGAGATATCACCCTATGCAAATTACCAATGACATCCTCTACGTCGGCGTTAACGACCATGAGGTAGACCTGTTCGAGGGCCAATACACCGTTCCCAACGGCATGGCCTACAACTCTTATGTAGTCCTGGACGAAAAAGTCGCTGTGTTCGACACAGTTGACGCCCGCTTTACCCACCAATGGCTGGACAACATCGAAAACGTGCTGGCTGGCCGCAAGCCGGATTATCTGATTATTCAGCACATGGAGCCCGACCACTCTGCCAATATCGCCAACTTTATGTCCATGTACCCCAATGCCACCATCGTCTCCAGCCAGAAGGCCTTTGTCATGATGGAGCAGTTCTTTGGGGACTGCTTCGCAGACCGGCAGATTGTTGTGGCTGAGGGTGACACCCTCTCCACCGGCAGGCACAATTTCGCCTTTGTGGCCGCGCCCATGGTTCACTGGCCTGAGGTCATCGTTACCTATGACGCCACGGACAAGGTGCTTTTCTCTGCTGACGGCTTCGGCAAGTTCGGCGCTTTGGACGTGGAGGAAGAGTGGGACTGCGAGGCCCGCAGATACTATATCGGCATTGTGGGCAAATACGGCGCCCAGGTCCAGGCCCTGCTGAAAAAGGCCGCTGGGCTGGACATTCAGATTATCTGCCCTACCCATGGCCCGGTGCTCAAGGACAACCTGGGGCACTATATCAAGCTGTATGATTTGTGGTCCTCCTACACCCCGGAGAGCGAGGGCATTGTGATTGCCTACACCTCTGTTTACGGCCACACCCGCAAGGCTGTGGAGCAGTTCGCGGAGAAGCTCCGCCAAAAGGGCTGCCCCAAGGTGTCTATCCATGATTTGGCCCGCACTGACATGGCTGAGGCTGTGGAGGACGCCTTCCGCTATAACAAGCTGGTGCTGGCCACCACCACCTATAACGCGGAAATCTTCCCCTTTATGCGGGAGTTCATCACCCACCTGACAGAGCGGAACTTCCAGAACCGCACTGTGGCCCTGATTGAGAACGGCAGCTGGGCCCCCATGGCCGCCAAGGTGATGAAGAATATGCTGGCAGGCTCCAAAAAAATCACCCTGGCAGAGCCCATTGTCACCATTAAGTCTGCCCTGAACGGGGAGAGCGGAGAGAAGCTGGAGGCCCTGGCCAACAATCTGTGCCAGGACTATCTGGCCCGGCAGGACGACACCGCGGACAAGCACGATTTGTCCGCCCTGTTCAAGATTGGCTATGGCCTGTACGTGATTACCAGCAATGACGGCAAAAAGGACAACGGCCTGATTGTGAACACTGTCACCCAGGTGACCAACACCCCCAACCGGGTGGCTGTGTGCATCAACAAGGACAACTACTCCCACCATGTGATTAAGCAGACCGGGATGATGAACCTGAACTGCCTGTCTCAGGACGCGCCCTTCTCCCTGTTCCAGAACTTCGGTTTCCAAAGCGGCCGCACTGCGGATAAGTTCGCCGGGCAGGAGGTGCTCCGCGCGGACAATGGCATTGTGTTCCTCTCCCAGTTTATCAACTCCTTCCTGTCCTTGAAGGTGGAGCAGTATGTGGACTTGGACACTCACGGCATGTTTATCTGCAGCATTACTGAGAGCCGGGTCATGTCCAATGTGGAGACCATGACCTATAACTACTACCAGCAGAACGTGAAGCCCAAGCCCCAGACTGAGGGCAAAAAGGGCTGGGTGTGCAAGGTCTGCGGGTATGTGTACGAGGGCGAAGACCTGCCCGACGACTTTGTCTGCCCCCTGTGCAAGCACGGCCCTGCCGACTTTGAGCGGATTGAGTAAGTTTTAACAGAATAGCAACGCAAGCAGCCCCCTATCCTGCACAGGATAGGGGGCTGCTGTTTTTCTCTAGGGCACTTGCCTTTTGGGGATGAATCTGGTATTATAATGTCGGATTTCGCCAAAAACGGTGGACGGTTGGTCCTTTACGGAGGACCTGAATCCTCTGATTACATAAAACCCACATTGCCCTGCATACCGCACTTGACGTGGGATTGTAATGAAAAGGAGGAGAGCTTATGAGTGCCTACGAGACATTGTCAATAATGATGATGGTTTTGGCTATCATCATGCCCCTGTTGATTGCTCTCATCAACAGCACAAAAAAGTAACCGCTCCCGGCAAGGACAACGGTTACTCTTTTGAGATAACTTAAATCCGGGCCAGCCGTCGACCGGCGGGCTCCGCTTTTTTTCTAATGCTATTATACCCCATTCCGGCGGAGATGTCAAGCCCCGGCCCGCTGCCGTGCCGCCTCATAGAGCAGCACCGTGCCCGCGCAGGCCACGTTGAAGGAGCTGGCTGAGCTGCTCTCCGCCATTGGGATGGTGCACAGCACGTCGCAGCTCTGCTTAAAGGCATAGCTGAGGCCCTCCGTCTCGTTGCCCAAAAAGAGCATCACCGGGCCTGAAAGATTCTGGGTGAACAGGGGCCGCTCCCGGTGGGCAGTGGTACCCACTGTGAGAAAGCCCGGGTACTTCTCCCGCAGCTGCTCCAGGAACTCCGCTACCTCCCGGTTCTCCGCCTGGACTGCCGGGATTCGGAAAAAGGAGCCCATGGAGGCAGTCACCACCTCCGAATCGTACAAATCCACCCCATGGCCTGTGAGAATCAGGCCGTCTGCCCCAAGACCGTCGCAGGAGCGCAGCAGGGTGCCCAGGTTCCCCCGGTTGGAGGGCCTGTCGAACAGCACAAACAAGGGGTTTTCCCTCTGGGGCAGGGCGGAAAGCCCCCCGGCGCGCATCTTCACCACTGCCAGCAGCTCAGAGCTCTCCTCCTTGCCGCTGAGCTCCTCCAAAAGCTCCCGGCTCAGCCGGTAGTTGACCTGGGTCTTCACCTGGGAGAGCATGTCCTTTGCCCAGCCGGACAGCTCCCGCTCCCGGGGGAACAGGAAGGAGGCTATCTCCCAGCCGTTCTCCACCGCCTGGTTCAGGTTGCGCACGCCCTCCACGAAAAACTCACCGTACCGGTGGCGCTTGTTCCGGTTGGTTTTCAGCACCTGAAACTTCTGGAATTCCGCGCCCCGGCTGTATATATCCTGTGTCATTTCTGAACGTCAATCAGCACTTTCATGGCTGATTCCCGGTTCTCGTCTATGTAGCGGTAGGCGTCCAGGTACTCCTGGAAGGGGAACCGCTTGGACAGCAGGGGCATCAGCCGCACCCTGCCGGAAGCGGCCAGCCGGATGGCCTCCACATAGTCCTCGTTCCGGTACATCATCGAGGTGTTCAAATCCAGCTCGTGGTCATTGAGCACAGCTAAATCCACATGGGCTGTTTTGGCGAACACCGCCACCAGAATAATCGTGCTTCCCTTTCTTGCGTATTGAATGGCCTGGCCCATGGTGATGTCATTGCCCGCGCAGTCGTAAATCACGTCTGCCTTGTCCGGGCCAAAGCACTCTGCCAGCGCCTGGCCGAAGTCCTTCTCCTTGGTGTTGACGCAGAAATCCGCGCCGCACTCCCTGGCCTTTTCCAGCCGCAGGCTGCTTATGTCCGTGACCATCACCCGGCCCGCGCCCATACCCTTGGCGGCCTGGGCCACCAAAATGCCGATGGGGCCCGCGCCCAGCACGCAGATGTCTTTTCCGGCCACATCCCCGGCCCGGCGCACCGCGTGGACCGCCACTGCCAGGGGCTCAATCATGGCCCCCTCCTCCAGGCTCATCTCCTCCGGCAGAGGGGTGACCTTGGCGGCGTCCACCGCGAAATACTCTGAGGCCACGCCTGTGGCCTGGAAGCCCATTACCCGCAGCTCCTCACAGAGGTTGTACTTGCCGTGGCGGCAGGGCCAGCACTTGCCGCACACCAGCTGGGGCTGGATAGTGACCTTCTGGCCTGGGACAAGGCCCTCCGCGCCGGGGCCCAGCTTTTCCACAATGCCGGAGACCTCGTGGCCCTGGGTGACCGGATAGGAGGTGAAAGGATGCTCCCCGTGGTACACGTGGATATCCGAGCCGCACACACCGATTTCCATAATTTTGATAAGGACCTGGCCCGGGCCAGGCTCTGGGGTGGGCACCTGGCGGAACTCAATGACCCCGGGGGATGTCATGACTTGCTGCAGCATAAACACGCACTCCTATCTTTGTGAAGTTCTTTGATAATATAGAGCGGATGCGCCCCAGGCAAGGCTTACCTAAAGCAGATACCGCTCCGCTTTAGGATGGCATTTGCTGTGTGGCGTGATTTAATCTTTGTGTCCACAATCACATGGCCCTGGGTGATTGGGCAATATCAGATATCAAGGTCTCCCTTCCCGCGGCGCGCAAAGGAACACCCGTTTTGGCAGAGCAGTTCCCGCACACGCTTTTCATATTCGGCCATTACACCACAACCCGCTCCTGCCGCCGGGACAAAAAGGCAAGAGTGGCCGGAAGGGGCGTCTGATTCAGCTCTAACGCTCCCGCGCGGCAAAGCGCACCCGTTCCAGCAGCGCGCCGGAAGAGCCAGATTCCAACACCAGGCAGGGAATACCATCGCTGACAGCGCCCCAGACCGCGGAAGCGTCATCCCATGTGAGCTTCACCCTATAGCACAGAAAAGCACCTCTCTGAAAAAGCCCCGCTTACCCCGCCTTCAAACTCTCCACCTTGGCTGAAATGTACTCAGGCACCTTTTCCCGGGGAATATCCAGGGCTGCCGCAAACTCCCCGAACAGCAGCTCCTCCACCTGCCGGAGGAACCGCTCGTCCACACTGCCCAAGCGGCGCTTCTGGCGCAGCTGGGCCTTTTTCTTGGCCTGCAGGGATACTGCCAGCTCCACCCAGTCCCGGCAGTCATGGCTTTTGAGCAGAGCCCCATACCGCTCTGCCAGCTCCCGGCCTGGCCGGCCGCTGACCACAGGGCACTCCAGGGTGGGAATCAGGCCAATCAGCTCCTCTGCCTCTTCCCGGGAAATAATGGGACGCAGAAACACCTTGTCCGACTCCACCGGAATGGAAATCACACAAGACTTGTACAGCGGCTGCAGGACATAATACAGCCGCTCGCCCGCGTCAGGAAACGCTTGGGTCTTGATTTCAGTGATTCGGCACACGCCGGTGCTGCCATACTGTACCAACTGCCCTACCTCATACATGCTATCGTCCCCTTATACAATATTTATATAAGGTTATTATAGCACATTTTCCGGAGAAATGTAAGTAAAAATTCAAAAAATATCAAAAATTTATAAAAGAATCTTCCATTAAGCTACCAAATGCCATCAGTAAACCACCAGGGCAGAACACCTGCGTTCCGCAAAATCAGCATCACTTTAATCAGCGCGCCAATGGCAGAGATGACAATGCCCGCCACAGCCAGGCCCCGGCTTTTGTTGCCCCGAAAGCCCAGAATAGAAGACACCAGCCCCAAAGGCAGCAGCAGGACGCTGGCAAAAAAGCACCCGACCACCGAGGAGACAAAGCCCAGGATGGTGAGAATATCCCGCCAGGTGAAGGGCCGCGGGGCAATCAATACCGGCGGCGGAGGGGGCGCCATCCGAGGGTTGCCCGGCCGGGGCACAAAGCCCGGAGGGGTCAGGGACGCCGGGGGCGCGGGGGGCTGGGGCTGAGG
>CAJTXF010000112.1 GCA_910580045.1 uncultured Eubacteriales bacterium
TCCCACACCCTGCCAGGGGCCTGACGCCCCTGGACCGCGCAGTTGGCCCCCCATTGGGCTTTATGTAAAAAGGAGTTACTATGAAATATCAAAAAATCAGCATTGTCATGGACTTACTGGGCTGCCCCAACCGCTGCAGGCACTGCTGGCTGGGCCATGCCCCCAATCCCCGTCTCTCCCTGGAGGACCTCCGCTTCGCGGCAGAGGCCTTCCGCCCCTTCTGCGATACCCTGGAGGTCTACGACTGGTCCCGGGAGCCGGACTTCGCCCCCGACTACCGGGAGCGCTGGGCCCTGTGCAACGCCCTCTCCACTGTCCCCGCCCGGGACCACTTTGAGCTGGCCAGCCTCTGGCGCTTGGCCCGGGACGATTCCTACGCCCCCTGGCTGAAATCCCTGGGGGTGGATGTGGTCCAGCTCACCCTGTTCGGCGGTGAGGAGACCACCGACTGGTTCACTGGCCGCCGGGGGGCCTATCAGGACATTCTCGCCGCGGTGGACAGGCTGCTGGTGGCGGGAATCGCCCCCCGGGTGCAGGCCTTTGTGAACAAGCGGAACCTGCCGGAGCTTCCGGCGGTGGAGGATTTTATCCGCCGCCTGGACTTGGAGGCCCGGTGCAAGGCCATAGGACAGGAGTTCCGCTGCTTTGTCCACCAGGGCTCCTGCAATGGGGAGAACCGCCGGTTCTACCCGGACTGGATTACCCCCGGGGATTTGGAGAAGATTCCGGCCTATCTGATGGAGAAGACCCTGGAGCACTTCGGCGCGGCTGCTCCGGCGGAGGTGTACGGGCTGCCGGAGGCGGAGCTGTACCAGGCGCTTTTGCGGGACAAAACCGTCAAGAGCCTGGGGGCTGGGCTTACAGAGCCGGTGCTGTATATTGGGGGCGGCTTCACGGCGTACCCCAATTTTGGAGAGCCATCCTCTCCGGCCTGGGCATTGGGGAACCTGAAAACCCACGGCCCGGAGGCTGTTCTCACGGCCCTGGCAGAGGACAAGAGCCCTGCCCAGCAGGCCCGGGCCACGGTGCCTCTCGCGGAGCTGGCCCGGGCCCAGGGGGACCCGGAGAGCCAGCGGCTCTTTGGCCGGGAGGATTACATTGAATTTCTGCTCAACGGCTATTGCATGGCCTAAGGAGCCTTCGGGCTTCCAATTTTGGGAAGGAGCGCTGATATATGATTGTTTTGCCAGCCATTGATATTCACCAGGGCCAGTGTGTCCGGCTGTTCCAGGGGGACTATGCCACTGCCCAGGTGGTGGCCCCGGACGCCAGGGAAACCGCCGACCTGTTCCGGGAGCAGGGGGCCCACTGGCTCCACATGGTGGATTTGGACGGGGCCAAGGAGGGCAGGCCCCTGAACCGCCAGCTGATTCTGGACACCATCCAGAGCACCTCTATGCAGGTGGAGGTGGGGGGCGGCATCCGGGACATGGCCGCGGTGGAGGACTATCTCAGCCACGGGGCGGCCCGGGTGATTCTGGGCTCTGCCGCCCTGGAGAACCCGGACTTTGTGAAGGAGGCTATCCGCCGGTACGGGAAGCGGATTGCCGTGGGCATTGACGCCCTGGAGGGCCGGGCCGCGGCCCAGGGCTGGACCCAGCAGAGCCAGGTGGGGTTCATCGACCTGGCAAAGCGGGCGGAGGACATGGGGGCCCAGTACATTATCTGCACGGACATCAGCAAGGACGGCACCCAGGCCGGGCCCAACCTGGAGATGCTGGACCGGCTCAACCGGGCGGTGGGGTGCAACATCATCGCCAGCGGGGGGGTCAGCAGCCTGCTGGACATTGTGGCCCTGTACGATTTGGGCCTGTATGGGGTGATTGCGGGCAAGGCCCTGTACGCCGGGACCCTGGATTTGAGGGCCGCCGTGCGCACCTGCCACCGGTTCTCCGGCAAAAAGCCCAAGACCGAGAGCGCGGTCAGCGACGAGCTGGACCGGTTCTTCCGCAAAACGGAGCTGGTGCCCGCCATTGTCCAGGACGCGGACACCAATGAGGTGCTGATGCTGGCCTATATGAACAGCCAGGCCCTGCGCAGGACCCTGCAGACCGGCTATACCTGGTTCTACAGCCGCAGCCGCCAGACCCTCTGGAACAAGGGGGAGACCTCCGGCAACACCCAGCGGCTGGTGAGCATTGCGGCGGACTGCGACAACGACACCTTTCTGGTGCGGGTCAAGCCCAACGGCCCGGCCTGCCACACCGGGCGGGTCAGCTGCTTTTATAAGGAAATCTGGCACGAGAGCCGGAGAGAGGAGGACAGGGATGGACTTGATGCGGGAGCTGTATGAGACGGCCCAGAGCCGGAAGGAGAATGCCCAGGAGGGCTCCTATACCGGGTACCTGTTCCAGCAGGGCCTGGACAAGATTCTGAAAAAATGCGCCGAGGAGTGCGGCGAGGTGATTATCGCCGCCAAGAACGGCAGGCAGGCGGACACGGTGGGGGAAATCAGCGATTTGCTCTACCATCTGGTGGTGATGATGGTGAACGAGGGCATCCCCCTGCAGGCGGTGGAGGAGGAGCTTGCCCGCCGGGCCCAGAAGCAGGGGAACCTGAAGCAGTTCCACCAGGTGGACAGGGACACATGAGCCGCCTTGCGCTGCCCTGGGATTTTGCCGGTAAGGTGAAGGAGTTTCTAAAGCCCCACACCCGGCTGCTGTTTTTGGGGGAGGGGGAGGCCCTGCTCCCCTTCCGGCACCCGCCGGAGCGGACAGCCTTTGCCGGACGGGAGCCCTTCTGCCCCTATCTGGCCCCCCTGGGCATCCGGACAGAGCCCTGCGGCCCGGGGACAGGCCCTCTGCCCTTTGGGGACGGGGAATTTGATTTGGCGGTGGCCTGGTACGCGCCCTATGACCTGGCCCAGATTCACCGGGTGCTGAAAGCCGGGGGATTCTTCCTCACCCAGCAGGTGGGAGGGGCGGAGAGCCGCGGCGCGCCCCCGGACTATAACCTGGAAAACCAGCTGCCGCGTTTCAGAAGGGCAGGGTTCCGGGTGATGTACGCAAACCAGGCCTACCCGGCAGAGCGTGCGGGGGACAGGGAGGTTCGGCGGCACAGATTCGCTGTCATCGGAAAAAAGACTTGAGGGCAAAGCCGTTCCATAAGGGACGGCTCTTTCCCTATCCGGGGAAGAAACCGTCAAAAAGGGTTTACCTTCCCCAAAAAATAGTGTATAATGAACGAAAGCAAGAGCACAGGAAAGGAATATCATGCTGAAACGTGTAAGTAAAATTGGATTTTTGGCCCTCTGCGGCCTGGGGATTCTCTGGTTCTGCCTGCCTGTCCTCCACGGGGGCTTTGGGGTGGGCTCAGTGTTCGGCATCGGCGTCTGCGCCGCGGGCATTGCCCTGGCTTTGCTGTACCCAAAGGCAGCGGCCCGGGGGGGAATCCAGCGGGGGCTGGCCCGGACTGCGGTGGGCCTGTACGTTCTGGGCCTGGGCTGGGCAGGTTATCTCACGGTGCTGATTATCTCCTATCAGGCCGCGGCTGTGCCCCAAGGGCTGAACGTGGTGGTGCTGGGGGCCCAGGTCTACAGCGCGGAGCGCATGGGCCAAAGCCTCTCGGGCCGGGTGGACAGGGCGGCGGAGTATCTGCTGGCAAACCCAGAGTCCCAGTGCATTGTCACCGGCGGACAGGGCAGCAACGAGCCCTGCCCTGAGGCCCTCACGGCCAAAAACGCCCTGATTCAACGGGGCGTGGCCCCTGAGCGCATCTATATGGAGGATAAGTCCCGGAACACCAGACAAAATCTGGTGTTCGCCATGGAAATCGCCCAAGAGCAGGGCCTGGACACCAGGGTAGTGGTGGTCAGCCAGAACTTCCACATGTACCGGGCGGTGCGGCTGGCCCGCTCCGCCGGGTTTGAGGCCTATGCCCTGCCCGCTGAGACAGATTTTTTCATTTTCCCCAGCTACTACGGCAGAGAGCTGCTGTCCCTGACCAAGTGGTATTTGGAGGAGCTGTCCGGGAAGGTGTTTGGGAAGTACTAAGTTTATCTGCCCCGAAAATACACGGAAAAGGAGCGCGCCATGGAGAGCTATACCCTGAAAAACGTGAGAATCATCGACCCCTCTCAGAAGATGGACCAGGTGGGGGACATCCGCCTGGAGGAGGGGAAAATCGCGGCGGTGGGAGCCGGACTTCCAGAGGCCGGGCAGGTGATAGACTGCCAGGGCCTGGCGGCGGCCCCCGGGCTGGTGGATATGCACGTCCACCTGCGGGACCCGGGCCAGACCCATAAGGAGGATTTGTTCTCTGCCTGCCGGGCCGCGGCAGCCGGGGGCGTGACCAGCCTGCTGGCCATGCCCAACACCTCTCCGGCCATGGACAGCCCAGAGCTGGTGCGGGAGCTGCTGGCCCGGGCTCAGGGGGCTGACGCTAGGGTTTACACAAGCGCCTGCGTGACCAAGGGCCTGAACGGCCAGGTGTGCGGGGACTTTGCCGCCCTGCGGGAGGCGGGCGCCATCGCCCTCAGCGACGACGGCAGGCCGGTGGGGGACCCCCGGTGCCTGCTGGCGGGACTGAAAGCGGCCCAGGAGCTGGGCATGACCTTCGCGGCCCACTGCGAGGTGCCGGAGCTGGCCCAGGGCGGGCTGATGAACGAGGGGGAGACCTCCCGGCGGCTGGGGGTAAAGGGCATCCCGGCGGCAGCGGAGGACTGCGGCGTGGCCAGGGAAATCGCCGCCGCGGCCAGTATCGGGGCCCCGGTACACATCTGCCACGTGAGCACCCGGGGGGCGGTGGCCCTGATTCGGGACGCCAAGGCCCGGGGTGTGCAGGTCACGGCGGAGACCTGCCCCCACTACCTGCTGCTGACCGATTCGGCCCTGGAGAGCATGGACGCGGACTTCCGGATGAACCCGCCCCTGGGCAGCGAGGCGGACAGGCAGGCCCTGATAGAGGGCCTGGCTGACGGCACCCTGGACGCCATCTCCACAGACCATGCCCCCCATACCCCGGAGGAAAAGGCGGACTTCTTCACCGCGCCCAATGGCTCCATTGGGATGGAGACCTCCCTGGCGGCAGTGCTGACCGCCCTGGGGGATAGGCTGAGCCTGTTGGAAATCATCCGCAAAATGAGCAGCAACCCGGCGAAAATCCTGGGGATTCCAGGGGGCAGCCTGGAGGTGGGCAGTCCGGCGGATTTGGTGGTGTTCGACCCGGAGAGGAAGTGGCGGGTGGACCCGGAGACGCTGCACGGCAAAAGCCGCAATACCCCGTTCAAGGGCATGGAGCTCAGAGGAAAGGTGCTGATGACCTTTTGCCGGGGCCGGAAGGTGTTTGGGCAATAGGAAGCCTGACGGGAAGCCCATTCCGGGGTCCAGGGGGGCTTGCCCCCTGGCAGGGGTGCGGGGGCGGAGCCCCTGCGACCTTGCCCTTGACCGAAAAGGGCGGCGCCAGGAAATTCAGAAAGAGGCAGCGCCCAACTTCCACAGCTTGAGTCCGTCAGAGGCAGAAAGCCGCGCCGCCCCCAGGAACGCCCCCAAGCCGCAGTACATAGCAAGATTCCGAAAGCTAGGAAAGCGGTGCTTTCCTAGCTTTCGGAGAGAGGCGGACGCCCAGCAGAAGCGTTGGGAGGCTAGGCGTTCCCCCACACTGCCGCTGACCTCAGAAAACGGG
>CAJTXF010000113.1 GCA_910580045.1 uncultured Eubacteriales bacterium
ACTGGCTCCAAGTATTCAAGTTCCCTTCCGTGGAGCGTACAACCTATGACCGTTGCGAATGTACGGTGGAGCATCAAATTTTTCCTCTGCTTGGTGAAAAGGTAGTAGGTGATATTACCGCCGCCGATCTCAAAGAGGTGCTGAACCACTGGATGGGCGAAGGCTACGCTTACACCACCGTCAAGAAAGTGTACATCGTGCTCAACGAATATTTCCGCTACCTGACCCAACAGGAAATCCTGGCAAAGAACCCCATGAACAGTGTACCCATGATAAAGAAATCGAACTTCATGGCTGCGCAAAACAAGGAAGATATACCCACTCAGGAAACGGTTACTGTGTTCACGCTAGAGGAAATCGAGAAGTTCAAGGCAGAGGCGTTCAGTAAATTTTCAAACGGCAAGCCCAAATACCAGCAGCCAGCGGCCTACATCCTCATGCTGAACACTGGCCTACGCACCGGGGAGCTGCTGGGCCTCCTCAACAGCGACATCAACCTGGAGGGCAGGCACTTGGAAGTCCACCAGAACGTCAAAGAGGTGTGCAGGCGTGAGGGGACAGAGTACATCCCCGGCAGGGAGGTCAAGGTGGGCAAGACCAAAACAGCCGCCAGTAAGCGCCGTGTGCCCCTGAATGGGGCCGCAGTGGCCGCGATAGAGGAGTTACGCCAGGAGCGCAACTTCGGCCCCACAGCGCCCCTCGTGAGCGACGAGAAGGGCGACTACACCCGCCCGGTCAACTTCCGCAAGAGGTACTACAGAATTCTGAAAGCCGCAGGGATAGAGCAGAAGGGTCTCCATAGTCTCAGACACACTTTTGGAAGTTCGCTGGTGAACGGCATCCGCCAGCCAGACGGAACCCTCATGGCACTCTCGCCTCGTCAGGTGGCAGACCTCCTGGGCCACAGCACATCACAGATCACCGAGATGTACTACGTCAAGAAAGACACGACCCGCCTGCAAGGGATAACAGACGGGTTCAATTTTTAGCAGGAGCAGGCCAGCACAAAGGAGACCGCCCCAATTTTCTGATGATTTATTGATGATGTACCATACGGAAAAGCTAGAAACGGATACGAACAGAAACGAAAAAAGCGCAAAACACACGCCATAGAGAGCGACATCGTAGACCGCATCCCGCCACCCCAAAACACAAGAAAAGCCCGGAATTCCAAGGAATTCCGGGCCAAATCTTTGTAAGGCGGATACGAAAAAGATATTTTCGCCAAATCTGTGTGCGTATCCGAACTCTCACGCTTTTTCAATAGCCTGCTCAACCTCCAACCCTCCCGCAAAAATTACCTTGATCTTCTCCTTGGACTCCACAACCACACACTCCAGCACCTGCCGCACCAGCCTGTCATCATATTCCATGGGGTGGTTTTCCAGCCCATCCAGGATAGTGAAAATCTCATCCAGCCGGGACTCTGCATTCTCCTTTTCCTGCTGGGCATTGTCAAGTTGAGCCAACTGTTGCTCCAAGCTGTTTTTCTCTGCCATGAGCGCTGTGGCCCGCTGCTCGTCAAAATCTTCCACCGTATCGGTAGCTATGGCCTGGAGCATAGCCTTGAACTCCGCGTCAATTTCCGCTATCCTTATCTGGATATCCAGGCTGTTATCCTCACCATCATCATTTTTCAACCCCATGCCAACGTGCAGCTTTAAGGTACCCAGCACATCGGCACTCTGTTTAGCTGTGCGCATGATTGCCGCCATGACAGCCTCCTGCAGCACACTTTCTTCCATTGTGGGCGAATGGTGGCAGTATCTTTTGCCAAAATCCAGCCGGTTGATGCACCGCCAGACAGGTTTCTTTTCACCTTTGACCGTCCAGGTACATCTCCGATAAGGAGTACCGCATTCCCCGCAGACCAGCAGTTCCGAGAGAGCATATTTACTTGAATACCGGCCCTGCTCGGTCTTGGTACCTTTCTGCTTGACCTTACGCTTACCGGTGCGCCGTGCCAGTTCCTCTTGCGCCCGACCGAAGGTAGCGGGGTCGATGATTGCCGGATGATTGTTTTCCACAAAGTACATAGGCCGGGCCTTGCCGTCGTTGCGTTTGACCTTCTTGCTCAAGCAGTCCACCACATAGGTCTTGTTGAGAACAGCATTTCCGGCGTATTTTTCATTTGAAATTATCGACTGTATCGTTCCAGGCACCCATCTGCCGGAGCCGGAAGGTGTTGGTACACCGTCAGCAGTCAGTGTGTTTGCGATGGTCGTCATGCTGTCCCCGGCGAGGAAGCTGCTATAAATTCGTTTCACGACCTCGGCCTGTTCCGGGTCGATTTCAGGCTTGCCGTCCGGCCCCCGCCGGTAACCAAGGAATCGCTTGTACTGGAAAGGTACCTTACCCTCTTTCGCACTTTGATTTTTGCCCCATATCACGTTGGCGCTGATATTCTCCGATTCACTCTGAGCGATGCTGCCGTAAATCGTGATATAAAACTCAGCCCCAGGCTGTGTGCTGTGGATGTTCTGTTCCTCGAAGAAAATGTCCACGCCTATCTCCTTGAGCATACGAACATACTTGAGAACGTCAGCCGTATTCCTCGCAAACCGGCTGATGGACTTCGTGATAATCATGTCGATTTTGCCACGCCGACATTGCTTTATCATCTTGTTGAACTCATCGCGCTTTTTTGTGCTGGTACCCGAAAGTCCTCTATCCGCAAAAATGCCCACAAAGGCCCATTTCGGCTCGCTGCGTATCTTTTCGGTGTAGTACCTCACCTGCACGTCATAGCTGTTTAACTGCTCCTCCTGGGCCGTGGAAACGCGGCAGTATGCCGCCACCCGGAGCTGCCGGTGGGCCTGCTTGATTTCTTCAGCTATGTTGATTTTCGCCGGGATTTTCCGCACTACTTTCTGCGGAGTGGTTGCTGTCGGTTGCATTTTCATCGTCCTTTCCGACCATCTGGCCATTTGCTAATCTGATATTCACTGTGCCATCTTTTTCAAGGTGGATGGCCTGAACCGTCCTCTTAAAAAGCGGCAGAGAAAAAGCTGAAAGCGGCTCTGCATCTAAGAGAACCGCTTTCAACCTATGGGCTATATATGGAGCGGAATTGATGTCCGCATATTTCAGGGAAACACACTCTATCATCTTTTTTCTCAGGGCATTTTTATCATAATCGAGGGTGTCCAATATCCGGGCAATCTCATTTTCAGCTTTTAGCGTCTGCACACTCATGGACTCATCAATAAGTGAAATTTGCACCAACTCGGGATTGACAATTACCCGGTTTAGCAGTACAGTTATATCATCCAGCAGATTGCTATCTTCCTTGTGAATCACCGTGCGGCAGTCCGCATTGGAACATATCCACCGCTGCTGGCACTTCTTGAATCGGCTGTCGTGCCGTCGAACCATTTCGCCGCTACAAGTGGGGCAGATTACTGGCACATCTATATGAAAAATCTCATGGTTGCGGTCGGTGCCGTGCTGGGTGTTTTTCTTGGCTTTCATCTCCATCATGGCATGGTGAGTGTCCTCGTCAATGATAGCAGGAAAACCATTCTTGCCGGTATACCGTTCATTTTCTACCAATCGCATGATGCGGGATTTGCTCCAGCCGGTAACACCGGGCTGATACTCGATATTTTCATCGTTCAGGCGGCTGGCAATTTCCAGCAGGGAGTAGCCGTTTTGATACTCACTAAAAATGCGATTCAGCACAGCAGCCTCTTGCGGATGGGTGATTATCACACCATTCTGATACTGGTATCCGAATGGGATATTTCTCTTTTTCATGCCGTGCGACACCTCACATTCTCGGGGATTTGCTTCGTAAAAGCCAGCTCGCCGACGAGGTGGAAGGTCAGTTTTGAGTTATCCACAACCGTGATTCTCTGGATAATTTCTTCGAATAACGCTTGACTAAATGGTGTGCCCGGCACATATCTCGCCAGGAAGTCATCCAGCGATTTCAGCGTGTATATCAATTCATCATCTTCGTCCTCTGCCAAGGCTTTCTTACGATCCAACCGCAGGGCATTGATTTTATTGCTTATCACCGAGGACTGCGCAGCGAAGTCAGTGGCATTGAGAACCCCATTGGTGTGGAGTCGGGCAACCACCAGATTCTGCGCACTCAAGTCAGCTATTTGTTTATCAATTTGCCGTACCTTTTCCTGGCTCTCGCCGCCACGATTTTGTATCATCTCTAACTGATGGATAAGGGTACCGAATAGGTCATTGCGGTGGGCAGACAGCTTGTCAACCATCAAGCAGAAAGCGTCGAACACAGCGTTTTCGCGCACACGCCTGCTCTGGCAATCCGTTGCCCCAGCCGCTTTACCGCTGCACAGCCAGTAAGCGGTACCGTTTAGGAGCAGCCTGCGGAATGAGCGGCCACACTCTGGACAGCGGAGAATACCGGTCAGCGGATATCCACCCTCGCACTTGTGACTGACGTTCCGCGATTTTTGCAGTTCCTGCGCCGCCATATAGGTTTCCCGGCTGACGATGGGCGGGTTGCTGTTTTCCACATAATATTGTGGTTTTTCGCCGCGATTCTTTTTCTTTCTGAAGGGTAGGGTGTCCGTGGTGAATTTCTTTTGCAGGAGTGCGTCGCCCATATAGCGTTCGTTGTTAATCACATAGTTCACTGTGGAGTGGTACCACCTCTCTTGAGCATATCGGCGGGGAACACCCTCCGCGTTGAGGATATTGGCAATATTCTGTTTGCCGATGCCTTGCAGGTAAAGGTCAAAAATGCGACGTATCACCGCGGCTTCGTCCTCTTTGACCAGAAGCTGGCCATCGATTAAATTGTACCCATACGCTGGGGCGCAGCAGTTGAACTCCCCCGACTCCACACGCATTTGATAACTCCTGCGAAGGTGGTCGGAGATATTTACGCTCTCCTGCTGGGCGGCCATGCCGGGGAAAGTCACCAGCATTTCCATATTCATCTTCTCGCTGTCGATGCCCTGTTCCTCGAAGTAGATGCTCACGCCCAACTCCTTGAGGGTACGCAGGGCAACCAGCAATTCCTGCGTATTCCGGGCAAAACGCGACACAGACTTGGTGATGACCCGGTCTATTTTGCCCAGCTTGCAGTCACGGATAAGTCGGTTCTGCTCATCGCGCTTTTTCATGTCAACACCTGACAGGCCCTCGTCAGCGTACACGTCCACCAGCTTGTACTGCGGATTCTTGCGCTCATAATCCTTGTAGTAGCGAATCTGAGCGGCAAAAGAGTGCAACTGGTCAGCGGATTTGCTGGATACCCGGCAGTAGGCCGCAAGCCGGATAACTTCGGGTTTTTGCGGTTCCCGGCTGATGTCGGTTACAGTCATTTGCACCATTCCTTTCTTTGATTTTTTGCCCTTCGGCACCACCAACAATACCACAAGAGTTCAGATACATCCAGCGCAAACCGCCAGAGTTTCCACTTCAGACATATATTTTTCTCCACTCTGCAATGCTGATCTAACAAATTAAACTTTTATATAATGAAGTGGCCGCCCAAAACGGACGGCCACGTTATCCTATCAATCGTTTTGCTTGTCCATATTTGTTCTCAAC
>CAJTXF010000114.1 GCA_910580045.1 uncultured Eubacteriales bacterium
AAAGTTTTTCGCCTCGCCTTTCGGCTTGGCTGCTCTCTCGGGAGAGCTTGACTATAATACCACAGGTCTCGCCAGATGTCAACACTTTTTTCAGATTTTTTTGCCTTTTTCTTTCGATATCTATATATTGACTGCTTTGTAAGTTTATATACAAAATACAGAATTGCTTCCAAGCACTTCCAGGCATATTCCAGCCTGTCCATCATAGACTTATAGCAAAGGAGGCGTTCTATATTGAAGGTGGATTCTAAAAAACTTCTGCTCTTTGTCTGGCGCGTGGCTCTTATCGCGTTAGTCAACTTAATGATAATTCTTCTGCTTTGGGACAGTGGCGGAGCCCAGGCTCTTTCTAAATATGGCTCTACAGGCAGTGAAGTAACAAGCATCCAGCAGCGCCTGCAGGAGCTGGGCTACTCCCCTGGAAACGCGGATGGTATCTTCGGCACCCGCACAAAGAATGCTGTGATTGCTTTTCAGCGGGACTATGGACTGGATGACGATGGGATTGTGGGCCCAAAGACTTTGGAGGCTCTGGGGCTGATTGGCGGGGGCGGCTCAGGGGGAGAAGGATATGGCGGATTCTCGGAGAGTGATGTTCAACTGCTGGCTAAAATCATCTCCGCAGAGTCTCGGGGTGAGCCGTATCAGGGACAGGTGGCAGTGGGCGCGGTCATTATGAACCGCATCTCTCATCCCTCCTTTCCCAATACCCTCTCTGGTGTTATCTATCAGCAGGGAGCTTTCTCCTGTTTATATGATGGAGGCATCAATGCACCGGTTGCTGACTCGGCCTACACTGCCGCCCGGGAGTCCATCAACGGCTCTGACCCTACCGGCGGCGCGGTGTACTATTATAATCCGGCGAAGACCACCAATCAGTGGATTTGGTCCCGGCCAGTGGTGGCAATTATTGGGGCTCACCATTTCGCTGTGTAGGCCTGTGCAATATAAAGGCTGTCCAATCAGAATTATTATAAAAGCTCCCTGCCTCTTTTCCGGCAGGGGGCTTTTATATAACTTGTTACATTTTTTTATGGGAAAGTATATATAGCCTTTGCCCTGCTGGCTGTCTCCCTCTTTTCCGATTATGGAGAAGCTCTCACATCTTAAATAATGTTCACAGCTTTTTCTCTTTTACAGGCAGCCAGATATAGCACTCATAATCCGAGCTGTTCTCTGTGTCAGGCTCAGGGTACAGCTCAATATTGATAGGGAACGCCAGCTCATACTGCTGGTTGCCCGGCAGCCACTCCTGGAATATCTGGGAGTTTAGGGTCTGCAGGGAACCTGGCAGCGGCCCCTGGGCCCGGAACTTCGCCCATGTGGCGGCAGGTATTTCCCGCACGGCCATGCCTTCCGGTACAGGGCGGCCATCATAGTGCCCGGCGGCCATGTATGTGAACGCCCCTGGGTCGTCGTCCTCCTCAATGCATACGCCGAACAAACCCACGCAGCACTCCTTGACAGCCCGCTCCAAATCGCCCTGAGGCTGTCTGCCGCTGTGCAGGGGTGCCAGATAGTCCCGCTGTATCTCGTCCCAGAACTTGGGGCACAGCTCATATCCCCTGTCCATGGGGATTCTCCGCTGAAAGCCCAGAATCTGAAAAGCGTCCATTTTCTCAATAAAGTAATCCACGTCTTTTCCTCCTTGAATGGATATTTTTACTTTCAGGGGCAGGAAGGGCCGGACAGCAAGGCATTCCTTTTTCACCTGGGAGGGTGGGAACCCGTGAAACCGGGTGAATGCCTTTGAAAAACTCTCCGGGGTCTGATAGCCGTATCGAAGGGCCGCGTCTATGACCTTCACTTCTCCGGAGAGCAGCTCCAAAGCCGCCAAGTACAGCCGGCGGTTGCGCATATACTCCCCCAGACTGTACCCAGTAATAATCTGAAAGCCTTTTTGCAGATAAAAAGGCGACATATGTACTGCTCTGGCAATGTCCGCTGGGCTGAGAGGCTCCAGCATATGCTTCTCCATATATTCAATAGCGCCCCGCAGGCTGCTGAGCCAATCCATCTCCTTTATCCCTCCTAACACAGAAAGTATACTGCCTTTGCCCTGAAAAATCCTGTCTTTCTATGCTTGCTTTTGTCCGCTCTTCTTTCCCTGGGAGAGCAGGAAAACTCCAAAGCTCACAAGATACAGCAATCCTACCGAAAGATAGAAGGGCTTTGCGCCAATGGCGTCAAACAGCACACCGCCCACCAGGTTTCCGATAATTCCAGCCACAGAGGCCATGGAGGTAAAGAATGCCTGTGCGCTGGTGCGCAGATGGCTGGGGGCAAGCTCATAGACATAGTTGAGGGAGGAGCCCAAAAACAGACCGTTCCCCAGCCCGAAGAAGGTGCAGAACAGCAGCATTGTAAACAGCGAGTTGGCCATCAGGCCCAGCCCCAAGCTCTCTGCCGCAATCAGCACCACTGCCCCCAGCACCATGGTCCGCAGGGAGAAGCGCTTGCGCAGGCGCACCATCAGCAGCAGAAATGGGATTTCCAGCAGGGCGCGGTAGGCCAGGACAATCCCATACTTCTGGCTGTCCACCCCAATGCTTTCCATATAATAGGGAATAAAGTTCCCCTCACAGGCTGCGGCTGTATAGAACAGGAAGCCAAACACCAAAAAGACCCGGTACGCCCGGTTTTGGAAGAGCTCTCCCAGGTTCAGGGAGTTTTTCTCCCCTTTCTCCGGTTTTCTGGCAGGCCGGGCGTCCGGCTCTCTGGCGAACACTGTGAGAATGATGGGAATCAGCATAAGCAGCCCAGAAAGCCAAAAGGTATTGGCTACCCCCAGGCTGGGCAGCCAGGCAGAGATAATCAGGCTCCCCACTGTGAACAGGAAGGAACCGGCCCCGCGCAGGATGCCATAATTCAGCCGCAGCTCGTTACAGTTGCGCACCAAAATATTTTCCGCATAAGGAGACATGGATGCCCGGAAGAAATTCACCATGGGCACCAGACACAAAATCAGCAGCTGGGATACAGCCAGCCCAGTGGGAATGGCTGGAATCAGGCCATAGCACAGGGCGCCCCCTGCCAGCACAATAATCAGCACCCTACGCAGAGAGCCGGTTTTATCGCTGACCATTCCCCAGAAGGTGACAGAGGCAATGCCCACTGCTGAGGAGATAGCGTTGAGCAGCCCTAAATTGGACGCTGTAAATCCCACCCCCTGCAGGTACACTGTCTGATAGCAGCCAAAAGCCCAGGCAAACCAGAATATCCCATTGACCCCCAGCAGAATCAGGGCCTGCCTGCCGCCTTCACCTAAGCGGGAAAATAGTTTCATCATAAGTCAGCGCTTCTCCTTTTCAGCCGGAAGATTTCAGTTGCGGCATATGTTTGAACTGGGTCTACTATATATCCCCGCGGTTCCTCTGTCAATATCCTTTAGAGAATTTGTTTTTCTTCTCTCTTTCAGCGAAAAAGCCCCCTGTTCCCCCTGGTTTTTTACCTATTCTGTTCCCCAGTCAACCTGTACTTTCTGCCTCTTCTCTGCCGCTTACTGCCCGCTTGTCCGATTTGACGCATTTTGTTTCCATTTCCAAGATAAAATTCTCGGTTTTGCCTGTCCTCTTTGGGGTTGAAAAATACACGGACACGTGCTATAATTTTCGATTAAATAATACCCCAACCGCCCATGCCCATGCCGCAGAAAGGGGTAATTTCAGAGGAAAGAGAGTGTGTGTATGCTGAAAATGGATTATCAACAAAAATTCTCCAAAGAGGGGCTTACCTTTGACGATGTACTCCTCATCCCGGCAGAATCCCATGTTCTGCCCAGCGAAGTCAGCTTTTCCGCCAGGCTGACAGGGAGCATCCAGCTCAACGCTCCTATTTTGACCGCAGCCATGGATACTGTTACGGAATCGGACATGGCTATTGCCATTGCCAGAGAGGGCGGCATTGGCATCATTCACAAGAACATGCCGATTGAAAAGCAGGCTGACCAGGTGGATAGGGTCAAGCGCTCAGAAAACGGCGTAATTGCCAATCCTTTCTTCCTCTCCCCAGACAGCCTTGTGCGGGAGGCTGAGGATTTGATGGGCCGTTTCAAAATTTCCGGTGTGCCTATCTGCCAGGACGGAGTGCTGGTGGGCATTATCACCAACCGGGATCTGCGCTTTATGGAGGGCGATGACTTCAACCAGCCGGTGAAAAACGTGATGACCAAGGAGCATCTGGTCACAGCCCCTGTGGGTACCACTCTTCGGGAGGCCCAGGAAATCCTCCGCCAGCACCGGATTGAGAAGCTGCCTCTGGTAGACAGCCAAATGCGCTTGAAGGGCCTTATCACCATTAAGGATATTGAGAAGGCGGTCCGCTACCCCAACTCTGCCCGGGACCAGAGCGGACGCCTGCTGTGCGGCGCGGCCATTGGCGCCACAGCCGATGTGCTGGAGCGTGTGGCAGCCTTGGTGGAGTCCCAGGTAGACGTGGTGGCCCTGGACTCTGCCCATGGACATAATGACGGCATTATCAAGGCGGTCAGCAAGGTGAAGGCCGCATACCCGAACCTGCAGGTCATTGCAGGCAATGTGGCCACTGCTGAGGGCACCAAGGCCCTGATTGACGCTGGCGCGGACTGTGTCAAGGTAGGCATTGGGCCTGGCTCCATCTGCACCACCCGGGTGGTTGCAGGCATCGGTGTGCCTCAGATTACGGCTGTGTTTGACGCGGCCAGCGAGGCCAGCAAGCACAACATCCCCATCATCGCGGACGGGGGCATTAAGTACAGCGGCGACATTGTGAAAGCACTGGCGGCAGGGGCTGACACAGTGATGCTGGGTTCTATGGTGGCTGGATGCAAGGAGGCTCCCGGGGATTATGAGCTGTACCAGGGCCGCCAGTTCAAGGTCTACCGGGGCATGGGCAGTCTTGGGGCCATGGGCAGAGGCAGCAGCGACCGCTATTTCCAGGGCGAGCAAAAGAAATTTGTACCCGAAGGGGTTGAGGGCCGGGTTCCTTACAAGGGGCCTTTGGCGGACACCATCTTCCAGCTGCTGGGCGGTCTGCGCTCGGGCATGGGCTACACAGGCTGCGCAAATATCCAGGAGCTGCACGATAAGGCACAGTTTGTGCGCATTACAGGGGCAGGACTCAAGGAGAGTCATCCCCACGACATCCAGATTACCAAGGAAGCTCCCAACTACTCGGTTCTCTCTTAAATCGAGCTGCACAAATCTTTCCGCAAAAGGCAGGCGCTCCTGACGGAGCGTCTGTTTTTCGTTCCGATATGCCTTTTTCCGCTCCACAGGGCTTTGGATTCCCCCTTCTCCTTGTTCTCTCCTAAATTTCTCAAAAATTTGGACAAACCCCTTGACATTCTTCTTTCCATCCAGTATAATAGAGAACGTCCCACAGACAGGGGCACAATATGGCGGTATAGCTCAGTTGGCTAGAGCAATCGGTTCATACCCGATGTGTCGATGGTTCAAGTCCATTTACCGCTACCAAATGGCCCGGTGGTCAAGCGGCTAAGACACCGCCGTGAAAGGGCGGTG
>CAJTXF010000115.1 GCA_910580045.1 uncultured Eubacteriales bacterium
TTCCCCCGCCCTGCGGGCGGGGGAACACGAAAACCCCCTCGGAACGGACACAGCCCTTGCTTTTTCCTCCACGCTCTGATATAATAAAAATACCATAAAATACCCTATAGAAAGGAGTCTGATTATGAAAAACGCCAAGCGTCTGCTGGCCCTTCTGCTGGCCCTGTGTCTGAGCATGGGCCTGGCCCTGCCCGCGGGGGCCAGCTGGTTCGAGAAGCCCGCCCCCTTTGAGGATTTGAGCGAGTGGCCCTACAAATGGCCCGTTTCCTGTGATTTCATCAGCCGGGCCCTGGAGCTGGGCATTTTCGCTGGCACCTCTTCCACCACCTTTTCCCCCGGGGAGCCCATCACCCGGGCCCAGGCTGTCACCGCCCTGGCCAAGACCCACCAGGCCATCACCGGTGAGGCTGTCTCCGCCAGCGGCAGCGCCCCCTTCTCTGACGTGCCCGCCGGGAGCTGGTACGGACGGTACGTGAACTGGGCCTATGAGATTGGCCTGGTCTCTGGCACAGGGAAGGGGAAATTCTCCCCCGGGCGGCTGGTCAGCTACGCCGAGCTGGGGGTCATGTTCCACCGCTATCTGGAAACGCAGGGCCTGGATACTCTGTACAAGCCTGTTCCTGGGGATTGGAGCAGCTTCCCCTCCTGGGCCAGGGCGCATCTGGAGGCCATCTCCGGCTTCGGGATTTTCAGCGCCGCGTATATGGAAAGCCCCACCGTGGAACGGGGAAACGCGGCCCGGTGGTTTGTGCGGCTGTACGAGAAAGCCACCTTCCCGGTGGACAAGGAGACAGAGCGGGTGAAGTATGTTTACAATATTCCCCTGCCCTATGTACAGCCGGAGCCGGGCCTGGACAACGATTTGGACGATTCCTGTTCTGGGTTTGAGCGGAAGGAAGCCAGCATCCTCACCAGCTATGAGGAGTACGCCCGTCTGCTGGCGGACCGGCAGCAGTATGCCAGCCTTTTTGAAAAGGTCCCCCAGCCCAGGGAGCGCGCCATCTGGGAGGGCGGCTTCGAGCAATACAACCTGCTGGCAGTGGAAACGGCCTATGGGAGCAGCCCGGCCTATGACTGCGAGCTGGGGGCCTTCTCCATTGAGGGGGACCGGGCGAAAATCACTTTGGTGGAGGACGGCCTGTACGGCTCCACAGCGGATTTGAAGGGAGCGCTCTTCTTTATCTGGGTGCCCAAGGACGTGACCCAGGGGGAAATCACCTCCATGAGCTGGACGGAGATTTCCCACTGGGATTTGGGCTGATTTTCAGAGTTGACAAATCTCCCGCTTTCGAGTAGAATAAGGGAGAAAAGTTTCTCAGGGGGGTGCTCCATGAATACCGAGGGGGCGTCGATGGAAATCAAAAAAGCCATGGCCTACGATTTGATTGACATTATCGAGACCGCGCCGGACAAGGAGCACTATACTCCGGAGGAAATCAAGGCCTTAATCAAGGCGTACATCGCGGGAACGGCGAAATAATCAGGACAGCTTCAGGCGCTGGAAGGGAGAACCTTTCCGCGCCTTTCCCCTTATTATGGGGAGAACGCCAAATTATTCTAAACAATTCCGTGGGAAATCGGGAAAGAGGGGTCATGTATGGGAACCTGTTCGGAAAACCGCAAGTCTGTGCCAGAGCTGTTCGGCAGCGCTGTATTCAATGACGACGTAATGATGGAGCGCCTGCCCAAGGACGTTTACAAGTCCCTGCGCAAAACCATTGACGAGGGCAAGGATTTGGATTTGACTGTGGCCAACGCCGTGGCCAGCGCCATGAAGGACTGGGCCGTAGAGCAGGGGGCCACCCACTTCACCCACTGGTTCCAGCCCTTAAACGGCATCACCGCCGAGAAGCACGACAGCTTTATCTCCCCCACCAGCGACGGCAGGGTCATTATGCAGTTCTCCGGCAAGGAGCTGATTAAGGGCGAGCCGGACGCCTCCTCCTTCCCCTCCGGGGGGCTGCGGGCCACCTTTGAGGCCCGGGGCTACACGGCCTGGGACCCCACCTCCTATGCCTTTGTGAAGGGGGACTCCCTGTACATCCCCACCGCTTTCTGCTCCTACAGCGGAGAGGTTCTTGACAAGAAAACCCCTCTGCTGCGCTCTATGGAGGCCCTCTCCGCCCAGGCTGTGCGGATGCTCCGGCTTTTTGGGGACGAGAAGACCCAGCAGGTCATCACCACTGTGGGCGCGGAGCAGGAGTACTTTCTGATTGACAAGGAGCTGTATAAGCAGCGGCCGGATTTGCTCTTCACAGGCCGGACCCTTTTCGGGGCCAAGGCCCCCAAGGGCCAGGAGCTGGAGGACCACTACTATGGGGCCATCAAGCCCAAGGTGGCGGCCTTTATGGGGGACTTGGACAGGGAGCTGTGGAAGCTGGGGGTTTTGGCCAAGACCAAGCACAATGAGGTGGCCCCTGCCCAGCACGAGCTGGCCCCCATCTTCACCACCACCAACATTGCCTGTGACCACAACCAGCTGACCATGGAAGTGATGAAAAACGTGGCGGACCGCCACGGCCTGGTGTGCCTGCTCCACGAAAAGCCCTTTGCCGGGGTGAACGGCAGCGGCAAGCACAACAACTGGTCCATCACCACAGACAGCGGCAAAAACCTGCTGGACCCAGGCGCGCGCCCCTGGGAGAACCTGCCCTTCCTGCTGATTCTGGCCGCGGTCATCCAGGGCGTGGACGAATACCAGGATTTGCTGCGCATCTCCGTGGCCTCTGCCGGCAATGACCGCAGGCTGGGGGCCAACGAGGCGCCGCCTGCCATTGTCTCCATGTTTTTGGGGGATGAACTCACTGCTGTCCTCCAGGCCATTGAGGAGGGGAAGCCCTATACCCAGGCACAGCGGAAAAAGCTGGAGACCGGGGTGCGGGTGCTTCCGGACTTTAACATGGACAACACGGACCGGAACCGGACCTCTCCCTTTGCCTTTACGGGCAATAAATTCGAGTTCCGCTCTCTGGGCTCCGCCCTGTCCATTGCCTGCCCCAATATTATGCTGAACACCATTGTGGCTGAGGAGCTCCGCCGGTTCTCGGATATTCTGGAGCAGAGCCCGGCCCCTACGGGCGAGGCAGTGTATGCCCTTATCCGCCAGGTGCTGGGCAGGCACAAGCGCATTATCTTCAATGGGGACGGCTATTCCGCCCAGTGGGTGGAGGAGGCAAAGCGCCGGGGGCTCCTGAACCTGCCCACCACCGCGGACGCCCTGCCCCGGTACTTGGACCAGAAGAATGTGGCCCTGTTCATCCGGCACAAAATCTACACCGAGGCGGAGATGGAGGCCCGGTACGAGACCATTATGGAGGAGTATGTAAAGACCCTGAACATTGAGGCCCTGACCATGGCGCGCATGGTGCGGGGCGACATCCTTCCGGCAGTGAGCGGCTATGCCAGCGCTCTGGCCCAGGGGGTGGCGGCCCGGCGGCAGCTTATCCCCAGCCTGCCCTGCACCGCGGAGACAGGGCTGATTGAGGGCCTCTCTGCCCTGCTGGACAGGGCCTATGCCCAGACCTCAGAGCTGGAAGCCCTTTTGCGGGACCCCAGCTCTGAGAGCGTGAACATCCTCACCGCAGCAGTGCACTACCGGGATAAGGTGCTTCCCGCCATGGAGGCGCTGCGGGGGACGGTGGACCAGATGGAGCAGCGGGCCTCAGGGGCCTGCTGGCCATACCCGACCTACGCGCAGCTGATGTTCAATATCTAGATAGAAAGCAGATAGAAAGCCTCTCCCTTCAGGCCCCCAAAGGCGGAAAAGGGGGGAGGCTTTTTTTCAGCAGGCCGGACGCGCCCTGCAGCCCCGCGGCAGCGCTCTCTGCAGTTTTCAGGCGAAATCTTCTAAACAAAAATCAAAATTTGCGAAAAAGGACTACCAAAACCTACCAATATGCGCTATAATTAAGAGAAGACTGTTTATCTTGCGCGGCAGCATCCGCCAGGGAGGTTATGCTATGGACAAAAAACAGCCCGCCCCCACACCCAAATCCGGCCCGAAGACCCCTGTCCGGGGCCTGAAGGTCCGCACAGTCAACCTGCTGATGATTCTTTGCTCCTGCCTGCTGTATATTGTCCTTCTGCTGGCCACCTTCCGGGCTGCCGGGGACTATCGGGACATGGTCTCCGCCACGGATTTGTACATCCTCTGCCAGCAGGAGGCCGCCATGGTCTCAGACGGCTCGGACTATCTGACTGAGCAGGTCCGCAGCTTTACCGTGACCCCGGACCTTGTATACGCGGAGAACTATTTTGCGGAGGCAAACACCACCCGCCGCCGGGACCAGGCGTTAGAACAGCTGAACGGCCAGGCCAGCCCCCAGGCCCAGGGGTATCTGGAGCTGGCCCTGGACTACTCCAACCAGCTGATGGGCCGGGAGATATACGCCATGCGCCTGGCCGCGGAGGCCCAGGCCATGGACATTGACGCCCTGCCAGAGGAGGTCCAGGCCATCCAGCTCTCAGAAATCCACCAGGAGCTGGCCCCCAGGGCCAAGGCCGAGCAGGCCAGAGAGCTGGTCTTCGGCCAGGAGTATCAGGCGAAAAAGCAGCTGATTTCCAGCAATATTGACTTCTTCCTCACAGACGTGATGGGCTCTACCCAGCGGGGGCAGCAGCAAAGCGTGGACAGCCTGGAGCGCTCTATGCAGCTGGAGCGCATCCTGTCCAGCGTCCTGTTCCTGATGAACGTGTTCATTTTCGCCATGATTGCCTTCCTGATTATCAAGCCCCTGCAGGTGTATATCAAGTGCATCCGGGAAGAAAAAATGATGGAAATCACCGGGGCCTATGAGTTCAAATACCTGGCCCTGACCTATAATGACATCTATGAAATCAACACAGCCAATGAGGTGCTCCTTCGCCATCAGGCAGAGCATGACGCCCTGACAGGAATCATGAACCGGGGGGCCCTGGAACAGGTAAAAGAGGTCCTGCGTGTCAAGGGCCAGCCCCTTGCCCTGCTGCTGGTGGATGTGGACAAGCTCAAGCTGGTCAACGACGGGTTTGGCTATGAGGTTGGGGACCGGGTGCTGCAGAAGGTGGCCCGGCAGCTGAAGGAGAGTTTCCGGGCCACAGACTTCCCGGCCCGGGTGGGGGACGACGAGTTCGCGGTGATTCTTACGGACATAAGCGCCGGACAGCAGGAGCGGATAGAGCAAAAGCTCAGGAACATAAACGAGGCCCTCTTAAACCCCATGGACGGCCTGCCCCAGGTGTCCCTCAGCGTTGGCGGGGCCTTCTCCCCCTGCGGATACACAGACGACTTGTACCGGCTGGCGGACAGGGCCCTCTGCCAGGTCAAGGAAAGCGGCCGCTGCGGGGTGGTGTTCGCGTCCAGCCCCGGGCAGCGGTAAACCGCCTGTCAGGCCTGGGAGTGTCCGTCCCGAGGGGTTTTTCGTGTTCCCCCGCCCGTAGGGCGGGGG
>CAJTXF010000116.1:0-1444 GCA_910580045.1 uncultured Eubacteriales bacterium
ATTGGTGCTACGGCCTGACGCTTGAGGGCGAATTACGCTCTGCCTCGCCCTTTCCCTTTGCGCGCCGCCTTTTTAGGTCAAGGTCAAGGGCAAGACCTCGGGACTCTGTCCCGAACCCTGCCAGGGCGGACTTTTTGAAAAAAGTCCCCCTGGACCCTTCAAAAACTTTCCCTTGGCTCTCAGCCACGTTTCTACTATCCACCCAGAAAGGATGTTTACCATGAAAGTCCTGTTCACCGGCGGCGGCACTGCCGGTCACATCAACCCCGCCCTGGCCATCGCCGGATATCTCAAACAAAAAGAGCCCAACACCCAAATCCTCTACGTGGGCAACCGGGGCGGCATGGAGGAGCGCTTGGTTCAGCGGGCTGGCTATGACATGGTCTTTATCACCATTTCCGGCTTCCAGCGCAAGCTCACCCCCCATAACATCAAGCGCAACTTCCAGACCATTGGCCGCATGTTCGCCGCCGCGGCTGAGACCAAAAAGATTATCCGGGACTTTGCCCCTGATTTGTGCGTGGGCACCGGCGGCTATGTCAGCGGCCCGGTGGTCTGGCAGGCTGCCCGCATGGGCGTGCCCTGCGTGATTCACGAGTCCAACGCTTACCCCGGCGTGACCACGAAAATGCTGGCCAAGTCTGTGAAGTCCGTGCTGCTGGCTGTGCCGGACGCCAAGTCCTATTTTGACGAGAAGGTCAACTGCGTGGTCACCGGCAACCCGGTCCGGGGCGAGGTTCTGGCAGCAGAGCGGGAGGCCTCCCGCAAGGCCCTGGGCCTGGACGCCCGTCCCCTGGTGCTGTCCTTTGGGGGCAGCCTGGGCGCCTCTGCCCTGAACCGGGCCGCGGCCTTTATGCTGGCCCAGAGCGCCAAGGAGGGCAAGTATCAGCACATACACGGCTATGGCCAGCACGATTCCAAATTTCTGGAGGAGACCCGGGAGTTCGGCCTGGATTTGGACAAGAACCCCCAGATTCGCCTGCTGGAGTACATTGACAACATGCCCCAGTGCCTGTCCGCGGCGGATTTGGTCATCGGCCGGGCAGGGGCCATGACCCTGACGGAGATAGAGGCAAAGGCAAAGGCGTCGATTCTGGTGCCCTCCCCCAATGTGGCGGAGAACCACCAGTTCCACAACGCCATGGCCTTGGTGCGCCGGGGCGCGGCGGAGATGATTGAGGAAAAGGATTTGACCGGGGAGGCCCTGTGGCGGAAGGTGGAGAAGCTGCTCTCTGATTCGGAGCGGCTGCGGAGCCTGGGGGAGAACGCGGGGAAGATGGAGATAAGAGACGCCAGCGAGAGGATATACCGGGAGCTGAAAAAGGCGGCGGAGAGCAGCACCTGACGGCGGGCCAGGCCGGGGTCAAGGGGGGTGAGCACTGCCTAATTGCGAGCCAGCGGAAGTTTTCGTCCACCTTTTTCAAAAGGTGGTGGGGTGGGGGGG
>CAJTXF010000116.1:1454-5301 GCA_910580045.1 uncultured Eubacteriales bacterium
GGGCCCCCCCCCCCCCACGGCCTTGACCTTAGGGCGGCGCCACAAATCCCAAAGAGAAGCAGTGCTCCACTCCTACCCCTTGAGTCCGCCAGAGGCACCCAACTGCGCCGCCCCATAAGCCGCAGCCAGCAGCAAGATTCCTTCTATTCCAAAACCCCAGGTTTTGGAATAGAAGGAGAGAGGCGGACGCCAGCACCCACGTTGGGAGGCTAAGCGTTCCGGCCAGATGGTGCTTGCGGTGGGGAAGCTGCTGGCGGTTAGGCCCTTGACCTAACCGTTAGCTCCCGCTTTCTGAGGTCAGCGGCAGTGTGGGGGAACGCTTAGCGGCCCAACGCCTGCGCAGACGGCCTGCGGCTCTCCGTGAGTTGGAAAATCTGCGATTTCCCAACTCAACGGAATCGCGCGACCGGCTGCTTTGGCGGCGCTCAGAGTGCCACGTCCCAGCCGGGGCGGGCCGTCTGACATTCTGCCTCGCTCCTTTCTCTTGGAGCGCCGCCCTTTTAAGGTCAAGGGCATGGGGCTTTGCTCCACACCCCACCAGGGCTCTGCCCTGGACCCGCCAGGGGGCAAGCCCCCCTGGACCCCGGTCGGGGCCCGCCGTCACGCTGGCACAATTCTTGGGATGCTTCATAAAATGGCGTAGCCTATTTTTGTGAGGTGTTCTCTATGTTTATCATTGACGGCCCCGCCGAACTCCGCGGGGAAATCTCTGTCCAGGGCGCCAAGAACAGTACCCTCCCTCTGCTCTCCGCCGCCCTGCTCTGCAAGGGCCAGACCGTGCTGCACAACTGCCCGGAGCTTTCTGACGTGAATATTGCCGTGAAAATCCTGGAGCACCTGGGCTGCCGCTGCCGCCGGGAGGGCCATGATTTGATTGTGGACAGCGCCATCACCAGCTGCGAGATTCCGGAGGATTTGATGCGGGGGATGCGCTCTTCCATTGTGTTCCTGGGGGCAATGGCCGCCCGCTGCGGCCGGGCCCGGCTCTGCTCCCCCGGGGGCTGCGAGCTGGGGCCCCGGCCCATTGATTTGCACCTTTCCTCCCTGCGGCGGCTGGGGGTGGAAATCGACGAGAGCGGGGGCTGGCTGACCTGCACCGCGCCCCAGGGCATCCAGGGGGCCTATGTGTCCCTGGCCTTCCCCAGCGTGGGGGCCACCGAAAACCTGATTCTGGCCGCTGTCTGCGCCAAGGGCACCACCATTATTGCCAACGCCGCCCGAGAGCCTGAAATCTGCGATTTGTGCGAGTATCTCAACCGCTGCGGGGGGCGCGTCTACGGGGCCGGGGAGAGCTGCCTGATTATCGACGGGGTGAAGGAGCTCTTTGGCTGCGAGCACCGGGTTATGCCCGACCGGATTGCCGCCGTGACCTACATGGCCGCCGCCGCGGTCTCCGGGGGGAACATCACCCTGCGGGATGTGGACAATACCCACATCCTGCCCATGCTGGCCCCCTTTGAGGAGTCCGGCTGTGAGGTGCGGCAGATGGGCGGCTGCCTGAACATTATGGCCCCCCGCCGCCTGGGCCCGGTGAAACATATCCGCACCATGCCCTATCCAGGCTTTCCCACAGACGCCCAGCCCGCTGTCATGAGCATGGCGGCAGTGGGCCAGGGCACCAGCGTTTTTGTGGAGAACATATTCGAGAACCGCTACCGCCACGCCCAGGGCCTTGGCCGCATGGGCGCCCAAATCAAGGTGGAGGGCAAGGTGGCCGTGGTAGAGGGGGTCGAGAGCCTGACCGGCGCGGCGGTGGAGGCCGCTGACCTGCGGGGCGGGGCGGCCCTGTGCGTGGCGGCCCTGGCGGCAGAGGGCCGCACCCGGCTTACCGGGGAGGCCCACATCCGCCGGGGATATGAGGACCTGGCAGGGGGCCTGCGGGAGCTGGGCGCCCGCGTCCGGGAGAGCGAGGAGAGCTAGCCGGGCTGTCCCCCGCCCATCCCCGCTGGCTTCCAACAAAAGCTCCGCCGGGGGCCGGGAGGGAAAATCAGCACAAAACCAAAGAAGCGGAAAGGAGGCGGTGACATGGCAGCAAGGGAAAACCGGCCCGGCCGGGACAGGAATCTGTGGGTTGAGGACGGGTTTGAGGACATGAGCTCCCACTCCTCCGGCCAGCCGCCCCAGGACTTTTTCGCCGAATTTGCCAGAAACCACGCGGCCAGCCAGGCCCGCCGGAGCGGGGCCTCCCCAGGAGAGCGCCCCCGGCGGAGCCCTCCCCCGGCCGAATCCCGGGAGGCTTCCCGGGGCGGGGGGCGGAATATGCCCCGGACTTCCCGGGGGAGCCCCCGTGGCCCGGCCCGGGACTCGGCCAGGGAGCGGGCCAGGACTTCCCCCAGGGGGGAGCGGGCCAGGACTTCCCCCAGGGGGGAGCGGGCCAGGACTTCCCCGGCAGGGGAACGGTCCAGGACTTCCCCGGCAGGGGAACGGTCCAGGGCCCCTGCCCCCCGGAAACGCCGCAAGCCCATGAGCCTGTTTCAGCGCAGGCTGCTGATTGTGCTGACGCTGGCCGTGATGCTGGGGGGCACCCTGTTTTTGGGGGAATCCCTGCTGCTGCGGGTGACGGACGTGCGCGTCACCGGGGACGCGGTGTACCCGGAGGAGGACATCCGGGCCATCTGCGGCTATAAAACCGGGGATAACCTGCTGCTGATTCCCCGGGCGGACAGGGAGGAAAAGCTGGAGAACCAGCTGCCCTATATCGCCCAGGCAAAGATTTCCATCCGGATACCAGGCACCGTGGTGGTGCACCTGACCGCGGCCCAGCCTGCCTGCGCCATCTCGGCAGGGGGCGGGTGGTATGTGGTGGACAGGGAGGGCAAGGTGCTGGAGGCCCGGGCAGACCCCCCGGAGGGCCTGCCCCAGGTGACCGGCCTGACGCCCCACTCCGCCCAGCTGGGCCAGCCCCTGGGCCTGGAGGGGGAGGAGCAGACCGCCGCCTTTCAGGAAATCGTGGAGACCATTGGGGAGCTGGAGGCTGTGGGCCAGTTCACCCGGCTGGACATGAGCAATATGGACAGTATCCGGCTGTGGTACCAGGACAGGGTGGAGTTCGTGCTGGGCGGGCCCACGGATTTGAAACACAAAATCGTGTATGGCCACGGGTTGTTCGATACCACCCATAAGGATGCCATTCAGCCTGAGCAGACCGGCACCCTGGACTTGAGCTATCTGACGGAGAGCAGCCGGGCCTTTTTCAGCCAGGGAGAGGTGACGCCCGGCAGCCCGGCGGCCACGCCCGCGCCCCCGGATTTGCAGAACCCCGGAGAGGGCCAGGAGGGTCAGGAAGGACAGGAGGGCCAGATTGGGGAAGGCCAGCAGACCGGAGAGGGCCAGCAGGGGACAGAAACCGGAGGAGGCCGGGGGGCAGATATCCCGGACGAGATTTATACAGGAGGGTAACTATATGTTGTGGTGAATGGAGAGGGGGTACGGAATTTCCCTGTTAAAATATAGAAAAGGCGAATTTGGCGGGTATTTTTTCAAGATTCACCTTGAAATTTTGCGGAAAAAGTGATAGATTATACTGTGTAACTGGAAGTTGACGTAATTCTGCTCTTTGATAGAATGGGAGGAGAGAGGGGAAACGCAGCGCCTGAGGTTGAGCCAGCGGAAGTTTTCGTCCACCTTTTTCAAAAGGTGGCAGGGGTTTGGGGACAGAGTCCCCAAGGTCTAAACCTGACGGCAAAAGCAAGTTCCCCAAGAGCGGCAAAAGAGGGCGGCGCGCAATAGGAAAGGGCGAGGCAGAGCGTAATTCGCCCTCAAGCGTCAGGCCGTAGCACCAGTCCGCGCCGCCAAAGAAGCCAGTCGCGCGATTCCGTAGACTTGGGGAACGGAACGTTCCTCAAGT
>CAJTXF010000117.1 GCA_910580045.1 uncultured Eubacteriales bacterium
ACAATGACGTGCTATCCTTCACCGAGTCCAGCGATGGCAGGACGGTAATCGTCCGTAGGGAGAAGCTCTGCGATGACTGCCAGGACAAGACTGTTCGGGCCATGACAGATGACCGCACCATGCTGCTGGAATTGCTGGACTCCCTGCCCACGGAACTGAAAAAGGCGGCGTTCGTGCAGCTTTCAGAGAGCCTGGGCAGGCTGCCCCGCCGCGAAATTCAGAGAAAGAGAGGTACGGCGCTTGCAGATCCGGATATTCCAAATTGACAGCGACTACGACGAGGACATCTTGAAATTCCGCGGGCTTGAACAGACCATGGAATTGCGCGGGGGAGCTGGCATTGACCCCGGAATCTATGAGGAAGTGTTCCGGGGCGACGTGAACTGCAAAGACCTGGAAGAAGTCTACTCCCTGTTCAACATGGGCGGGCACCCTCTGCATCGGGGGCACTCGCTGTCCATCTCAGACGTGGTGCTGACCGAAAACGGCACGTTTTTCTGCGACCATTTGGGGTTCAAGCAGGTGGATTTCGACCCCGCAAAGGCCCACAAACCAGACGCTCTCCTGCGGATTGTATATGTGGAACCCGGCAGGCCGCCTTTTGTTAGTGAAGTAGGCCGTGACTTGCTTTCCATGCAAAAGGCCGTGGGCGGCCCGCTGGAAGTCCTATACAATCAGGACGGCACCGTGCTTCTCTGCAATGACGAGGGCAAGCTGACCGGCTTGGAGGGCAACCGCCATGTGGGCGAAGATATCATCGCTGGGCCATTTCTGGTGGTGGGAGATAACGGTGAAAGCCTCCGCTCCCTCACGGATACGGAGGTTGACCGGTATATGGAGCGGTTCGCACAGCCGGAGAAGATCAGCCAGGAGGAAGTGGAGGAAAGCTCTGGTTTCACATTTATGTCGATGTAAGGGGAGGCGATAGTCCTGGAAACGATCCGCGCTCCGCCCAGATCGTCCGGAGTTTTCCGCTGAATCTTTGTTGCATATTTATTCGGGATTGGTCTGGACTTTTCAGAATCTTGTGATATGATTGTGGTCAAGAAAAACTCCAAGAAAGGATGAAATCTATGAAGAAAATCTTGACTTCGATTATAGCTGCCGCCCTGCTGGTGAGCAGCACTGGGTGCCATGCACAACAGCCACAAGCCACACGCTCCGAGCCGGAACCTGCGCCCCAGGCGCTTGTACTGAATGTAGCCTCGCCCACCGATACCAGCGATGGACACATCGACACGAGCGCCATAATAGCACAAATCGCAGCGGGCCTCAAGTTCAGACCGAATACGGCAGAAAAGGAAAAGGAGAATCCCAAAGCCTACCCTGCCGCTGAACAGGAGAAGGCACAGAAACCCAAGGTACGGCAGGAAAATCCAGCCACTAAGCCAAAAACAGCGGTATCTACCCCTACTCCTGAACCGCCTGCCACCGAACCTGATGCCTACTTGAAGGTTACCGTGAAAGCCACCCCCACCCCGCCACCGGCAGCTACGCCTGCGCCGACACCTGCCCCCACGCCGGAACCGCCAGTCCCTACACCGGAACCTCCGGCCCCCACTCCCGCACCCGTGGAGCTCACCCCGGAGCCGGTACCCAGCTTTGACATCGACTACTGGATAGGCTACGCGCAAAGCTGCGCACAAGGCTTGGGCCTGCGGCTGGAGAGCAGCGCCGTGGACTGCTGGGACAACCCCATCGGGGCCGGGCCGCACAGCACCTGCCTGGAGAGGGACATCAGCAGCCGGCTGAATAGATATGCAAATGACCCGGATATCACCGACGTGTGGATATGGTATGAATCTACCGGCGGGAACAACTACAACATCTATATCGGGTACGCATGATAGCAAAACAAACCCAAGGACACCGCAAAAAGTGGTGTCCTTTTTTTGTTGCCCGAATGGGCAGAAAAGGAGAGAATATGACATCTACTGTTAAGCGGAAACCAACCGCGACCATTGGGACCGGGACAACCTCCAGTTCATGAACGGCTGGTATATGGACGCTTATGATATGTTCGCCACCTTCGCGGTCGGTTCCTATGATGGCAAAGTGGCGTACTGTATCGAGCCGGGGACTCTCATCGACAACGCCCACACCTTTACGGCGAAGGACGAAACCTTTTGGGACAACTACCCTTCGTCCCTCAACAAGACTATCGATGCCGACACCATTAAATCTCTTATTGGTCGGATTTTGCAGTACGGCTACACCGGCAATATCGACCCGACCTGGGTGTCGCAGAACAGCGCTGCCGCTGACAAGCTGGCACACGTTTATGCCACCCAGCTCCTGATTTGGGAGACCATCGTGGGTGAGAGGGATGAGCAGTTTGCCCACGTCAGCACCGGCGGCAAGAACCCTGTTCTGGACTTTATCAAGCCGGGTCACCCCCTGCGCTCCCGCATCATGGACAAGTACAACTCTATGGTCACCAGTGTCCAGAACCACAGCAAAATACCGTCTTTCATGGCTAAGAGCCGTGGAAAAGCGCCCACTATCGAGTTGGAATGGGACGGCAGCCAGTACACTGCCTCGCTGACCGACACCAATAAGGTGCTGGGCAACTACACCTTCACTTCCGATTATAGCGCCATGAAGTTCACCACCAGCGGCGATGTGCTGACCATCACCAGCCCCACTGCTCCCACCGGCGATGTGACTGTCAGTGCCAGCAAGAAGGACTCCAAACGCATGGGCCTGGTTGTGTGGGACGATGGTACCTTCGGGCCTGGTGTTGGCCAGCAGAACACGGTCACCTACACCCAGTCTGTCACCGACCCCATCGCCGCCTATCTCAAGCTGAACGTATCCTATGGCTCCGCAAAAATCGTCAAGACCTCCGAGGACGGCAAGGTGGAGGGCATCACCTTCCACATTACCGGCAAAGGCATCGACCAGACGGTCACCACCAACAGCCGGGGCGAGGTGCAGATCGACAACCTGCAGCCGGGCGAGTATACTGTCACGGAGCAAGTGTCCGGCGATTACGTTCCCCAGGAACCGCAGAAGGTGACCGTCCAGGCCGGGCAGACGGCGACTGTCGGCTTCAACAACAGCTTGCAGAAGGGCAGCCTGACAGTTACCAAAAATAGTGAGGATGGGCTGAATTCTGGTGTTCGGTTCCATCTGTATGGGACTTCCAGTATGGGTGAAACTGTGGATTTGTACGCCACCACCAATGGCTCTGGTGTAGCGCAGTTCACCGATGTGCCCATTGGTAGCGGGTACACCCTGGAGGAAGTTGACACGGCGGTTCGCTATGTCGTCCCCTCTTCGCAGACTACCAATATTGAGTGGGAAAATGTCACCAACGCCACCTTCCGCAACGTCCTCAAGAAGTTCAATATCACTCTGAACAAGGTGGACGGCGAGACCGGCACTCAGCAGGGCGACGCCACTCTCGCAGGCGCTGTGTACGGCGTGTATAAGGACGGCGAATTGGTGGACACCTACACCACGGACAGCGATGGGCATTTCACTACCGGCTATTACACCTGCGGTTCCGGCTGGACGGTGCGGGAGATTACCCCCAGCGAGGGGTATCTGCTGGATGAAACGGTGTCCCCTGTAGGCGCTGACCCCAAGCAGTATGAGGTGGAGTTCAACTCCGCGCCTGCTCTCACCAGCCCCGAAACCGTGCAGAAGGGCAAAATCACCATCATCAAGCATTGTGACGATGGCTCCACCCAAATAGAAACCCCCGAAGTCGGTGCGGAATTTGCCGTATTCCTGAAGTCCTCCGGCGGCTATGATAACGCCAAGGAATCTGAGCGCGACTACCTGACCTGCGACGAGAACGGCTATGCTGAGACCAAGTTGCTCCCCTACGGCGTGTATACCGTGCGCCAGACCAAGAGCTGGGATGGCCGCGAGCTCATGAAGGACTTCGACGTGTTCATCAACAAAGACGGCGGTGTGTACCGCTATCTCATTAACAATGCGCCGTTCACCAGCTATGTCAAGGTAATCAAGACCGATGCGGAAACCGGCATGGCCATCCCCTACGCCGGGGCTGGGTTCCAGATTTTTGACCCCAATGGGCAGCTTGTCACCATGCGGTTCACCTACCCGGCGGTCACCACCATCGACACCTTCTATACCACAACAGACGGCACGCTCATCACTCCGGAGGTTTTGCCCTATGGCACCGGGTACTCTCTGGTGGAGGTGCAGGCCCCTTATGGCTATGTGCTGAACTCAGAGCCTGTTTATTTCGACATTACCCCGGACAACTCTAGTGAGGAAAGTGCCGTCACCGTGGTAGAAGTGGAGCGGCCCAATATGCCCCAAAAGGGCACAATTAGCATCACCAAGCTGGGCGAGGTATTCTCCTCCGTGACAGCTCTGGGCGGCGCGGCCACCGATGAGGATGGCAACGAAATCAAATTGCCTGTCAGCTACCAGCCTATCTACGAGGAAAAGCCGCTGGCAGGTGCGATCTACGAGGTAACAGCCGCCGAGGACATCATCACCCCGGACGGTACCATCCGCTACGCAGCAGGCGAGGTGGTTTCCACCCTTACGACCGCCCAGGACGGCCCCGTTGCCACCGAACCACTCTACCTGGGGAAGTACCAGGTGCGGGAAGTGGAGGCCCCGTTTGGCACGGTTTTGGACACGAAAGCGCACACCGTGGAGTTGACCTACGCCGGGCAGGAAGTGGAGATCACCGAGGCCAGCGCCACCCTCCATGACGACCGGCAGAAGATAAAAATCAGCCTCGATAAGGTGCTGGAGCAGGACGAGCGGTTCCAGCTTGGCATGAACGGCGAAATTGCCACCGTGCAGTTTGGACTGTATGCTACCGAGGATATCACCGCCGCTGACGGTTCTGCTATCCCCGCTGATGGGCTGATTGAAACCATAAATTGTGCTGAAGATGGCTCCGCTGTGTTTGCCACCGACCTGCCTCTGGGCAGCTACTATGTCAAAGAGATTAGCACCG
>CAJTXF010000118.1 GCA_910580045.1 uncultured Eubacteriales bacterium
TGCCAAACTGCCCAAAGTCGGCGGTATACAGAGCACAGCACCATCCGGCATCAGAACGTCAGGCCTTTGGGCTGTGTACCTGTACCGCAGGTTTGACTCCGGAGTATCCTAAAAAAATAGAGCTGTAAGGAATTGAGATAAGCCTATGAAAATTTTATTCGTCTGTACAGGCAACACCTGCCGCAGCCCCATGGCTGAGGGGCTGTTCCGGGCCATGCTCAGCCGGGCTGGCCGTGAGAACGTGATTGCGGGCAGCGCCGGCCTCTCCGCTGTGGAGGGCCAGCCTCCCAGTGAAAACGCTGTCCTGGCCTGCCAGGAGCTGGGGGTGGACATCTCCGCCCACCGGGCCCGGCGGGTGAGCGGGGCCTTTTTGGCTGCATGGGACTTGTTCTTCCCCATGTCCGGCACCCATGCCTATATTTTGCAGCAGGCCGGGGTGCGGCCCGAAAACATTTATCTGCCCAGGGCTATTGAGGACCCCTTTGGCGGCACCTTGGAGGACTACCGCCGCTGCCGGGACGAGCTGTGCCGGGAGCTGGAGCAGTTCCTCGCCCGCCTGCCCGGGGAGGGGGGGAAGCCATGAGAATTTTGCCCATGACAGAGGAACACCTGGACAGGGTGGCGGAACTGGAAGCCCAATGCTTCTCTCTGCCCTGGAGCCGCCAGGCTTTTTTGGAGGAGCTCTCTGCTGAAAACGCCGTGTACCTGGTGTGCCTGGACGGGGCCGGGGAGCTGCTGGGCTATGGGGGGATGCGTCATGCTGCGGGCGAGTTCTATGTGGACAACATCGCCGTTGCGCCTGAGCGCCGCAGGCAGGGCGTGGGCCGGGCCATTCTCAGCGCACTGGTGGACAGGGCCCGGGCCCTGGGCGGCAGCTTCCTCAGCCTGGAGGTGCGGCCGTCTAATCAGGGGGCAGTGGCCCTGTACACCCAGCTGGGGCTGAAGCCCGCGGGCCTGCGGAAGAATTTCTACGACTGTCCCAAGGAGGACGGGCTGATTATGACTATTTCATTTACACAGGAGGAACCGTCATGCTGATTTTAGGGATTGAGAGCTCTTGCGACGAGACTGCCGCCGCTGTGGTGGAGGACGGCCGCCGGGTGCTCTCCTCTGTGGTGGCAAGCCAGGTGGCTGAGCATAGGATATATGGGGGCGTGGTGCCGGAAATCGCCTCCCGCAGGCACTGCGAGGCCATCTCCCCCCTGGTGGAGGAGGCTCTGTCCCAGGCAGGTGCAGGCCTCTCTGATTTATCCGCTGTGGCGGTGACCAATGCCCCTGGCCTGATTGGGGCTCTGCTGGTGGGGGTCAACTTTGCCAAAGGGATGGCCCTCTCCGCTGGGCTGCCCTTGGTGCCTGTGAACCATCTGCGGGGGCATATTGCGGCCAACTACCTGTGCCATCCTGAGCTGGAGCCCCCCTTCCTGTGCCTGATGGTGTCAGGGGGACACACCAATATTGTGCTGTGTGAGGACTACACCAGCTTCAAAATCCTGGCCCGCACCCGGGACGATGCGGCAGGAGAGGCATTCGACAAAGCGGCCCGGGCCATGGGGATTCCTTACCCTGGGGGCGTGGAGCTGGATAAGATTGCGGAGACCGGGGATTCTGAGGCCTACAGTCTGCCCAGGCCCAGAATTGAGGGCGCGCCTCTGGATTTCAGCTTCTCCGGGCTGAAAACTGCCGCGCTGAATTTGCTGCACAACGCCGCCCAGCGGGGTGAGACGGTCTCAGTGCCGGATTTGTGCGCAAGCTATCGCAGGGCGGTGGTGGGGTGTCTGATGGAGAGCTTCCGGCAGGCCGCGGAGGAGACAGGGGCAAAGCGCCTGGCAGCGGCAGGGGGTGTGTCGGCAAACCGGCTGCTGCGCCGGGAGCTGGAGGCCATGGCAGAGGAGACAGGCAGGGCGCTGTATGTGCCGGAGCTGAGCCTGTGCGGAGACAACGGGGCAATGATAGGGGCCCAGGGATACTATGAGCTGCAGGCAGGGCACAGGGCTGGGATGGACTTGAATGCCTATGCCAGCGGGGAGATAGGGGTGTAGAGCGCCCCCTCTCCTTTTCACAGGCGCGTTATATTGGCGTATAGGGGCGCAGAACCCGAAAATATTCCCATGTGTTTCCCTTTCTTACAATAAAGTTAAACACCGGCTTGCTAGGATAACTGCGGCACGGAGCCTGTCTTCATCCAATGCGCTTTTTGGAAACTGCTGAAGAGATAATTATCTGTGTTCCCCCGCCCTACGGGCGGGGGAACACGAAAAACTCCTCGGAACGGACATTCCCCACCAGAAAGACCGCCTTGCACAATCCCCTAAAATAGGGTATAATAATAAAATATCGTAAAAAATCACGAAAGGAGGCGGCACCACGGCACAGGAAAAGAAAAACGGATTTATGGTCGGCGCGGCTATCCTCTCTGCCTCTACCCTCCTTGTGAAGCTGCTGGGTCTGCTGTTCTCCATTCCCCTTGCCAATTTTATCAGCGCGGAGGGTATGTCCTACTTCTATGGGGCCTATGATATTTTTACCATTTTCCTCATGCTCTCCACCGCGGGGCTTCCCATTGCCGTTTCCCGCATGGTCAGCACCGCGTATGCCACAGGCAGGCGCAGGGAAGCGGATTTGGTGTTCTCCGTGGCTTTCTGGCTGTTCTTCAGCCTGGGCCTGCTGGGCTGCCTGGTGATGCTTTTTGGCTCAAAGCAGATTGCCCAGCTGCAGGGTAAGCCTGGGGCCGCCAACACCATTGTGGCGCTGGCACCCACAGCTTTCTTTATTGCAGTGATGTCCTCCCTGCGGGGGTACTTTCAGGGCCGCTCCAATATGGTGCCCACTGCTGTATCGCAGGTGATTGAGGCTGTCTCTAAGGTAGCCATCGGCGTGGGCCTGGCCGCGTATATTATCCGCCAGTATGACTCTGACGCCTGGGCTGCGGTAGGGGCCATTGTGGGCGTTTCCATCAGCGCTGCCCTGGGGGCAGTATACCTGGTGGGCTATAAGATTCACCAGCGCCGGAAGGACAGGGCCCTTCCTCAGGAGGAGCAGCCCCTTACCCCCCGGCGGGAGCTGCTCTTGTCACTGGTGCGTTTTGCAGTACCCATCACCCTGGGGGCCTGCTTCCTCAGCGTACTGGATTTTGTAGACAGCGCGGTGCTGATGGATAGGATGAAGACAGTGGCAGGCTTCACCCAGGACCAGGCGGACTGGTACAGCGGCGTGCTTGGCCATGCAAGAAAGTTTTTCGATTTGCCTGGGGCGTTTGTCATCCCCATTTCCACCAGCCTGCTGCCAGTGCTCTCCGGGGCCATCGCCGCAGGGGACAAGCGCTCTGTAGAGCGGACCGCCTCTATCTCTATGCGCATGACCCTGCTGATTTCCATTCCGGCCAGTGTGGGCATGTCCATCTTTGCCGGGCCTGTCTGCCAGCTGCTGCTTTTCAACCGCCCGGAGGTGGCCCAGGGAGCTGCCCGGCTCCTTCAAGTGCTGGCCCTGGCCATTGCTTTTAACAGCACATTGTATACCACCAACGCCATTTTGCAGTCCTTTGGCCGGACCACCCGGCCTGTTGTGGATATGGCCGTGGGCGGGGTGCTGAAAATTGTCATCTCCTTTTTCCTCACCGGTATCCCGGAAATCAATGTGATGGGCTCCGCGGTCAGCACAGTGGTGTCTTATTTTGTGATTATGCTGCTGAATATTTCTGCTGTGCGCAAAAGCCTGCCCAGAATGGACAGACTGATGGCCATGGCAGGGCCCGTGCTTCTGGCATCAGCCCTGATGGGCGGGGCCTCTTGGGCAGTATACCAGGGGCTGATATTGGTTTTGCCGGAGCGGGTGGCGGTGCTGCCGGCCATTGCGGCAGCTGTGGCAGTGTACGCGGTGTGCGTGGTGCTGTTCCGGGCAGTGAGCTATGAGGAAGTGGTCATGCTGCCCAAAGGGGAGGCCATTGCCCGGCTGCTCCGGATGCAGAAGCCCAAGCCGGAAGAGCGGCGGGCAGAGGCGGGGCAGAGCACCTTGCCAGTGCGTACAGAGCAGACAAACCCAGCGGCGCAGAGCGTCAGACGGGACAGAAGCCGTGGGCCGCGGCATATGGCAGAGGGGCGCATCAGCTGGACGCGCTCTACAAAAGCCCGGCATATGAAGCGGTAGGCAGGGCGCGGGAGAAGCGGCCGGGGCCCTTTCCCGCGCTTTCTCTTGCGATTTCCTCCCACTTGTGCTATAATGTCCGCAGGACATTTCAGTAGAGCCAGAACTGCAAAGCAGTTCCAGAAATTGCGAATGCAATTTCCCAAGGCGCAAAGCGGCTTGGAGCTATGCTATAATATGCTTACTTGTCCACCCAATCCCGCAAGTGGAGAGGGGGTGAAAGTGTGGAGTATCTAGTTGACTTTGTTTTGTCCGTCGTAGCGAGTGTGGTTTCTTCCTACATAAGCAAGTGGCTTGACGGCAAACGTAAGGGCAAGTAAAAGCCCAGGTAAAACGAGACCCCGGAGAACGCGACTTCTCCGGGGTTTCTATTTTTCGGAAAGCGTGGAACTTAGTTGACTTCGTATATATTATAGCACCCATCCCCGAAAATTGCAAGCTCTATTTTTCTCCAGCAGCTGGGCAGAGCTTGGGGGGCTGCTGGGGGTCAGGCTCTTGACCTTACCGTTATAGTTAACGCAGTTCAAAAGAGGTAAAATCTCAGAGGTTTTACCTCTTTTGAACCTGGCGGCACGGGCGTGCCTGCGCCGCCCTGCTTGAAATTCGGTATTTATCGATTTTCAAGTGCGTTTACTATAGCTCCCGTTTTCTGAATCAGCGGCATGGTTTGGGGACGCTTAGCCTCCCAACGTGGGTGCTGGGAGGCCGCCTCTCAGAACCTTGCTGCTGGCTGCGGCTTGGGGGCGTTCCTGGGGCGGCGCTCAGAGTGCCACG
>CAJTXF010000119.1 GCA_910580045.1 uncultured Eubacteriales bacterium
ACCCTGCCAGAGAAACTTCTTGAAAGAAGTTTCTCTGGACTCTTCAAGAACTTTTATCTGGCCCGCTTTCAGGTGTGCTGTACTTGGCGAAGCCAAGTACCCGCCCCACCCGCTTTTACCCGCTTTTTCCAAATTCTATTCCAAAGGAGTTCTTACCTATGAAATTTGTCATCGCTACTCACAATGAAGGCAAACTGGTGGAGTTCCAGCGCCTTCTCGAGCCCATGGGCATTGAGGCCATCACCATGGACATCACCGAGCCAGAGGAGTCCGGCTCTACCTTTGCCGAAAACGCCTACATCAAGGCCGCCGCTGCCTGTCAGGAAACCGGCCTGCCCGCTGTGGCGGATGATTCCGGCCTGTGCGTGGATTATCTGGACGGCGCGCCGGGTATCTATTCCGCCCGGTTTGCTGAGCCTGGCCACCGGCGGCTGGCAATTCTGGAAAAAATGCAGGGCGTGCCCATGGAGCGGCGGGATGCCCATTTTGTCAGCGCCGTATGCTGCGTGTTCCCCAATGGGGACAAGGTGGAGGCCGAGGGCAAGTGCTTCGGTAAAATTGCCCTGGAAAGCCGGGGCGAGAACGGCTTTGGCTATGATTCCATTTTTGAGCAGGACGGGGTCACCTTCGGCCAGCTGACCGCGGAGGAAAAGGACGCCCGCAGCCACCGGGGCCACGCCTTTGCCGCCTTTGAGCAGCACCTGCGGGCCTATCTGGGCCAAGAGGAGGGCGGAGAGCCCACTGTCTGCGGCCTGGACTGCTCTCAGTGCCCGGGGCACGACAGCTGCCCTGGCTGCGGGGAGCTGAGCAAGGGCTGTATGCTGGCCAAGTGCGCCAGCCAGAGCTCCTGCGGGGACTGCCGCCCCTTTGTGGGGCCGTGCGGGCTGAAGGCCCAGCTGATTCGGGAGTTCAATGCCCTGGGCATTCCGGATATGGAGGAGGTCAAGGATTTGAACGCCCTGCTGGGCTCTTATATCAACCTGGAGTTCACGCTGCCAGGGGGGCAGAAGACGAAGCTGTGGAAGGATAACCGGGTTTATCTGGGGAATCAGCTGTGTAAGCGGGACAGCGAGCGGTGTTATGGGCTGACGGCGGATGAAGAATGGCTGATGGTAGCTGAGTATGGGGAGAATGGAGCGGAGCCGGAAATCGTGGTGTTCCAAAGGAGGAGAAAATGACAGTCAACACCCCCACCCTGGAAACCAAGCGCCTGGTTCTGCGCCGCTTTACCCCGGAGGACATCCCGGCTATCTACGAGATTTTCAGCGACCCGGAGGTCAACCGGTTCCTGCCATGGCCCCCGGTCAGTTCCATGGACGAAGCCCGGGAGTTTTATCAGGCCCATTATGGGCAGGCTTATCAAAAGCCTGCCGGTTACTACTACGCCATCTGCCGGAAGGGGGACAATGTGCCCATCGGTTATATGGGCCTGGGGGTCAAAGAGCCCTATGAACTGGGCTATGGCCTGCGGCGGGAGTTCTGGGGGATGGGCTGCGCCAGCGAGGCGGGCCGAGCCCTGCTGGAGAGGCTTACGCAGGACGGCCTGCCCTATGTCACCGCCACCCACGATGTGAACAACCCCGCCAGCGGCCGGGTGATGCAGGCCCTGGGCATGACCTACCGCTATACCTACCGGGAGCAGTGGCAGCCCAAGAATGTCTCCGTGCTGTTCCGGCTGTACCAGCTGGATTTGAACGGCAGCCACGAGACTTATCAGGGGTACGCGGAAAAGTATCCCGAGCATTTTGTGGAAGACACTGAAAAAAGCGTTTAATATTTTTTGAAGGATAAGCGCGCAAGGCCGCTTTCTTTCGGTAAAGTACAGCTTATGATACAGAAACGAGGGAAGAAGATTGACCAGTAAACAGCGGGCGTATCTGCGCTCTTTGGCCGTAGAGCTGGACACCATCCTCTATGTGGGGAAAGGCGGTTTGAGCCCCCAGGTGTTCCGGGAGGCGGACGAGGCCCTGGAAAAGCGGGAGCTGATTAAGGGCCGCGTCCTGCCGGATACCTGCCCTGAGACCCCCCGGGACGCGGCGGAGAAAATCGCCCAGGCCACAGGCAGCCAGGTGGTGCAGGTGATTGGCACCCGGTTCGTACTCTATAGGCGGCGGAAGGATGACCCGAAAATCGTCCTTCCCCGGGCCTGAGGCCCTTATGAAAACAGCGGTATACGGGGGCACCTTTAACCCCATCCACCGGGGGCACATCCATATTCTGGGCGAGTTTATGGAGCGGCTGGCCCTGGACAGGGCCCTGCTTATTCCTGACGGCGCCCCGCCCCACAAGCAGGCCCTGGATTTGGCCCCGGGAGAGCACAGGCTCGGCATGTGCCGCCTGGCGGCAGAGGCGCTGCCGGGCCGGGTGGAGGTCAGCCCCATTGAGCTGGAGCGGCCCGGCAGAAGCTATACCTCTGACACCCTGGCCCAGCTGAACGGGCTCTTTCCTGGGGAGGAGCTGTACCTGCTTATGGGGGAGGATATGTTCCTCACTGTGGACAGGTGGCACGCGGCGGAGGAAATCTTCCGCCGGGCAGTGCTGTGCGCCTCTCCCCGCAGCCCGGCGGGCCTGGAACGCCTGGAGGCAAAGGCCCGGGAGCTGGCGGCCCTGGGGGCCCGTTGCCGGGTGGAGGACATCCCCTTTTGGGACATCTCCTCCACCCAGGTGCGAAAGCTGGCAGCCAGGGGAGAGGACATCCAGGGCCTGGTGCCCGGCAGGGTGGCGGATTATATCAAAAAATACGGGATTTACAGGGGAGGCGGAGAGCATGAGGCCTGAGACCTTTGAGGAGTACGAGGCTGAGGTGAGAAAGCATCTCAGCGAAAAGCGGTTTTACCACAGCCAGTGCGTGGCCCGGTGCGCGGCCCGGCTGGCGGAGCAGTACGGGGCGGACGTGGAAAAGGCAAGGCTGGCGGGGATTCTCCACGACATTATGAAGGACACAGAGCCCAGTGAGCAGTTGAAAATCATTGAGAAATATGGTATGATGCTTACAGAGGCTGAGCGGCGGAATGTAAAGCTGTGGCACGCCCTGTCCGGCGCGGCGTATGCGGAGCATGAGCTGGGGGTGCGGGACAGGGAGATAATCGATGCCATTGCCTGCCATACAGGGGGCAAGTCCGGGATGGAGCTGCTGGATAAAGTGCTGTTCGCGGCGGATTATATTTCAGAGGATAGGGATTATCCGGGGGTAGAGGCGCTGCGGGAGCTGAGCAAGAGCAGCCTGGAGGAAGTGATGGTGGAGGGGATAGCGTTCACCATACCAGAGCGGATGGAGCAGAGGCTGACCTTAGAGCCCAGGTCCATTGAGGCGTATAATGAGGCGCTGTGGACGCTGGAGGCGAGAAGAGCAGAAGCCTGACGGGGGGCCCGACCGGGGTCAAGGGGCGCATGGCCCCTTGCGGGGTTCGAGGACTCCTGACGTTGGCTTCGCCAAGTCGCCCCGAACCCCGCCACCTTTGAAAAGGTGGACGAAAACTTCTCCTGGCCTGCCATTAGGTACTGCGTTTTCCTCTGAACCCGCCAGGCGCCCGGTTACCCCCGCTTTGGGGCATCAAACGAAACGAAAGGAACGTGAACTATGATTCCATATGAGCTGGCAAAACAAACGGCCCAGCTGCTGGACAGCAAAAAGGCCGAGAATATCAGTGTAATCAAAATTGATGCCATCTCCAGCCTGGCAGACTATTTTGTCATTGCCACAGGCCGGGGAAGCACCCATGTGCGCTCCCTCTCTGACGAGCTGGAGGAAAAGCTGAAAGAGCAGGGCACTGTCCCTGCCCGTATTGAGGGCTACCGCTCGGACAGCTGGATTCTCCTGGACTACAGCCAGGTGGTGGTGCATATCTTCACCGGGGAGGCCCGGGACTTCTATGATTTGGACAGGCTCTGGGCGGACGGCACAAAGGTGAAGTGGCAGGAGGAGGGATGAGCCCATGGGCACCAAAAGCAGCGGGCGAACATTGTGTTCACCTCCCCCTGGCCCAGTACCATGTTTGTGGACTCGGCCTACCGGGGCCGGGGCCTGTGCGGCCTGCTGATTGAGGGGGCCGTGGAGTACGCCCGGAGCCAGGGTTTCCGGCGGGTGTACCTCCCCACTGAAATTGTGGGGCTGTACGAGCGGTACGGCTTTCAGAAGACAGATGAGCTGGAAAATTACGGCGGGGATGTGGACAGCATCCTCGTCCGGGACATCTGAAGAAAAGGCGGGGACAGGGAACATGGCTGGGTATATAGCGGGGCACATTGTATACCACGCGGTGACAGAGCGGCCCATGAGAAAGGGCCAGCACATCCTGCTGGGCCAGGAGAACCATAACGGGGTCTACGCCCGGGTGATGGACAAGCTGGAGGCAGTGAACCGGATTTACGCCAGCCCTGCCGCCTATGCCGGGGCAGAGCTGGAACACCACACCGCCGTGGCTCTGCGGGAGCTGGCCATGGAGGAGGTCCGCCAAAGGCTGTTCCCCCAGTACCCCTCCCGGATGGCCTGCCTGTTTGTGTCCCAGACCCTGGAGGAGGCGGAGAAGTGGGCGGCTTTCTTTGCCAATGACTGCCGCAGGCCCACCTATCACATTGTAAAGCTGCGGGTGCGGGGCAGGCTCTTTGCCGGGGACGCCTGCAACTGCTTTGACGGCACCCCGGACAAGCCGGAAAACCTCCGGCTGGCAGAGAACTACTGGCACAACGGCCCCAACGGGGAGGGCAGGTCCATCAAGGAGCTGCTGGCGGACGGGGATATTCTGGTGGAGGAGATTGTGCGGGAGATAAACAAAAATATATAGCAGGATTGTCCCCTGAAGGGAGTGTCCGTTCCGAGGAGTTTTTCGTGTTCCCCCGCCCGTAGGGCGGGGG
>CAJTXF010000120.1 GCA_910580045.1 uncultured Eubacteriales bacterium
CAACGATGGTAATTTCGCCAACAGGCTCGGCAGTGTGCTCGCCGTTCACGGTGGCAGTAGTGCCGATTTTCGGCTCGGTAAACTCCACAGTCTGGCCCTCGTCCTCAATATCTGCGTGGCTGGCTACCTTGGTATCGCCCTCAAACAAGTCCTCGAATACCACCACGGATTTGCCCGCCAGTGCGCTGGCGTTAAAGGTGTAACTAAGCTCAACCGTACCGCTCTCGGCTTTGGGCGTGAACTCTTTCTCTGCCATGACCTGCTTGCCATTGACTTCCAACGGCTCCCCGCTTTCTTTATCCATGAGAACGCCGGACAGCTTATAGGTCTTGCCCACGGTCAGGCCGGAGTACCGCACGGTGTCCACAAGGGTGACTTCGGACAGTGGCTCCGCAATCTTCTCATTGTCAACGGCAGCGGTGGTGCTGATTTCCAGTTTCCCCTCATATTTATCGTCAATGGTGCCCAGCTCAATCACCGTGCTGTCCCGGCTGATAAAAATGTTGGGGACCGTCACCAGGGCATAACCCTTGTTGCCCTCGCAGCGCAGTTCTTCCAACACATAGTAGTCATAGGGCAGAGCGCAGAGGCCGTCCTGGGTTTCCACCATCCAATCCTCGGTGGTCTTGCCAAACCAAGTGCCGGTTTCATCATCCCACTCGCCCTCCGGCTTTTCATCGTTGCCGTTGGTGTTCTGAGTATGCGGATTCCATTTCGTTTCCGTTCTGACTTCGCCGTTGGCATCCGTAATAAGGATATGGCTCTCTCCAGTTGTCTGTGAAGTCAGCTTAAAGGCCACGTTGGCAAAGCGGTGCATATTATCCTCGCCAACCTTGACGAACTTGAGGTCCCCGCGCTTGACCTGATTATAAGCCGCCTCTCCCTCCCGGTACTCCTTGACAGAACCGTCAATCAGCACGTCAAAGGGCCGGATGGTCTTGTCCGTCCACAGATAGCCGGTGCCGGGCTTGCTCTCGGCCAACTCATACGAGCCATAGGGCAGGGCGCGGACATCTGACTGGGCGATACCATCCTTGACCTCAATGGTCAGGCAAACCTCGTCCGGCTGGTACAGAGCGCCGTTTACATACACGGCATTCCGGCTCTTGTTGGTAATCTCAAACAGTGTACCGTCCAGACTTGCCATGCCCAGGGGGGTCAGCAGCAGGGACTCCAAATCGCGCTTTTCAATGAGAACGCCGCCGCGAACCACCTCATTGTCCATGAAGAAGGGGTAAATCTTGCCGTTCTCCGTAACCTCCACCTGCTGGTCGGGAGCCGTGTTGAGCATGGATTCATTGGTGGCGCTTTCATGGAGGATATAAGAACCGTATGGCAGAGCATCGGGAGCCGTGCTGGCCTTGCCCTCGCTGTCCGTGGTCAGGGTCAGCGCAACCTCGCCGGGGGCAACGCTCTTGTCATTGACGATGACCGGGTTCTTGCTGTCGTTGATGATTTCAAATTGGATGCCGGAAAAATCCGCGTTGCCCTGGGGCGTGCTACCGGTGATACTGTCCCGCTTTTCAACGGCAATGCCGCCCCGGACCACTTCGTTTTCGGCAGTCACCACATAAATCTTTTTGTGCTCTCTGACCTGCACTGTCTGCTCCGTGAAGGTCTGGAGCATGGATTCATTAGTGGCAACCTCTCGCACGGTATAGGTGCCGTATGGGAGAACCTCGTCCTCCGTGCTCGCATAGCCGCTCTCGTCAGTAACAAGGGTGGTGACCACCTGACCGGGAGCATAGGTAGTGCCCTCCACCTCTACCGGGTTCCGGCTGCTGTTGATAATCTCAAAAGTGATGCCGGTGAAGTCGGCGTTGCCCTGGGGACGCTCTCCGGTCTTGCTGTCCCGTTTCTCCACAGCAATGCCACCCCGAACCACGTCATTCTCAGCCGTGAAGGTGTACATTTTTCCATTCTCGGCAACTGTCACAGGGATTTCCTCGGTGAAAGTTTTGAGCATGGAGGCGTTGGTGGATTTCTCCCGGATGAGATAATCGCCGTAGGGCAGCACATTGGGGCTGGTAGTGGCCACGCCCTGGGCATTGGTGGTGATGGTCATAGCCACCTCATCGGGCGCGGCTTTCTTGCCGCCCACCTCCACGGGGTTCTTGGACTTGTTCACGATTTCAAACTGAATACCAGAGAAGTCCGCGTCGCCCTGGGGACGCTCCCCGGTCTTGCTGTCCCGCTTCTCAACAGAAACACCGCCCCGCATGATTGTCTCGGTCACGCTGGCGGTGTTGTCGTTGAACTCGTCATTTGTGCCTGCGGGAATCTCGCAGAGCTGGGTGGATACATCGCTGACCAGATACCCCTCGCCCGCGCTGATCTCCCGGAGTGTCCAGTCCTCTCCATAGGGGAAGTAGCCGGTGGTAAACTGGCCTTTTTCGTCCGTGGTGTACTCCTTGACCAGCTCGTTCCCCTTGTAAACGCCGTACTTTGCCCCAGCTAGGGAGCCGTTGCCCTGGGGCGTGGAGCCAGTCTTATTGTCGGCCTTGGTGACCGTGACCCGCCAGCGTTTCAGCTTATTCTCGAACTGGATGGAGGCGGTTTGTCCCTCGGTTAGTTGGAAAGTTTGAGATTCGGGTTTCACATACCGGTTGGGGACATTGATTTCGGTGGCAGTGTATGTGATTTTGCTGCCATCTGCAGCGTAGATGGGCAGTCCGTCAATGTCGATGTTGCCGCTGGCGTCGGTGGTCTTGGTGGTGCTGCTCCCATCGCTGCCCGTAATCTGGAACTGGATGCCCTCCACCTTTCCGTCCTCGGAGGTCTTGACCAGACCTGCGCTGCCTACCGCGTCCGTTTTCACCTTGATATAACAGCCTACGGGTTCGCCGCCGTCCGCATTGTAGGTAGCAAAATTCTGTTGGGAGGGGTCGCTGGTGCGCCACACGGCTACTGCGCCTTTGCCACCAGCAGATGCTCGCTGGTTTCTAATTCGAGAGGACGCTTTGGGGGTGAGGATAGCTTCGCTTGTTGAGAGTAATAGGCTATTACCGTTGGTAGTGATTGTCACACCAGGAATGGCTCCCTCGAAGTTGTAATTGCTCAAAACGCTATTTGCGTCTGTAACGGTAGCACTGTACTTACTGCCATCCCATCTCATGGTGATGGGATTTGCACTGTTCGCGGATTTGCTGGCAAAGCTGGGTATTTTCATGTAGTCGTTCAACCGCTTTTTGAGGTCCCGATAGTATTCCATGAATTTGGTTGGATTATAGGCATGGGGAGCGCATTTCTCCATGTCTGCGTCTACTGCAGCCTCAACCCCAAACAAACCGTCGCCCTGCATAAAGGCATGACCGTTGATGGTTTCCCATATCAGCAACTGGGTGACAGCCCATTTGTCTCCGTTGTCGCTGGGGCCGGTCCAGAAGTCCGCCGCACTCCACTGGAAGCCTAGGGCCATGATAGTCCCTACCGTATCCTGTGCGTTTACGGTAAGGTCTGTCCAGGTATAGGGGGTTCCGCCAGTAGCGCCCTTCTCATGCTCCAAACAATATGCGGCAACATTTGTTCCATCAATGAGCATTGTTTTCGCGGGCATCTGGCTGACATACTCGCCCAAAGTGGTCAGTGTGCCCACATCGGATTTGAAGCAGTAATACCCCATCTGGAGGACGCCAGCCGTGCCCGCTCCCGCGGCGGCCCTGGTCCTGGCCCTCTGGAGGGAGGAACAAATCTGCGTGGCGTCCACCTGGGCCAGCTCGGTTTCATAGGGACTGTTCGGTTCATCTGTCGGCTCTGGGTTAGGTTCCATCATCTCAGCAGATTCCCCGACAGCCTCTTTGGGTCCGGATTGAGCAGTTTCATTCGGAAAAGGTTCTTCCGGGTTTGTAACGGTATCGGTGATGCCACTCTCAGAAAGAGGTTCGCTGGATGCGGCCTCAGAGGTGATTTCCTCCGCAGAGTGGTTTTCAGAAGCGAAAACGGAAAGCGGCATGACCCCCAGGCAGAGCATGACGGCCAAAATAAGAGCAAACGTCTTTTTTAAGGTTTTCTGCATAACATCATCCTTTCAATATATATCAAAATAATGTCTGTTCGCAAGCATGGGATTGTTACCCGGCATCCCCCCTTATAATCAAATTCATATCCATAGGCAAGCCCCCTTTCAATGGGCAAACAAAAAAGCCTTTCTGTTTCCAGAAAGGCTTCTGTATTATCAATCTTATTCCCCGTAAAGCAGATAGAAAACGCCGGGTTCCGGCTCGGTCAAATAATACTGTATGGCGTGGTGCATATCAGTCAGGTAATACTCTATCTTTTCCGCGATTCCAGCTGCGCCGTGATACTGCTCCCAGCGCATGGGTCCGGCCCAGCCAGCACCCTCATAACAAAGGCTGCGGTCATACTTAATGGAATCCGGCAGGTTCAAGAGAGATTTAATTTCCCTCATCTTTTCGCTGTCCTCAACCTCTGCCGGGTGATAATAGAGGCAGAAACATCCATCCTTATCTTCGGCAGTGATATAAAACAGGTCAGTTGCAGTATGTGTCATCATCTGTACAAATCCATTTGCTACAACTGACGAACTCCTCATTTCGTCTTCAACATTAAGCCAAGAACCCAAGTACAGCTTTCCTACATCGTTGGAATCTACTAGCGTTGGGTCCCACTTGGCGGTCGTACCGTCATAGGAGAAGGTGGGGTCATCGTTCTTGCCATGGAGCACATAGTCCAGAATCTTCTCCGGGTCCTGGTTGGGCTTGAGCTTGGCCCGCACCTCGTCCGTTATGGCGATTTTAGGCGTGTCCGGGTCAGGGGAGGGAGAGGGGCTGGGTGTTATATCCGGGCTGGGAGAGGG
>CAJTXF010000121.1 GCA_910580045.1 uncultured Eubacteriales bacterium
CGACGTTCCAACTGGGGCGGGCCGACTTGGATTCTGCCTCGCTCTATTCTCTTGGAGCGCCGCCCTAAGGGATTAAGGGCAAGACCTTGGGGCTTTGCCCCAAACCCCACCAGGGGGCAAGCCCCCCTGGACCCCGGTTCCGCCTTTTGCCGTCTGCTTGGCGCAAGGTACTGCCCCGCGCCGTCAGGCTCTATCTATTTCCCTCATTTTCAACTATTTTCGCCATAGAGAGGAGACCACCACATGGCAATGGAACAAGTATTAGAACTTCTGCAGGACAACGCCAAACTGACCAACAGCCAGCTGGCCGTAATGCTGGGTGAAACCGAGGATGCTGTGGCCAAGGCCATCGCCCAATATGAGCGTGAGGGTGTCATCCGCGGATATCAGGCCCTGGTGAACTGGGAGCGCACCGAGACTCAGAAGGCCTCCGCCCTTATCGAGCTGCGCATCACCCCCAAAAAGGACACCGGCTTTGACGAAATCGCCGGGCGCGTTATGAATTTCCCTGAGGTGGAGAGCGTGTACCTGATGTCCGGCGGCTATGATTTGGCTGTCACTGTCACAGGCCGCACCATGCAGGATGTGGCCATGTTTGTGCAGAAGCGCCTGGCCACCATTGACGGCATCCTGTCCACCGCCACCCATTTTATGCTGACCAAGTACAAGGACGGCGGAGTCATCTTCCAGACGGATTACGAGGAAATCGACGAGAGAGGGAGCAACCTTTGTGATTGATTATGATAAATTGGTAAATACCACAATAAAGGGAATCAAGCCCTCAGGCATCCGGAAATTCTTCGACATTGCCAGCGAGATGGAGGACGTGATTTCCCTCTCTGTGGGCGAGCCGGATTTCCACACCCCCTGGCATATCCGTGAGGCGGGCATTGCCTCTCTGGAAAAGGGCCGCACCCGCTATACCCCCAACCGGGGCTTTATCCAGCTGCGCCAGGAGGTGTCCAGCTTCCTTCTGCGCCACTATGGGGTGGAGTACCTGCCGGAGAAGGAAATCCTTGTCACTGTGGGGGGCTCAGAGGCCATTGATTTGTGCGTGAGAAGCCTGGTGAACCCTGGGGATGAGGTGCTTATCCCAGAGCCCAGCTTTGTGTGCTATGTGCCCATCACCCAGGCCGCCGGGGGCGTGCCGGTAATCATTGAGACCCAGCCGGACAATGGCTTCAAGCTCACCGCCCAGCAGCTGGAGGGCAAAATCACGGATAAGACCAAGCTGCTGATTATGCCCTACCCCAACAACCCCACCGGCGCGGTGATGAGCCGGGCAGAGCTGGAGGAAATCGCGAAAGTGGCGGAGCGCCGTAACCTGCTGGTGCTCTCGGACGAAATCTACGCGGCCCTGACCTATACCCAGGCGGGCCACACCACCTTCTCTTCCCTGCCCGGGATGCGGGAGCGCACGGTGGTGGTCAACGGGTTCTCCAAGGCCCACTCCATGACCGGCTGGCGGCTGGGCTATGCCGCCGGGCCCCAGGAGATTATCAGCCTGATGACAAAGCTGCACCAGTTCGCCATTATGAGCGCCCCCACCACCAGCCAGTATGCTGCCATTGAGGCCCTGAAAAACGGGGACGAGGATATGGAATATATGCGGGGCCAGTACGATATGCGCCGCCGCCTGATTGTGGACGGGCTGAACAAAATGGGCCTGCGCTGCTTTGAGCCCCAGGGGGCCTTTTATGTGTTCCCCTCTGTGAAGTCCACTGGCCTCACGTCCCAGGAGTTCTGTGAGAGGCTGATTTATGACAAGCATGTGGCCGTGGTGCCCGGCGACGCCTTTGGGGCCAGCGGCGAGGGCTTTGTGCGCATCTCCTATTCTTATTCCATCAAGCACATTACAGAGGCGTTGGAGAGAATGGAGGCGTTTCTGCAGGCGCTGTAAACAGGCGGCAAAGCCTGCGATAAAAGCCCCCTGCTTGGGAAAGGCTAAGCTCTGCGGAGAGGAGTGGAGGAATATGAAAGTAAAAGCGTTTGGAAAAATCAACCTGACCCTGGATGTGCTGGGGCGCAGGCGGGACGGATACCATTTGTTGGATACCGTGATGCAGACCGTGTCCATTTGGGACGAGCTGGAGATACAGACCGGCGGAGAGCGGGGCGTGCGCCTGGAGTGCAACCGGGAGAGCCTGCCCCTGGACAGCAAGAACACAGTCTACCGGGCGGCGAAGTTCTTCCTGGAGGACCAGGGCCTTGTCAACGAGGGACTGACCATCTACATCCATAAATTCATCCCCAGCCGTTCCGGCATGGGGGGCGGCAGCGCGGACGCGGCGGCAGTGCTGCGGGGGCTCAACGAGATGTATGGCGCGGGGCTCTCTGACGAAAAGCTGATGGAGCTGGGCGCAAAGGTGGGCGCGGACGTGCCCTTTTGCGTTACGGGTGGAGCCGCCCGGTGTACGGGTACCGGTACAGAGGTGTCCCCGGCGCCCATGATGCCGGAATGCTGGCTGGTGGTGTGCAAGCCCCCGGCTGGCATGAGTACGCCCCGGGCCTATGCCCTGCTGGACCAGTACCCCCTTTCCAGTACCCAGGCCACGCCCCGGATGATGGACGCCTTAGAGGCAGGGAATCTGCGGCGGGTGGCAAAGGGGTTGGCGAACCGGTTTGACGAGACCATCCGCATGGCCCAGGTGCGGGGGGTAAAGCGGGCGATGCTGGGGATTGGAGCCCTGGGGGCCATGATGACAGGGAGCGGCTCAGGGGTGTATGGAATCTTTGAGACAGAGCAGCAGGCGAAAGCGGCGATGAAAGGATTGGAAGGGCTGGGCAAGGTGTTTTTGGTGCGGCCGTGCCAGGGGGTGTAGAAGGAGCCTGACGGGGGGGCCCGGTCACCGCATGTGCCTTGCTCTTGGCGAAAGGCACTGAGTCTCGTCTGCCGACTCGGTCGGGTCAGAACGGTCCCCACTGGGGACCTTCCCCCCCGAGCCGTCAGGCGGCGCTTTTTGGCTACGCGATTGCCTGGCACGCCAGCCCTGCTGCCACTGCCGCCGCGTACAAGGCCCCCGCAATACATACATTCTCCTTCATATCCCGGTTCACCCGGAACAGCACTGCCAGCCCTAACCCTGCCCCTGTACACAATCCCGCCACCGCGGAGCCAAAGGACAGGGAGCCGCTTAAATACAGCTCTGTCAGCAGCACCGATGCCGCGCAGTTGGGAATAAACCCAATCAGCCCTGCCAGCAGCGGCTGAAACACGCTCCCTGTCAGCAGCAGCCTGGACAGCCGTTCTTCCCCCACCCAGGCCATGCCCAGGCCCAGCGCCAGGTTCACCCCCAGCAGGAACAGGAACACCCGCAGGGTGTGGGACAGGGCTGACAGGAAAATACCCCTCTCCTCACAGCCGCAGTCCTGGCACAAATCCTGGAAGGGCTGGCGCTGCCGCCCGCCCGGCAGACGGGCAGCCACGAAATCAGCCAGAATGCCCGCCAGCGCGGCAGCGGCCAGCTTTACGCCCAAAAGCCGGAGCACCTCACCCCCAGCCCCTGCCCGGCTCAGCAAAATGGGCAGGGCCTCGTCCGAGGTGGCCAGGAACACCGCAATCAGGGTGCCGGGGGTAATCAGCCGCCCGGCGTACAGGTTGGCCGCCGCCACGGAGAACCCGCACTGGGGCACGCAGCCCAGCAGGGCCCCGCCCACTGGCCCCAGGGGGCCCAGCTTCCCCAGGGCTTGGGTGAGTTTCCCGCTGGCCCGGTGCTCCATACATTCAATCAGCAGATATGCGCCCAGCAAGAAGGGCAGGCTTTTCAGGGTGTCGATGACAGAGTCTAAGAGAATATCCAGCATGGTTCAGCCTTTCTTTCGTCTTTTTTGTGAGATTTCCCAACAGGGCCAACAGAGGGCCCCTGGAAAGTATATTATACTCCTTTGGAGGAAATTTTTCAAAGCTGAATAAATTTTGCCCCCGTGCCCCATACTTTTTCCGCTTACAAAAACTGGAAAAAGGTGGGGCGGAAAATGAAGGAGCAAAGAGAACATAAAAGAGGGCGAAGGATAACATGGTTGGCCAGGGCAGCAACCCACGGGTTGGCCCGGGCAGCAACCCACAGGTTGGCCCGGGCAGCGGCCTGCGGCCTGATTCTGGCGGCCAGCCTGGGGTGGCTTCGGGCTGCGGGGACAGCGGAGCTGCTGCCGGAGAATATTCTGCGGCTGCACGTGGTGGCCAACTCTGACAGCCAGGAGGACCAGTCCCTGAAGCTGCTGGTGCGGGACGCGGTGCTGGAGGAGGCCAGCCGCTGGTGCGCGGGGGCAGAGAGCCTGGAGGCGGCCAACCGGGAAATCTGCACCCATTTGGAGGGGATTACCCGGGCTGCAGAGAAGACCCTGCGGGAGCAGGGCAGGGGAGAGGAAGTCCGGGCCTGGGTGACGGAGGAATTTTTCCCCACCAGGGAGTATGAGGGGTTTGTGCTTCCGGCGGGAAGATACCGGGCGCTGCGGGTGAGCATAGGGAAAGGGGAAGGGCATAATTGGTGGTGCGTGGTGTTCCCGGGGCTGTGCCTGCCAGCGGCAGGGGAAGGGGGAGAGCCCTTGGCGGAGCTGCCGGAGGGGCAGCGGGAGCTGATAGAGAATGGGGGACGGTATAAGGTAGAGCTGAAGGTGACAGAGCTTTACCAGAAGCTGCGGGAGTGGATGCGAGGCTAGAGCCTGGGGGCGGGCCCATCCCGGGGTCAAGGGGCGCATGGCCCC
>CAJTXF010000122.1 GCA_910580045.1 uncultured Eubacteriales bacterium
TATTTTCCTCTATTTGCATCACTTTGCGGTTACACAGATTTTGGGACAGACCCGTATCAGCAGACATTAGCAATGCGACTTTTTATCTGCATGATTCCCTTGAAATTACAAATGAAACATCTTCGCAGATAGTCGACTATTTACATCAGTATCTTGGTAGTATGATGATTTCTCTTTTGAAAAATAGTTCACAATATTCAAGTGTCTCGCTTATGCCCACCATTCGTCTTTCTTCGGCACATTTCGCTGGAGCAGACAGTGTCAAGCTAAATGATTATTTTCATATGCATGACTCGTTGGCTATTCAGTACAAACTTGATAATGGCGATGATGTTTTGAAAAAGTGGATTCAGGATGTTAAAGTTTCAAATTATGCAAGCAAGAAGGATAAATACGATATTTTATTCTTGTTACTCCAAGGAAAAAATGTAGTTCAAAAATATATGGCTATGTATGCCTATTTGATGAGTTTGGTGCGAGAAATATATTCAAAGCCGAACGAAGGGCAAAAACAAGTTGTACAATATGTTACTGATAACTGTTCACGAGTTGGAATAACTTTAAGTACATCTCCAAGTACCCGTCCAGGGGCAAAGCCTACCGATAATGAGGACCAATTTACTGCTTTGCGTAATAAAATAGGACATCCCTCTGTTACAAATGGATATATTAATGTAAGTGAAAATGCTGTAAATGGACTTGCCTCAATTGTCTGTTGTGCAATAGAGGACTTGCCTTCTTAGAAGAGATTTTCCTGAGCCATCTTTAACAAATCGGGCAGTCATATCAAATAGATGACTGCCCGATTTGTTATATTTCTGTATCGCCGCCCTCCCGTGAAAGCAGACCGCCCAAAAAATCCGCCGCCTCGCTCATGCAGTCATGCGCGTTCCCATAGGTCCACTCGGTCACAGTATCGCTGTACATCTGCTCCCGCATCCAGTCAAGCAGGGCCTTCATCTCGTTCTTCGGGAAATCCATCTTCGCACATCCTTTCAAAGTTTTATGAGTGGAGGAAAGCCCCAAGGCTGCCGACCCACTCGCCGGCCAGTTCCACCAGGAGCATGGCGGAGAACTGGAGCGCCACGCAGACCGCCTCCATGCCGAACAGGATCGCCACATTCAGCCATTCCCGGACGCACACCTGATAGATGCCGCAGGCCAGGATTACCAGCATGAACAGCCCGACAACATGGGCGGAGAGGTTAGACGCCAGCTTGCCGATGATATGGAGCGTGTAGAGAGCCAGCATCAGGGGGAGCGCCAGCAGTTTCAAAGGGAGTTTCAGAAGCCTCATATCCGTTTCCATCCTTTCCTGTTTCCTGAGTACAGTTTACCGCGCCGGCCCGCTGTCCGGCAAGGATGCCGCCTATGTAGCGGGCGCGGACCGCTCCGCACCCCTTTGCAAAACTTTTGAGGCCCACCGCCGCTATCGGATGCTGGCAAGATGGGCAAGGGACTGTCTGGACAGTTCCCAAATCTCCTCCAGCCGGGAGCGCAGGTCCTCAATGTCGGCGGCGTAGACGCTCCCGGTCTCGTTCGCCCTTTTCGCGTACTGGTTCAGGTTGGTGCTACACCGCTGGAGCAGGACGATGAGCTGGCGCACCTCTGCTAAATCCAGCTTTACGCAGATACCGTCCAGAGCCATCTTGCGGACATAGGCGCTCATGTTCAGGATGCCGGCCTCCTCCATCTTGGAGCGGATACGCGCCTTATCTTCGGGGGAGATACGCACCTTCAGTTCTTCCTCTTTCTTCATCCGCGCTCCGGCTCCTTTCCGGGCTTCTTATCCGGGGGTATCTCCGCCGCCCGTTTTTTCAGGTCCTCCAGGACAGAGGGGCGCTCACCATCACCAACTTCCTCACTGACCTCCCCGCCGTCACGGTCGATGCTGTCCTCCATACTGAGGGCAGCGTCCAGTTCCGCAAGTCTGGCGCTCTTTTCGGCAAGCTCCGCCTCCTGGGGGAAGGGTTTTGTCAATTCCACCTGTGCGGCGGACTGCTGGTTCCGAAGGTTCTCCAACTGCTCCTGTCCCCGCTCCAGCCGTCCGGGGATACCGGCGAGGGCATTGTCCAGACGGGTCAGGTTGCCCCTGGCGTCCGTCCCCAGGCTGACCCGGTGGCTCATCTCTCCCTTCAAGGTGATCTGGAACTGCTTCTCAAAGGTGTTGTAGGAAAGCTCCATCTGAAAGCCCCGGTAGCTGCCGATGGGGATGCCCTCGGTGCTTTTGATCTCCTTGCAGAGGGCAAGGAGCGCCTCGCCAGCGTCCGCCTTTTCCGCATAGTGCTTTCCGGCCAGTTCTATCCCCACAAAGCCCTCCTCCGGGAGTGGGTGGGCCTCCACCGTCTGGATGTCAGCCTCAAAGCCCTTGTTGCGGCTCTGCTGTGCCTCGATCTCGGCGGGGAAGTATTTCAAAAGCTGGTCCTCCAGCCGGAAGTGCTTGCTCTGGTAGTCGGCCCGGAGGACTTTCAGCTTCGCCACATCCACATCAAGGTCCATCTTCTCCCGGATCAGCGGATTGCCGGCGCACAGTGCCTTGATCTCCGCATAGGATAGCGCCTGCTCGTCCACATCGTCACAGCTTCGGACGGGGGACTTGCTCGTCATGATCTGGCTGATAAATTTCTGCTTGTTCTCCAAGGTCTGATAGAGGTAGGCGTCAAAGGTCCCCTCGGTCACATACTGGAATATCTGCACCTGTTTGTTGCGGTTGCCAGCAGTGTGCCGCTGACCTCATCCGTCTCCCGGAGGTTGCGGCAGTCCACAGCGGCGGCCCCGTCCGCATCCTCCACCACAGCCACGCCGCCCTGGTTGCAGCAGGGGTTCCCGCCGTTTAAGTCCAGCGTCCGGGAAGTGTCCGCCTCATAGAAGCCGCTCTTGGGATTGTCCGAGAGCATCCCGCCGGAATGGTAGGCGCCGACCACATACGCTTTCATCACGGCGCTCTGCTGGCCCGCCAGAAGGGTGGGGGCGGTCTCCTCTTGGAAACCGATGCTCCCGGACTGGCTGCCGGCCTTGTGCTTGAAGCCCGCGCTCACCACGCAGAAGTCCAGCTCGTTCCCCTGTCCGGCAGGGCGGGAAAGACCCGCGCCAGAGGCACAGAGCGTCCCGGCGATCTGGGGGTGGGTGACGATGGGCTGTTCCTGTTCAGCGTCATCGGGCCGGACAACATAGGGCTGTTCGCTGGTACAGTTGAGCGTGGGCGACAGTTCCTCAAAAATTTCCGCATGGCTCTGGCCGCTTGCGGCACATAGTACCACATCCCATTCCTGCCCACAGCGCATTGGAGACTGAATTACTTTTCTGACACTTTTCCCACAAGGGAATTGTCGAGAGCAGATACCATCAACTGACTATCTTCGCTGACAGTATTCTTTGACACCTTTCCGCCGCTCTTGATAAATTCAAGAACCTGTGCGCTTGTCTGTCTCCAAGATTGAATATCTTCTTCAGACAGATCAGACTCATTGTTGGCGAGCATTTCTGTAAGGTTTTGTTCAACGGTTTTGGCATAGGACTGGTATTCATCGAAAGTCCAGTATTCAACCTCAACCGCTTCGGAATAGAGTGCTTCGCTCTCGGTGAGCCAAGTATTTCCCAAGTCAAAGCTAACTTTTGCAACTCCGTCCGGCTCTTTTGCGGCATCCTTTCCTAAAATGATACAGCTTCCCGCTTCTTGCGTTGCAAGGTATTTATCTCTGTCCTTATAACTCCCATAATTCTGCAACATTCCCTCTAATTGTCCTTGCAACGCTGTGATAGGCGTTTTTAGTTCATGTGACACAGCAGAGATAAGTATCATGCGCTGTCTGTCCAATTCACGCTCTTTATCAATATCCCGCTGTAAAACGAGGTTTGCGCTTTTCAATTCATCAAGAGCTCTCGCAAGGTTTAGGGCCAATTCGTTCAGACTATTTGCTAATACTCCAATCTCGTCATTCCGCCTTTCGTCACATCGACAATTCAAATCCATATTCGCCATTTTCTTTGAAAGCACACTGATAGACACAATTGTTTTTGTAATATAATGCGAATAGAAAAAGGCGGCAAAAAGAGAAATGCAGACAATAGCGGCAATAACCCAAGACAGAATTTGTAACAAGGTTGCAGTCACTTGATTAACAAACTTTGTTTCTCCGATTACAATTAGAGTATATATTTGTTCGGAATTATCAAATGAAAAAAGGATATTCTTTAGCTTCCGATAAATCGTATTCTGTTGCCGTCAAATTACTCCCATTTCCAATCAAAACAGTGCCTTTGGCCTCTTTGCTGGTAGCAATACTTTCGTCTGAACTATTTTCAGTTATGATATTAGATGGTGGCAATATCAGCGTATCATCGGGCATACGAAGTAACAGGGTTGCGTTATTGTCCATTAAAAACCTGTCATAGAGCGAGGAGCTTTTCTCAAAAGTTGTTGTCTGCAACTAACTAATGAGTTGAGATACCTGTGTCTCTAGATAGTGTCGTCAATAAAAATATGATATAATAGTCCTCAAAGAAGAGGAGGGCAAAAAAATGGCGGGAGAACAGCATCGACACGATATAAGCGACAGAGCGTGGGAGAAAATCAGGCCGCATACCATTGGTGAAAAGGGGACTCGAGGAGGGAATGCCCGAGATACCCGGCAATTTATCAACGGAGTATTCTGGATTCTGCGCACTGGAGCGCCCTGGCGGGACTTGCCGGAAGCATACG
>CAJTXF010000123.1 GCA_910580045.1 uncultured Eubacteriales bacterium
GGAGATAAAAGACAGCATATCAATGGGGGCCTCGAACAAATAGAGGCGGTCACTCCTACCATTCCAGTGAAAACTGTACTCTGGTACACTTCCCACAGCATTGCCTTTGTAGGTGGACGCAGAACTGGTTCCCCGCTTATTTGCGTGACGAGGGAAGCCGTATTTATCAAAGCCAACGAACACCACGTTGTGGTACGGTGCGGATTCGTAAATCATCTTCTTGTGAACGAAAGCATACAACACATCCTTGTCAATACCTCGTTTGCTCAACAGATAGGCAAATACCCGCCGCATATTGTCGTTGGCGGGAGGCAGTTCGAACTTGGACGGTGCCTTTTGCGCAGGCGGCATAACGGAAAGCATACCATCACTCCGGCCCAGCAAATATTCCATTGCTTCCGGGTAAGATTTTTGGTAGAATTTTCTCACGAAGTCGATGGAATCGCCGCCCACCTGCTCGTACTGGTGAAACCATAGGTTACCCCGGATGGTAACTTTTTGCGAACCATCCAGCCACTCCAACTCCGAGCCGGATTTGCGTAAAGTTTCACCCTGGCTGCGGAGCAGGCCAGCTAAATCTGTGCGCCTTGCTTTTTCTTTCTGTTCGTCTGTAAATTGAATATATCCTGACATTGATCTCCTTTCCAAGAGAAAAGCCGCACCCTGCGGCGCGGCATCCTCTTTCAAAATTTCTACTTGTCTTGCTTGTCCATTTCGCCTAGTTCCTTCATCAAGCCCACGCCGAAGCGCACACCCTCCGCGAACATACACCGGCATTCCTCGTCGCAGATTCCATCGGACAATTCATCGATCCGGTCCAACTGCTGTTGGTCATCGCCAGACAACTTCTCACGCAGTTCGTCCATCAGCCTTTGCTTTTCTTCATTAAGCCGCTGGTACTTTTCTGTTGCGGGCTTAACGGATTCGGCTGGATAGATTTGGCCATCGTAGAGCATATCAAGTATTTTCATAGTGCCACCTCCTACCACAATCATGCCCAATCCATTGCCATAAATCCAGTGAAATCGAGTGGGCAAACCTACAGAAAATTTTATAAAAACTCACACATAATTTTACCCCTGCCGTAACCCTTGCGCCTGTTTTTTCTCGCTGATCTTTCGGCACAGCTTGCGGTCGACACGCTTGTCTTGATAGATAGGCCGAACCTCATTTTGCAGGATCTGACTGGTCTGCTGTAGCAGGCGCAGGGCGTTCATGCCGATACCAGCGTTGCCAGCCATGGGGGAGTGTTGGCTTTGGATTTCAACATCATCTTCAGCCACGCCTTGTTCCTGCTGACTATCCAGCACCAGATTCATAGCCGCCTGGATAATGGCGTTCTTAATAGATTTGAATTCTTTGTTCTGCGACAACTGAACCCGCTCAGGCAGATTGCTGTTATAGGTGCGCAGCACATTTTCTCTTTGCTCATACCATAAATCGTAAAGCGTGGAGATACGATTATCCTTTGCCAATTCATCCACGATGGAATCAACAATGGCTTTTACGTCAGCTTTCAGATACCCATATACCTTTTTGCCCTTAGTGCGGGACAACCGCCGTGCAAGCTGCAACAATAATTCTTCAAGCTGCGGATTGGAATACTCGCCCGCATTTATCTGAGAGACAATTTTAGCAAGCACATCGCGGCTTTCAGAGCGCAGCCGGTTCCTATGCTCCGTCTGCTTTTCATAGATGCACAATAAATCTTGGGCAAAAATATCTTTCGCAAAAGAGGAGCGCAATTTTTGCACACCTTGCTTGGTGAGATAGCCCTCACTCTCTACTGTGGAGTACGCAATAAGATGCACATGAGGGTGGTGCGATTCATTGTGAAAAGCCGCAAACCATTTCAGGTGACCCATGGGAATGCGCAGGTTTTCAGAGAGCGCTTGGGTCTGAGTGCGCAGCATATCCCGCCAGCGGGAACCGTTGTCAAAGCCGAGCCGTTCTGCATCTTCACGCCGGAGGGAAATAATCACTGTCCACACGTTGCCGCCATACTCATTGAGCTCCTGCGACACCTTTGCAAGATTTACCTTCACACCATCATCCGTAAACAGTCCATGAGAGCCAAACCGTTCAGCACGAGGGCGGGTGGCAATATAGTCTGCATAGGTCTTGGCATTCAGTGCGACAGCGGCGTTGTCCTCAATAGCGCGGGAGATGAACTCGGATGCAGATTCTACCGTCTGTTTCTGCAGGTAGTCCTCATATTCCAGCATCTCTTTTGTATCAGGAAAATCACGCAGGATCTTATTAATCAACTGTTTCTGATTCCAAGTAGTGGGAGCGAACCGTTTGCTGTCATCGATTTTCTCCACACCATCACGGATAGCAATATATTTTGCATACCCGCCGCGCCCCTGACGAGCGCCCGGCTTGAGATATTTGAATTTGGTAACTAACTTTGCCACTCGATCGCATCCTCAAAACTGAAATTGCCGTTGAGCCGTTTTACCTCCTGGACGCATTCCCCGCGCAGACGGGCCAGAGAAATCTCGTCGATCTCATTGCTGGCGGCAACCACATTCATGAGCATGGCCAGTTCCACCGCCAATTTGAAAATCATTTTGCTATGACGGTTATCACTCTCAGCCACAATGCTCCTCATATTGGAGAGGAGTGCGTTGGGCAGGTACGAAGTATCCTCATCCGCTGTGACGTGACCAACGTAATAGCAGATTGCCCGATCAATAAATTCCGACTGGCTTTTACTCTTGTCTATGCGATAGTTGTTTTTAACGAGCTCCAGCGTACTTGGATACGCCCATAGTAAAAATTTTTTCTTGCCTTTTGGCGCAGGCATAATTTCACTTCCTTTCAGCCGCAACTGTACTCAAAACGTCGTATTACCGGCCTTTTCCTGCATTGCAACCCACCCATACTGCTGATACCTCCAACAGCAACCCACCCTGAAATTTCCATGGTCAGAAGCCCGAAGACTCCCGAAGCGACCGGCATTGCCGGGCGCTGTGAACCGTGAGGTGGGTGCAGCGCAACCCACCTCACTTTCTCCCGCTTGCATTTCGACCTTGCCGAAACCGCCCCAAAACCAGCGATTCTGGGACTTGTCCAAACCAGCCCCACGCTGGCCCAACACGGCCTGCGCCGGTGCAGGGCCGAGTGTTTTCCCGACCCAGCCCCGCAAGCCCCGGCACGGGGCCACAGGTTGGGCAACACGGGCCGACCCTGCTGGCAAGTCCTATCCGATTTTCTTGTCCGGCGGCATAATGCCCTCCAACCGCTCAAAGCAGCACTCGGTATAGGAGAGGTCGTTCTCCGCGACGATCCTATCCAGCACCGCCAGCATATCGGACTCTTTCAGGCTGGCGCGATCGCTGGGGCAGTCAAAACAAATCCACTCTGAGGAGCCGGGGGAGTCCTTGACGTACACATCATACCCCAGTCGCAGAGTAACATCCGACAGAAACAGTACCGCGTTTATCTTCATACAGCCCACGGTCAGGCTGGCGGCGATGGTATCATCCATGTGCTGGGGAGCCTGCCGCCGCAGGCGGGACACCTCCCTCTCCGTCATGAACCGCTGGTACACATACTCGGCACCCAGCGCTTTTTTCACTTCCTTAACGCGATTCATCATCGTGCCCCCTCACATATGAAAGTGAAAATCGTACCCCTCACTCTCGTCCTCATCATCGTCCACGTCCTCCCACTCATCTTCTTCATCCTCCAAATCCTCATCTTCCTCCAACTCATCCTCGTCATAATCGAACAGGGATTGCTGCTGGTACATCGAAGCAACATCGTAATAGTGCTGGGTACTGCTCTGCAAAGCCTTTTCCAGTGCGGCAGTGTCCAGGCCGCAATCCTTGTAGCCCTGACGCACGGTAGCGTAGTAACTTGGGGACGGCAGATTGAAATTCATGCGGGGGTTCATGATATACACCATGGCGCTGACCTCCTGGCCACCCATCTGTACCTGCACATCCCGCTTGAAATAGTGGCTGGGAAAGCCCTCATACATATCCAAAGCCCTCTCGTCCCTGGTCTGGATTTCCCAGAGCCCCACGGGAACAGAGGCCCCATCCTTGCGGCCAATGGTAGCAAAGGCCGAACGCTCCCGGCCCTTGAACTGCAATTCATAGCCCTGCAGCTCACCTGTGCCAACATATTTCGCCGTGGGACAGCGGTACTTCATCTGCCCCTTATTGAGATTGCTGCCATAGGCAACGTATAATTTTTTAGCCAATTCTCTCATCCTTTCACATACTCATTCGAGGTTCTTCTGATTCATCCTGCGCTTCATCTTCCTCCGAAATTGGAGGAACAGGCGCCAGTTCCATAGCCTGGGCAACGGATTCCGCCAGCCTTTTCTCAGCCAGCCGCTGTTTCTGAGCCTCGGCCTGGGCAGGGTCTTTCCACGCAATATTGCCGTCCAGATTCTTCAGCAGATGGTGCCGCGCCGTCTTGAACTCATCGCCGATCAGCCCCAGCCGCAGCAGCCAAACCCGGAAGGTGTATTTCTCATTGCTGCTCTGTGTCTTGATGCGCGAGGCCGACTTCTGCACCAGCGCCTGGTGGCTGATTGCCATGCACAGCTGGATATAGGACTTTATTTCACCGGCGTGGAGCGTAGAGTTAAATAATCTAAACTCAATCGTCCCCTTGGAGAACACCGAGT